>NZ_JBIUYD010000022.1:0-116949 GCF_044744345.1 Kitasatospora sp. NPDC087315 | reverse complement strand
CTCCCCCCCCGGGGGGGGGGGGGTGCTTCCCGCTCACACCCGGGGCCCGCCGGGGGGGGGGGGCGGGGGGGGGGGGGGCCCCCCCCGGGGGGGGGGGGGGGGGGGGGGGGGCGCCCCCCCCCCCCCCCCGCCCCGCCGCGCTACTTCATCAGGTCGGCGAGCAGCGGCCGGAAGTGCTCGAAGCCGGGCGTCCCGGCGTCCGCCTCCTTGGCCTGCTCGTCCCAGCGGCGGACGGCGACCGCGTCCGCCGCGCCCGGCAGGGCGGCGAAGGCGGCGGCCTGTTCCGCGCTCATCGGGCCGCCCTGCACCCGGAGGGTGTACTCGGAGGCCTCCGACAGCTTGGCGCGGTAGCCGGGCTCGACCGCGCAGAGGTAGCGCTTGGCGGCCACGTGCAGCCGGACCGGCTCCGTCACCTCCGGGCCGAACCACCGCTCCAGCCACCGGGCCCCGGTGTCGCTGTGCCGGTTGTCCTGACCCAGCATCAGATCCCGTCCGTGCAGCGCCCCCTGGAAGTGGCCCACGTCGTGCAGCAGCGCGGCGGCGACCAGGTGCGGGGCGGCCCCGGCGGCCTCGGCCAGCGCACCCGCCTGGAGCATGTGCTCGGCCATGGTGACCGCCTCGCCCAGGTACTCCCCGGCGCCCTCGCCGGCGAACAGCCCGGCGAGCTCGTCCAGCGCGGCGGCCTGCCGGTCCAGCACCGCGAGGGTGCTCGTCAGCGAGTCCAGGTCGGCGTAGCAGCCCTGGAGGTGGCGCGAACCGTCCTGCTCGAAGGCGGTCCTGGCGTGCAGCAGACGGACGTTGTCGAAGATCAGGCAGTCGCCCCGGTCGAGCCGGAACTCCAGCCGCAGCTCGGGCCGCAGGGTGATCGCGGCGAACCGCCGGTACGCCGCGTAGAAGGCGTCCAGCTCCTCGGCGGGCCCGCGCAGGGTGCCGATCGAACGGTTGTTGAACCGCACCTCCCGGATCCGGCCGAGCGGGTCCACACCGATCAGCGGCCGGTCGGCGCGCAGCTCGGTGGCGCGGTCGCGGAAGACGAACGGGACGGGCTTGCGGGTCAGGACGGCGAAGTCCTCCGGCGCCTCGGCCCGCAGGACGGCCGCCGCCTTGAAGCCGTCCACCAGCCCGGAGTCGCCGCCCGGCGCGGAGTTGTCCAGGCAGTGCAGCAGCTGGAGGGTGGGCACCGGGTCCCGGTACGGGTTGTCGGTGTGCGGGGCGATCGCGACGCTGGTGAAGGCCAGGTTGTTCGGGTCCGGCTCCACCCGGACGTCGAACAGCTCGCCGTAGTTGGTCACCCGCACATACCCGAAGGTCCCGGCGACCGCGAGCACCTGCCGCTCGACCACCGGCACCCCGCGCAGCACCGCGAAGCCCGACCGCCGTACGGCGCCGAGCACCGCGGCCCGCTCGGCCGGATCGGCCAGGTAGGCCTCCCACGACGCCTCCGGGACGCCGTGCCGGAAGTCGGCCGCCGTCCAGAGCCGCTTGTCCGCCTCGGTCCGGCCGTCGCCCCCGCCCTGCTGCTCCAGCCACTCCAGCGGGTAGCGGGACCGGTGCCCGTCCGACCAGAGCACCTCCAGGCCGCCGTCGGACTCGGTGCGCGCGGCGATCGCGAGACCGTCCGGCAGGTCGGTGATCTGGAACAGCTTCTGCCCGTTGCGCTGGTCGCGGCACTCGGCACAGGGGCAGTTGTCGCGCAGCCAGTACGGCGACAGCTGGGACATGGGGTCTCCTCCTCGGCGACTGGCAAAGTTGTATAGCCAACTTTGCCTCGGTGGGAGCCTGCCGGGCGCCGGTGAGGTCCGGGTGCCGGGCAGATGAACGATCCGCGAACTGTCCGGCGTCCGGAGAGACAGGACCCCCGGGCCATCGGCCCGGGGGTCCTGTCAGAGCCCGACCGGGGTGACCCGGCCGCCGCGGAGCCCGGTCAGGTCATCCGCGCCGGAAGCCGGCGGGCCGCTGATGACCGCCGCCCGGTCCTGCCGAGCCGAACCTTCCTCACTCGGGCGAGTGGCCGGTCTGCCAGGCCGCCTCCGCCGCCGCCAGGGCCGGGCCGGCGTCCGCGCCGGTGGCCTCGGCCAGGGCGGTCAGGCAGGCCCGGACGGTGGGCAGGGTGGCCGCGGCGCCGTAGTGGTTGACGCGGAGCATCTCTGCGGCCAGCGCGCCGCCGCCCGGCTGGACGGGGAGGGCCGGGTCGAGGCGGGCGGCGAGCTCGGCGGCGTGCAGGCCGGGCGGGGTGCGCAGGGTGGTGGCGACCGGGGCCGCGTCCTCGTCGCGGAGGACGAACGGGGTGAGGGTGCCGAGGGCGCGGACGCCCGCGCGGGTGGCGGAGGCGGCGGCGCGGTGGCGGGCGATCACGGCGGGCAGGCCGTCGGTGCTGATCCGGTCCAGGCAGGCGCCGAGTGCCAGCATCTCCAACTGGGCGGGGGCATGCGGGAGTACGGCGCGGCCGGCGTCCGTCCAGCGCTCCTTCCAGTCCAGCAGCGAGAGGTAGGAGCGGCGCGGCGCGGCCGGGTTGGCGGCGATCCGCTCCCAGGCGCGCTCGGAGACCGAGACGGCGGAGACCCCGGCCGGGCCGCCCATCGCCTTCTGCCCGCCGATCACGCACAGGTCGATGCCCCAGGCGTCGGTGAGCAGCGGCTCGGCGGCCACCGAGGCGACGGCGTCCAGCATCAGCAGCGCGCCGTGCTCGCGGACGGCGGCGGCGATCCCGGCGACCGGGTTGGTGTTGCCGGTGGCGGCCTCGGCGTGGACGAGGGAGACGAAGTCGATCGCCGGGTGCTCCCGGAGGGCGGCGGCGACCTGCTCGGCGGTGACCGCGCTGTCGAACGGCACGGCGAGGTCCACGACCTCGGCCCCGCAGTCGCGCAGCCAGTTGCCGAAGGTCTGGCCGTACGGGCCGGTGACGATGTTCAGCGCGGTGGAGCCCGGGTGCGCGGCGCTCCGGATCGCGGCCTCCAGCGGCAGCAGCGCCTCACCCTGGGTGACGATCACGTCGGCTTCGGTGTGCAGCAGCGCGGCCACCTGGTCCTCGATCGCCGCGAAGTCGGCGGCGCTGAGCGGGGGCAGGTCGAGGAAGGGGCTCACGGTGGCGGCCGGCCTTTCGGGGATGGTGGTGACGGGTGAACACGGGCGGTACGGGCGGGAACGAGTCTGCACCATTGTCACTGCTTACAGGGAACGGCCTCCTCGGTAGAGTGCGGCCATGAGCGATGGTGCGGTGCTGCACGTCAGGGGACGGGTACTGGTCGGCCCGGAGGACGTCCGGGACGAACTCTGGGTGGTGGACGGGAAGGTGACCTTCGTCCGCCCGCTCGTCGCGGGGGACGTCCGGACGGTGACCGGCTGGGTGCTGCCCGGTCTGGTGGACGCGCACTGCCATGTCGGCCTGGACGCGCACGGCGCGGTGGACGCGGCCACCAGCGAGAAGCAGGCGCTCACCGACCGTGACGCCGGCACCCTGCTGATCCGCGACGCCGGTTCGGCCGCCGACACCCGCTGGATCGACGACCGCGCGGATCTGCCCCGGATCATCCGGGCCGGCCGCCACATCGCCCGGACCCGCCGCTACATCCGCAACTACGCGCACGAGATCGAGCCCGGCGACCTCACCGCGTACGTCCGCGCCGAGGCCAGGCGCGGCGACGGCTGGGTGAAGCTGGTCGGCGACTGGATCGACCGTGACCGCGGCGACCTCGCCGCCTGCTGGCCGGGCGACGCGCTGGCCGAGGCGATCGCGGCGGCGCACGAGGAGGGTGCCCGGGTCACCGCGCACTGCTTCGCCGCCGAGTCGCTGCCCGATCTGCTGGCGGCCGGCATCGACTGCGTCGAGCACGCCACCGGGCTCACCGAGGAGTTGATCCCGGTCTTCGCCGAGCGCGGGGTGGCGATCGTCCCGACCCTGGTCAACATCGCCACCTTCCCGGGCCTCGCGGCCGGCGGCGAGGCCAAGTTCCCGGCCTGGTCCGCGCACATGCGCCGGCTGCACGCGCGCCGGTACGACACCGTCGGCGCGGCGCACGACGCGGGCATCCCGGTCTACGTCGGCACGGACGCGGGCGGCTCGCTGGCCCACGGCCTGGTCGCCGAGGAGGTGGCCGAGCTGGTGAAGGCGGGGCTCACCCCGGCCGAGGCGCTGTCGGCGGCCAGTTGGGGGGCGCGGGAGTGGCTGGGCCGGCCCGGGCTGGAGGAGGGCGCGTCGGCGGACTTCGTGGTGTACGACGAGGACCCGCGCGCGGACGTCCGGGTGCTGGCGGACCCGCGGGTGGTGGTGCTGAGGGGGCGTCCGGTGGGGTGATCCTCTCCGCGCCCCCCGTCATGATCCTTTCGGTGGCGTGCAGGGGAACGACCTGTCGGTGTAGGCCGATAGGGTGGCGCCCATGGCACCGCGTCCACTGAACGAGATCGTCGAGCCCGGTTGGGCCACCGCCCTGGAGCCGGTCGCCGGGCGGGTCGCCGCCATGGGCGACTTCCTGCGCACGGAGCTGGCCGCCGGCCGCACGTACCTGCCCTCCGGGCCGAACGTCCTGCGCGCCTTTCAGCAGCCCTTCGCCTCGGTGCGGGTGCTGATCGTCGGGCAGGACCCGTACCCGACGCCCGGGCACGCCGTCGGGCTCAGTTTCTCGGTGGGGCCCGAGGTGCGGCCGATCCCGGCCAGCCTGATCAACATCTTCCAGGAGTACGGCAACGACCTCGGCCTGCCGCAGCCGTCCAACGGCGACCTCACGCCGTGGACGCAGCAGGGCGTGCTGCTGCTGAACCGGGCCCTGACCACGGCTCCGCGCAAGCCCGCCGCGCACCGGGGCAAGGGCTGGGAGGAGGTCACCGAGCAGGCGATCCGGGCGCTGGTGGCCCGCGGCGGCCCGCTGGTCGCGATCCTCTGGGGGCGCGACGCCCGCAATCTGCGCCCGCTGCTGGGGGAGGTGCCGGCGATCGAGTCCGCGCACCCGAGCCCGTACTCGGCGAACGGCGGCTTCTTCGGCTCGCGGCCGTTCAGCCGGGCCAATGAGCTGCTGGTGCGGCAGGGGGCGCAGCCGGTGGACTGGCGGCTGCCGTAGCGCGTCGGCGGGGGCCGGCACTGAGCGTCAACCTGGATTCTCACTCGAACGAGTGAAATGACTTTCTGTGTGACTCATGTGACGGATTGTTCGAGAAGACTGGCGGCTCGTCGTTCGGAGCGCCGACCCCTTTCCCCGCCCTGTCGTGGGTGACGTCGGAGGCGCGCTCCACCGCATCGCCATCCGTGGGGGTACCGCCATGTCTTCTTCGCGTTCCGTCTCCTTCTCCGCCTCCGTCGCCGCCGGGGTGGTGGTCCCGGCCCTGCTCGCCGCGCCGTTCGCGCACGCTGCCGGGCCCACCGCCCCGGCGGCTGCCAAACCCGGCAGGGCGCGCGCCGTCACCGCCGAACTCGACCTGCACGTCAGCCTGTTGAACAAGACGGTGGACGTCCCGGTGAACGTCGCGCTCAACAAGGTCGAGACCCCGGCCCAGCGCGACGGCTCGGTGCTCACCGCCACGGTGGACGGCGTCGACCAGCGGGGGCCGATCACCCTGGTCAAGGCCGACATCGGCAAGTCGGTGACCAGGGCCGACGCCAAGGGCGCCACCGCCTCCGTCCAGCTGGTCAACGCCGACGTGCACGCACCCGGCCTGCCGCTCACCACCCTGCTCGGCCTGGAGGCGCTCAGCTCCGAGGCCACCTGTCCGGTCGACGGGCAGCCCACGGCGAACGTCACCGCGCCCGCCCGGCTCACCGTCCTCGGCAAGCCGGTCACCCTCAGCCTGTACGGTCCGACCGCGGTGGACGTCCCGCTGGTCGGCAGCGTCTCGGTCGAGTTCTCCAAGCGCACCACCACCTCCACCACCGCCGCCGCCTCCGCACTGGAGGTGCGGGTCGAGGTGAACCCGCTCAACCTGAACGTCGCCAAGGTGACCGGGAAGATCACCGTCGCCTCGGTGAGCTGCGAGAAGCCGACCGCCCCGCCCGCCTCCGCCACCCCGACGGCGACCCCGACCGTGCAGCCCGTCGCGGACGGCACCGCGACGACCGCCGTCGCAGTGGCCACCACCCCGGCCGCCACCCGCCCGGCCACCGTCCCGCAGGCCGCCACCGGGGCCGCCGCGGCCCCCGGGGAGCATCTGGCCGCCACCGGCGGCAGCGACGCCACCGGCCCGCTGGCCGCCGGAGCCGCCGCCCTGGTCGCGGGCGGCGGCTGCGCCCTCTGGGCCACCCGCCGCCGCCGGGCCGCCCACGCCCGCCGCCGCTGACGCCACCGGCACCGGCGCCGCGGTGCGGGGGTGCCCGGCGGCGGCACTCTCGCACCGTGACCGCGCCAATGCGGACGGTTGGTTCACCTGCGTGTTACATGAGAGGAACAACCGGGAAACGGCGGCTTGCAACGCTACGCGGGCACCCACCACTCAGTTTGCGAGGTTCACCGCCGTGGCAATCAAGGCCGAGTACATCTGGATCGACGGCACGAAGCCGACCGCCAAGCTCCGCTCCAAGACTCGGGTCCTGCCGAACGCCGACAAGATCCCCACCTGGGGCTTCGACGGTTCCTCCACCAACCAGGCCAAGGGCCACGCCTCGGACCGCGTGCTCGACCCGGTCAGGGTCGTGCCGGACCCGATCCGCGGCGGCGACAACATCCTCGTCCTCTGCGAGGTGCTGGAGACCGACGGCACCCCGCACGAGTCCAACACCCGCGCGCTGCTCCGCTCCGTGGCCGAGCAGTACGCCGCGCAGGAGTCGATCTTCGGCATCGAGCAGGAGTACACCTTCTTCAAGGGCGCCCGCCCGCTCGGCTTCCCCGACGGCGGCTTCCCGGCCCCGCAGGGCGGCTACTACTGCGGCGTCGGCGCCGAGGAGGTCTTCGGCCGCGAGATCGTCGAACTGCACCTCGACCGCTGCATCGACGCCGGCCTGGCCATCTGCGGCATCAACGCCGAGGTCATGCCCGGCCAGTGGGAGTTCCAGATCGGCCCGGTCGACGCGCTGACCGCCTCGGACGACATGTGGATCGCCCGCTACCTGCTCTACCGCACCGCCGAGGAGTTCGGCATCGACGCCACCCTCGACGCCAAGCCGGTCCGCGGCGACTGGAACGGCGCGGGCGCGCACACCAACTTCTCCACCAAGGCGATGCGCGAGGGCTACGACGCGATCATCACCGCCTGCGAGTCGCTCGGTGCCTCCCAGGAGACGGTGCTGGAGCACGTCAGCCAGTACGGTGACGACATCCAGTCCCGCCTGACCGGCAAGCACGAGACCGCCCCGTGGAACGTCTACAGCTACGGCGTCTCCGACCGCGGCGCCTCGGTCCGCATCCCGTGGCAGGTCGAGGTGGACCAGAAGGGCTACATCGAGGACCGCCGCCCGAACGCCAACGTCGACCCCTACGTCGTCACCCGGCTCCTGATCAACACCTGCTGCGCCGCCCTGGAGAAGGCCGGCCAGGTCTGATCCGCCCCGCTCCGCCACGGCCGCCGGCCTTCCCCACGGGGAGGGCCGGCGGCCGTGTTCGTGCCGGGCCGTGTTCGCGCTGGGCCGGGTCGTTCCGGGCCGGGTCGGGCATAATCGCCTGCATGACCGCTCCCGCCCGCCACCCCCTCGTGCGCCGTCTGCACGTGGACCTGGTGCGGGTCTGCTCGGCCGCCTGTCGGCCCTGAACCGTCCTTCGAGTTCACCCTTCAGGCACGCATGCCCGGCACAGGAGCGTACGCCCATGTCCCTCACCTTCCACTGGTTCCTCCCCACCAACGGCGACAGCCGGCACGTCGTCGGCGGCGGGCACGGCTCGACGCCCGGGACGGCCGGGTCGGACCGGCCGCCGAGCGTCGCCTACCTGGGACAGATAGCCCGCAGCGCCGAACAGCTGGGCTTCGAGGGGGTGCTGACGCCGACCGGCGCGTGGTGCGAGGACGCCTGGCTGACGACGGCGATGCTGACCCAGGTCACCGATCGGCTCAAGTACCTGGTGGCGTTCCGGCCCGGGCAGCTCAGCCCGACGCTGGCCGCGCAGATGGCGGCGACCTACCAACGGCAGTCCGGCGGACGGCTGCTGCTCAACGTGGTGACCGGCGGCGAGTCGGCCGAGCAGCGGGCGTACGGGGACTTCCTGGACAAGGACGCGCGTTACGCCAGGACCGGGGAGTTCCTCTCCATCACCCGGCGGCTCTGGGCGGGGGAGACCGTCGACCACGACGGCCCCCATCTGCGCGTCGAGCGCGCCACGTTGAACCGGCTGCCCGACCCGGTGCCGCCCGTCTACTTCGGCGGCTCCTCCCCGGCGGCCGGCGAGATCGCCGCCCGGTACGCCGACGTCTACCTGACCTGGGGCGAACCGCCCGGCCAGGTACGGGAGAAGATCGCCTGGATCCGTGAACTCGCCGCCGCCCGGGGCCGGGTGGTCCGCTTCGGCATCCGTCTGCACGTCATCACCCGGGACACCTCCGCGCAGGCCTGGGCCGAGACGGAGCGGCTGCTCGCCGCGATGGACCCGGGACGCATCCGCGCGACCCAACGGGCCCTCGCCGA
Organism: Kitasatospora sp. NPDC087315; assembly: GCF_044744345.1. Classification (NCBI taxonomy): domain Bacteria; kingdom Bacillati; phylum Actinomycetota; class Actinomycetes; order Kitasatosporales; family Streptomycetaceae; genus Kitasatospora; species Kitasatospora sp. NPDC087315. Next base: position 108,413 of record NZ_JBIUYD010000022.1, on the reverse strand, counting down.
AAGCGAGTCGGAGGGCCAGCGGCGGATGCTCGCGCTGCACGGCGGCTCGGCGGAACGGCTGGAGATCCACCCCGGCCTGTGGGCGGGCATCGGCCTGCTGCGCGGTGGCGCGGGCACGGCACTGGTCGGCAGCCACCGCGAGGTCGCCGACCTCGTCACCGAGTACCACGAGCTGGGCATCGACGAGTTCGTGCTCTCCGGGATGCCGCACCTGGAGGAGGCGTACTGGTTCGGCGAGGGCGTGCTGCCGCTGCTGGCCGCCCGCAACCTGTGGAGCCGGCCGTGACCGACGCCTTCCACCCCGACCTGCCGCCCGCCGCCGCCTCCAGTGTCCACCACATCCCGGCCGGGAACCTCGACGCGGGCACCGCCCAGACCGGCGGCATGCGCCGCTTCGCCGCCGTCAGTGGTGCGAGCGTCGGCGCCGAACGCCTCTGGATGGGGCAGACCCACGTCGCCCCCGCCACCTCCTCCGGCGACCACCACCACGGCGACTCCGAGACGGCGATCTACGTGGTCAGCGGTCGGCCCGAGTTCGTCTTCCTGCGGGAGGACGGCGCGGAGGAGTGGATCCGCACCGCTCCCGGCGACTACGTCTTCATCCCGCCCTTCGTCCCCCACCGGGAGGAGAACCCGGACGGGGAGGAGGCCGTGGTCGTCATCGCCCGCTCCACCCAGGAGGCGATCGTGGTCAACCTGCCCGCCCTGTACGTCCACCGGCCGCAGGGGTAGCGCTCCGCCGCCCGGCGGAGTGCTACCCCTGGCGCGGCGGCGAGGGCCGTCCACCAGACCTCCCGCCTACGAGCCGGCCCTCCGGCGGGACCTCGATTCGTCATGGACTCCCGGGTGTGTCCAGTTCCAGGCGCCGGGCGTCGCGTTCGGGGCGGATGGCGATGAGGGCGAGTGTTCCCGCCACCGTCATCACGAGGCCGGCGATGAGGAATGCGGTGCGGTAGCCCGAGGCGGGATCGTCCGCGGTGTCGAGGAGGCGGCCGGTGAGGAAGGGCGCGAGGAGGCCGGGGAGGGTGCCGGTGGCGGCGACGATACCGAAGAGGGCGCCTCGCTGGGCGGTGGGGACGACCTCGGCGGCGGTCATGTAGTGCAGGGGGATCGCGATGGCGACGGTGCCGAAGGCGAGCACGATCAGGAGCAGGCGGGGAAGGGCGGCGTCGGTGAGCGGGAGGGCGGCCATCGCGCAGCCCGCCACGCAGACCGCGCTGCCCTGAGCGGCGCCGCTCGACCAACGGCTCGACACGCCACGGGACTTGAGCGCGTCCATGAGCGGGGAGACGGCCAGCAGCAGAACGAGGCTGAAGGCGGAGACGGCGCTGATGGTGGTGGCGGCGGCCTTCGGGCTCATCCCGAGTTCGGTTCGGAGGTAGGCGGGAAGCCATGACTGGCTGAGGGAGAGGGCCCACGCGGCACCGAAGGCACTGGAGATACTGCCCAGCACGGTGCCGGTGGTCAGCAACCGGCGGTAGGGGAGCCTGGCCCCCGGCGTGCCACCCGTGACAGGAGTGGTGCGGGCGTGGTCGAACGGGCCGTCGTGGCCCACCCGCCACCAGAGCAGGCCCCAGATCGCGCTGACGACGGCGAGCGCGGCGAAGGCCGCCCGCCAGCCGAATCCGGTGATGACCCAGGTGAGGACGGGCGCCGCGATGAGCGTGCCGAGGGCCGCACCGCCGATCTGCAGGGCCGAGGGCAGGCCGCGGCGGTTCGGGGGAAACCACTTGTACAGCGCGTGCATGGACATGGACGCGGCGGGGCCCTCCGCGGCGCCGAGGAGGGCGCGGCCGGCGATCAGCGCGGGCACGGTGGCGGCGAGCAGGACCGGCAGCTGTGCGACGGCCCACAGCATGGTCATGGCGAACAGGAGCGTTCGGCTGGATATCCGGGTGGAGAGGAAGCCGACGACGAGGCCGGAGAGGCTGAAGAGCAGGGAGAAGGAGCTGGAGACCAGGCCGTAGGTGCTGTTGTCGATGTGCAGCTCGTCCATGATCGGGAGGGCGGCGAGACCCAGGACGGACTTGTCGGCGAAGTTGATGACCATGAAGGTCACGATCATGGCGGTGATCAGCCAGGCGCGGCGGCGGTCGTACGGGGGATCGGTGGCCACGGCGTCGGTCCGGCCGAGCGGGGGAGCGGTGGGGTGGGGTGCCATGGGTGACTCCTGCGGGTGGGGGTGGAGCAGGGGGTCGTGATGCCGACGGGCCACCGTGGTCGGGCCGGGCGGCCCCGGACAGTGAGGGGGCAGAGTTCCGGGGAGGCGGGCTTGCGTGTGTCGGGGCCGCCGGGCGTACGGGTGTACGCCCGGCGGCCTCTGCTTCCCGGGGTGGGGAGTGCCCGGTCAGACAAGTGCCTTGACGATGGCGTTCTTGTGGATCTCGGTGGTTCCGGTGACGATCCGGAACATCCGCAGGGTGCGGAAGATCTGCTCGACCTCGTGACCGCGGGTCAGACCGGCCTTGCCGTGGATCTGGACGGCCTGGTCCGCGACGCGGAAGCACGCCTCGGAGGTGAACAGCTTGCACATGTTGGCCTCCACCGCGATGTTCGCGCCGAGGTCGGCGCGGGCGGCGGTGGCCGTGACCATGGAGCGGGCCGCGTAGATGTCGGTGGCCATCTCGGCGAGCTTGTGCTGGATGGCCTGGAGCGCGAGCAGCGGTTGCCCGAACGCGACCCGGCTCTTGGAGTGGGCCACGGAGAGGTCCCAGGCGCGCCGGGCGGCGCCGATCAGCGAGGGGCAGTGGAGCAGCCGGTTGAGGGTGATGCGACCGATGCCGATGCGCAGGCCCTGGCCGATCTCGCCGAGCAGGTTGGCCGCCGGGACGCGGCAGTCCTCGAGGAGCAGGTCTCCTTCCATCTGCTGGCCGGACATGGGGACTTCTCCGTCGAGGACCTGGCAGCCGGGGCTGTCGAGGTCGACCAGGAAGGCGCTGTACGCCTCGTCCGTGCCGGCCATGCGGGCGACGACGATCGCGAAGTCGGCGAAGGGGGCGGCGGAGCTGAAGACCTTGTGCCCGTTGAGGACGTAGCTGTCGCCGTCGGGGACGGCCGTGGTGGTCATGCGCCGCACGTCGGAGCCGGCGTCCTGCTCGGTGAGGGAGAAGCAGCAGGCGCGTTCGCCGCGGATCACCGGCAGGAGATAGCGCTCCAGCTGGTATTCGGTGGCGTACTTCACGATGGCGCCCACCCGCAGCGGCCCGCCCAGGTCTCCGAGGACGGAGTGCGACAGGGCGGCTCCGGAGGCGGTCAGTTCCTCCTTCAGGGCGCACAGTTCGGTGAAGCCCAGGCCCTGGCCGCCGAGTTCGGGCGGCAGGCTGATGCCGTAGAAGCCGAGTTCGCCGCTGCGCTTCCAGACGCGTTCGAGGGTGGCGCGGTCGAGCCTGCTCTCGGGGGTGATGCCGTGCTCGCGTTCGTAGGGGATGAGTTCGTCGGCGAGGTAGCCGCGCAGCCGGACGACGAGGTCCTGGAGGCGGGGGTTGTCCTCGTAGGAGGGTTCGAGGGTGTAGGGCATGGGTGCGGTTCCTGTTCCTGGGGGTGCGTCAGGCGGGCTCGGAGGGTCAGTGGACGCGGCGCTCGGCGCCCGCCCAGTACGGCTCGCGGATCGCGCGGCGGTCGATCTTGCCGTTGGGGTTGTGGGGCAGGGCCGCGACGAAGTCGACGGAGCGGGGCTTCTTCATGCGGGCCAGCCGTTCGGCACAGAACCCGACGAGTTGCGTCTCGGTGAGCACGGCGCCGGCGCGGGGGACGACCACGGCCTTGACGGCCTCGCCCCACCGGTCGTCCGGGACGCCGACGACGGCGGCCTCGTAGACGTCCGGGTGCTGGTGAAGGACGGATTCCACCTCGACGGCGTAGATGTTGAACCCGCCGGAGATGATCATGTCCTTCTTGCGGTCGACGATGAAGACGTAGCCGTCGGACCGGCGGCGGGCGAGGTCTCCGGTGAGGAACCAGCCGTCGCGGAAGGATTCGGCGGTCAGCGCCGGCTCGTTGTGGTAGCCGGGGACGACATCGGGGCCGCGGACGGCGATCTCGCCGATCCCGCCGTCGGGCACCTGCGCGCCCGCCTCGTCGACGATCCGGACGTCGGCCTCGGCGAGCGGGCGCCCGCAGGACAGGAGCAGTTCCTCGTCCTCGCCGTCGATCGCCCGCCGATGGTCCTCGGTGGAGAGGAACAGGACCCCGGAGGTGGTCTCCCCGCAGCCGTATCCCTGGGAGAGCACGGGCCCGAACAGGTCCCAGGCGGCGCGGATGCGGGCCGGTGACATGGGCGCGGCGCCGTAGATCAGCTGACGCAGGCTGGAGAGGTCGTAGTCGCGGGCGTTCGGGAGCGCGAGCACCGTGTTGACCATGGTCGGTACGACGAAGGCGTGGGTGGCGCGCTCCCGCTGGACGGTGGCGAGGAACTCCTCGGCGTCCCAGCGCGGCAGGACGACCGCGCAGCCGCCGGCGAAGAAGACGCCCATCAGCGGCATGCCGGAGGCGTGGGTCACGGGGCCGGCGAGGATCTGCCGCTCTCCCGGGCCGATCCGGGTGTCCGCGTTCATCACCGACTTGCGTATCAGCGCCAGCCGGTTGCCGTACGTCTGGACCGCCGCCTTGAGCCGGCCCGTGGAGCCGGAGGTGAAGTGCAGGACGGCGATGTCCCTCTCGTCGCAGTCGACGTCGACGGCCCCGCCGGCGGCGTCGGCCAGCGTGTCCGCGTAGCCCGGGCCCAGATCGCCGGGACCGTCGTAGCCGAGGACGGTCTTCACCTCCGTGCCGGGCACCGCCGCGCGGGCCGTGTCCAGATGGCCGGCGTCGGTGAGCAGGACCCGGGCTTCGGACTCGCGGAGCAGATGGGCCACTTCGGCGTCGCCGAGGCGCGCGTTGACAGGTGCGCGGGCCAGTCCGGCCTTGTACAGCGCCACTTCGGTGACGACGAGTTCGGCACGATTGGCCGCGAGCGTCGCGACCCGGTCACCCCTGTTCAGCCCCAGCTCGCGCAGCGCGGTCGCGAGCCGGTCGCTGTGGTCGTCGAGTTCCGCGTAGGTCAGCCGGACAGGCCCGCAGACCACGGCTTCGGCGTCGGGGTGATGGCCGGCCGCCCGGCGCACGTATCGCCCGAGATTCATCGCACCTCCACAGAGATTCCGAACTCTTTGTTCGGTAACTAGTTTGGTGTCCGGCAACCTAAGGGCAGCGTTAGGGTCGGGTCAACGGTCCGGACCAGAAGGAAACGATGTGGACATGAAGCCAGCGGGAGACCGCCGCGTTCGCCGGACACGCGCCGCGTTGCGCCGAGCCCTGGTGGAACTCGCCCTGGAGAAGGGGTTCCAGGCGATCACGGTCGAGGAGATCACCGAGCGCGCGGACGTCGGCCGCGCCACCTTCTACGCGCACTGCCGGGACAAGGAGGACCTGCTCGTCGGCATCGTCCGCGACCTCGCCGAAGACCGCGAGCGCCTCCTGCCGGCGGTCCGGCAGGCGCACGCCCAGGGCTTCACCGGACTGCCGGTGAAGTACATCTTCGAGCACGCCGCGCAGGAACGGCCGGTCTACCAGGTGATCCTGCGGGGGGAGGGCGACGGGCGGGCGCTGCGCGAGTTCACCGAGCTCATCCGTGCGCACGCCGAGGCCGCGTTCCGTGAGCGGGTCGCACAGCTCGGAGTGACGCCGCGGATCCCGCTCGACCTCGTCGCGCGGGCCTGGACCGGCGAGCTCATCGGCGTGCTGGCCTGGTGGGTGGAGAGCGACACCGGCTACAGCGCCGCCGACATCACCGCCCACCTGCGCGACCTGTCCGTCTACGGGCGGGTGTGGGCCACGGGGCTGGCGCCCTCGGATGCTCCGGGGGCCCTGGACCTGGTGCCGTAGGGCCCGCTCATCTCACCGCACCCTTCCGTCTCTCACCGCACCCTGCCGTCCCTGGCCGATTTACCAGACGCGATGTACGGTAACGAGCCCGGAAGGCACGCATGAGAAGAGCGGAGCTGCCGCATGCCCGTCATGCCCCCACTGTCCGACCTCTCCTGGGCCCGCGGATTCACGGACCCGTCCTGGGCCCGCCGCCATACGACGTCCGGCCGGGAGACCGTTCCCAGCCGTGGTGTCTGGCGGGGCCGAGGCCCGGCCCGGGACCTGCCCGGCGCACCGTCCGGCGCGCTCGACGGTCTCGCCTTCGCCGGGCCGCAGGGCCGTACGCTGACACTCGCGCGGCTGCTCGCCGAGGCCGAGACCGACGCCCTGCTCGTCCTGCACCGGGGCAGCGTCGTCCACGAGCAGTACCTGCACGGCTACGAGCCCCACGTACCCCACTTCAACGCCTCGGCCGCCAAGTCCTACCTGGGCCTGCTGGCGGCCGTCCTCGTCCACGAAGGACGGCTCGACCGCGACGCCGAGGTCTCGACGTACGTCCCCGAACTCGCCGGCACCGCCTTCGGCGACGCCACGGTCGACCACCTGCTCCACATGGGCACCCGGATGAGCTACGCGGGGCGACCCTACGACAAGGCGCTGGAGGCCCAGCGCTACTTCGCCGTCCTGGCACCCCAGCTGCGGCCCTTCGGCTACAGCGGACCGGCCACCATCCGCGAACACCTCGCGACGGCCCGGGCGACCGGCGAACCCGGCACCGGCTTCCGCTACGAGAACGGCAACGTCGAAGCCCTCGCCGAAGTCCTGCGCCGCGTCACCGGCACCACCACCTCGGCGCACCTGTCCGACACGATCTGGACCCGGATCGGCGCCGAGGAGGACGCCTACTACATCCTCGACGCCGAGGGGAACGAGTCCGCCTGCGGCGGATTCAGCGCCACCGCGCGCGACGTGGCCAGGCTCGGCGAGATGATCCGCTGCGGCGGCGCCGTCGGCGACCGCCAGGTCATTCCCGAGGCCGTCGCGTCAACCATCGTGTCGGGCGTCCCGGACGGCTGTCCCCGCCGGGTCCGCTTCCCCGCCGCACCCCCCGACGCGCCGGCCACCCTCTCCTACCACGACCTGTGGTGGATCCCCAACGACCCGTACGGCTCCTTCATGGCGAGCGGCATCCACGGCCAGCGGCTCTTCATCTCCCCCGCACTCGACCTGGTCATCGTCCACTACGCCTCCCAGGTCGTCTCCCCGGCCGTCCCCCAGGTCCCCCTCGTCCAGGCGTTCCTGACGATCGGAATCCACCTGAACTCCTAGGGCTCGACGGCGCGTTCGGTCGCGGCCGGAACTCCCCTCACGCTCCCGGTCCCGGCTGGTGCCGGGACCGGGAGCGGTTGAACGCGGGAGGCGCGGCGGCAGGGATCCGGGGTGCCGGGTGGTGGCGGGACGGCTGGGCCGGAGGACAGGCCGCAGCCGTCCCCGGCGGTCCGTGCCTGCTGTTCGGCGGCCGGGGGCGGGCGCTCAGTGAGGGTCGAACCAGTCGGTCATGGCGCGGTATTCGAGGGCCGGCTTGTCGTCGGCCGAGGCCCAGTCGCCCGGGCCGTGCTGTTGTTCCCAGACCAGGTGCCGGTCGTTCACCGCGTCGACGAAATCGGTGGCCAGCCGGGCCGCTTCGTAGAGGTCCTGGTCGGTGCTCTGCGAGCTGGCGCCGACGATCTGTCCGCGGACCTCGGCGGAGTGGCCGTAGCGGAAGCCGCCCGTGCCGAGGAGGTGGGGGTCGACGTGCACGGCCTCGCCGTTGTTTCGGCCGAGCCGGCGGTGGGCGCCGGCCTTGGCGGCGGCGTTCGGCAGGAAGGCGTGGCCGCTGTCGCCGATGGCGATCACGCCGAGGACCGCGTCCTCGTTGGGGGTCCAGTTGCCCGCGGTGGCGTCCATGAGGACGAAGCCCATCAGGGGGCGGGGGTAGGCGCCGCGAGGCGCCTGCCGCTCTTCGGTGGTGTGGTGCTTCCAGACGCTCGCGGCGCGGCGCAGCCCAACTTCCACTAGCAGGGCGTCGAGTTGATTGTCGGTCAGCATGTACCTGTAGGGATTCCTGCGGTGTGCCACGTGGACCTTCAGGCCTTCGGGCGAGACGGTGCCGACGCCGGTCATGCCAGCCTCCGGGGCGTTGTGGGGGTGGGAAAGGCCAATGATGTGATCACGGAACGGGAGAGGGTCGCCGTGACCGGGGTCACGTTTGAGGTCTGGTGGCAAGGGTGGGCGTTGCCGCCGGGCGAAAGAGCGCTGGTGGAGCGGGACCGCCCCGGAGTTCATTAATTTCGCGCCAACCTTTGATAATCCCCGGCGTGGGAAAAGGCGGCCGGAAATCGACGCTCGACAGCCCGCATTCAGCCAAACCCTTGCACGACCCCGGGATGGGTGGCCGAATTTACGGACGCCGCCGGCGGATGAATCCCGGCAAAGTGGACAGATCTGACGAATGGGTGGTCTGGACCAATCTCTTGACGACCTTAAAGGCATCCGATTATGTTTCCGGTGCGACAAGTTCCGATTGCTCGCCGGTAGCCGTTGTCCGCAGGCGCGAATGAGTGCCTCCGCGGCACGACGGAGCGTCGGGTTCCTGCGCCCTTTCTCTCCTGGCCCAGCATTGTGCTGTGGGTGGCGTGGTGTTTTCCGATCCGGGCTACTGGCCGTGATTCAGAAGATCCGATGGCAACGGCTGAAGGAAAGGCTCTATCGTCATGACAGCGAAAGCCGGCCTCTTGCGCACCCAGGCATTCCAGCGGGACGGGTTCGCCCCGGTCGGGACGCTTCTGTCCCCCGAAGAGGTCGAGACCTACCGCGAGATCTACGACAGACTCCTCAGCGGTGAGATCGCGAGCGGGGACAAGCGCTCCGACCTCGCTTCCCACGTTCCGCGGCGGGAGGGCATCCGTGAGAACATCACTCAGATCATGTGGCCCTCGGCGCTCTACGCCCCGCTGCGGGACCTCCCGCTGCACTCGCGGGCCCTGGCGGTAGCACGCGAACTGATCGGTGACGACGCCGTCCTGGATTTCGACATGATGATCCACAAGGCGCCCGGCTCCGGCGTGCCGACCCCCTGGCACCAGGACGCGGCCTACTGGATCGATCTGCCCGACACCCGTGCGGTCTCGATCTGGGTGGCACTGGACGAGGCGACCCCGGACAACGGCTGCATGTGGTACATCCGGGGTTCCCACCAGGAACCGCTGCGCACGCACCGCCCGACCAGCGACGGCCGTAACATCGAATGCGACTGCTCGGAGAATGAGCCCGGCGCGGCCGCGGTGCCGCTGTCCCCGGGGGGAGCGGTCGCGCATGCCGGCCAGACCCTGCACTATTCCCGCGGTAACACCTCCGACCGCAGTCGACGCGCCTACATCCTCAATTACCGGCCCGCCGAGATGATCAGGATCGAACGGGATCAGGGCATGGATCACGGCCTTGAGGACAACGAGCGCAAGGTGCGCAACAAGAGTGCGGAAGATTCCGACTCCTGAGTGACCAGTGGGCTCCCGGCCCATTCTGAAGTGTTGCCGAACCCTGCCTGCGATGTCTCCCGCTCATGCCCCCGCAATGCGCCACCCATTTCTGCGAGGTATTGCAATGGATTCCCAGAACCACACGGACGCCACCAGCGGCCCGGTCCGGTTGAGCGGTGCGGTGATGACGCATCCGAAACGCATCGACGCGGCCAGGCTGCTCGCGGAGGCGGACACCGCCGGCCGGGTGCGGGTGGTGACGGACCCCGAGCCCGAGGGGCCGCCGACGGCGCTGCGCTCCGCGGCGCTCGCCTGGGACAGTGTGGCGCCGGACGCCACGCACCACCTGGTGCTGCAGGACGACGTGGTGCTGGCCCAGGGATTCTTCGCGTATGCCGAGCAGGTCGCGGCGGCCGTCCCGGGCGAGGCCGTCGCCTTCTACGCGGGCTGGGAAGGACGCACCGGTGCGGCGATGCGGCTTGCGGCGCTGGCCGGTGAGCAGTGGACGTACGCCATCGAGGAGCACGCGCCGTGCCTGGCGCTGATGCTTCCGGCGCAAGCGGCCCGTGGCTACACGAGGTTCGCGGCCGAGCACGGCATCGGCTGGCCCTACGACGTCGTGATGCAGCGGTACCTGAACTCGCTCGAGGTTCCGATACGCGTGTCCGTGCCCAGCACGGTGGATCACAGCGAGGTGCCCAGCATCGCCGGCAACAGCACACACGGCTGGCGGCAGGCGGCCCTGTTCAGCAGCCGGGCGGTGGTGCCCACGACCTTCGACTGCGCCCAGTTCGCGGTCGTCCCCTTCTACCAGTACGGCGATGCCCGGACGGCGATCCGTCACGGGAAGGACGCCGAGTGGGAGTACCTCGAGACCGAACGGTACCTGCGGCGCCTCGGGTTGGCGGAGCAGTGCCGGACGGCCTTCGCGGCGGCTCCCCCGTCGTCGCTGTCCGGGCAGGTGGCGCGAGCGGTGTGGGAGACGGCGTTCGCGATGGGTGTGGTCGTGGCCGCCGTCGCGGCCGAGCCGCCGGCGGAGGAGGTGGCGCGCGCCGTGATGGACACGCTGGGGCCCGGCGGCCTGTGCGAGGACTTCACCGCCGAGGAGCTGGGCGAGTTGATCCCGCCCGTGCGGGAGCTGGCCCTGGCCGCGTTCGCGGAGGGGCGGAGGGCCGAGCGCGCCGGTGCGGAGCCGGCGGACGGGGCCCGGGTGACGGTCACCGGCGGAGAAGGCAGCTTCGGACGTCAACTGGCCGGACTGCTCGGTGACTTGGGATACCAAGCCGCTCACCTTCCGGATGCGCCCGGGGCCGGACAGCTGGACGGCACCGGGTACGTGGTGCACCTCGGGTCCCCCGGCAGCGGGCCTGGCTCGTTGTCGGAGGTGCTGTCGGCCGCCGGGAGGAGCCAGATCGAGCGGCTGGTCTACGTCGGTTCTGCGGAGGTCTACCGGGGCGTCGACGAGCAGTTCGTCACGGAGGCGTCGGTGACGGAGCCGCCGAGCGACCCGAAGGCCCTGGGGTGGTGGCACGAGGAGGAACGGTGCCGCCGATGGGGTGCGGAGAGCGGCATCGAGGTGCAGGTGCTGCGGTCGGCCGAGCCGGTGGGGCCGGGCGTCCTGGTGGGGGGCGCGGCCGCGGAGTGGATGCACCGCGCGTGGACGCGGCGCTCCCTGCTGCTGGACAAGAGCCGCCGGCACCAGGTGGTGGACTACCGGGACCTGGCCGGGGCGATCGACGCCGTTCTCTCCGCGCCGGCCGGGCAGCCGGTGTTCAACATCGCCTCCGCGGCCTACACGGAGGAGGAACTGGCCGAACTGGTTGCGCTCATTGCGCGCCGCACCGTCTGGGAGGAACTGCCCCAGCCCGGCGTACGGCAAGGAGTCATGGCGACCGGGCTGATCGAGACCGGGTTGCGGTGGCGGGCGTCGGCTCCGCTGCACGAGGGCCTGCGCGCCCTGGCACAGTGGCTGGCCTGCGACACCCATGACGCGATCACCGGTCTTCCACAGTTGGGAAGCAATGTCTGAGCAAGCGCTTGTACGGCCCATCGACTCCAAGGACGGAATGTTCTCCCGGGAGTACGCGGCCGCCACGACCACCTTCACCGCGGTGATGTTCCTGACCGGGTTCGCCGCGCTGGCCGTGGTACCCACCCTGCCGATGGCGGCCCGGGACCTGGACGGGGTGTCCCTGTTCCCGGTGGTGGCCGGCTGCTTCGTGGCGGCGAGCCTGCTGGGCGGTGTCCTGGGTGGCCACTGGGCGGACCGTTCCGGGGCCCGCAGGCCGCTGGCGGCGGGCATGGTGCTGTCGGTGGTCACCCTGCTGGTCTCGGCCACCAGCACGTCCATCTGGCAGCTCGCGGCGGGTCGGTTCGTGGACGGGCTCGCGGCCGGGATGGTCGGGGTGTCGGTCAACACCGCCATCGGTCAGGCGTATCCGGAACATCTGCGCCCCCGAATGCTGGCCCTGATGAGCACGAGCTGGATCATCCCGTCGCTGGCGGGCCCCCCGCTGGCCGGGCTGGTGTCCGAGTGGTGGTCCTGGCGGGTGGTGTTCTACGGCCTGGCCGTGCTGTCCCTGCTGCCGACGCTCGCGCTGGTGGTTGTGCTGCGCGCCCGCTCCTCGGCGGAGGCGGTCGTGCCGTCGGACGACCACCCGTCGCGCCCACCGCTGCTGATCGCGGCGACGCTCAGCGTGGGCGCGGCGCTCGGGCAGTACGGCGTGTCGGGCTGGGACGTCCGCCACCTGCTGTTCGTGGCCGTCGGGCTGGGCCTGCTCGTGTTCTTCGCGCCGCGGCTGCTGCCCGTGGGTACCTGGCGGGCCGCCCAGGGTCTGCCGACCACGGTGCTGCTGCGCGGACTGGCCTCCGGCACGTACTTCACGGTGGAGGCGTTCGCGCCGCTGATGCTGATCACCGAACGGCACACGCCCGCGGTGGTGGTCGGCGTGGCGTTCACGGCCGCCGCCGTGGTGTGGGCGGGCGCCTCCTGGGTTCAGGGACGGCTGCTGCAGGACCTGCCCCGTCACCGGCTGGTTTCCGTCGGCGCGGTGATCATGATGGCGGCGGTCGCGCTCGCCACGGCCGGGACTCTGCCCGGGGTGCCGGGGCTCACCGCCGTGGCGGCCATGCCCGTCGCGGCCGTCGGCATGGGCCTGCTGGACCCGTCCCTCACCGTGCTGTCGCTCTCGCACAGCCCGGCCGGCCGGCAGGGCTACGCGAGCAGCGCGATGCAGACCAACCAGAACCTCGGCCAGATCGCGGTCATGGCTCTGTTCTCCGCCGTGCTCAACACCTTCCTGGGAATCGGCGCGTCCGAACTCGTCGGCTACGGGGCCGCCTTCGGGCTGCTGCTCGTGCCGACCCTCCTGGTCGCCCTGCTCGCCGTGCGCGCCCGCAAGGTGTGAGTGATCGCGCGGACGAACCGAAGGGCTCCCGCTCAAAGACCATTTTCCGCACCAGAAAGGGACCATTGTGCGCAGTGACCTGGTCGTCATAGGCCTGGGCTACGTCGGACTGCCGCTCGCCTTGGAGGCGATCCGGTCCGGGATGACCGTCACCGGCCTGGACCGCGACGAGCGGACGGTGGAGCGGCTCAACGCCGGCACCTCCCACATCGATGACATCGACGACGAGTCGGTCGCAGGCATGCGGGCGGCGGGCTTCACCGCGACGGCCGACGAGCAGGTGATCGCGGACGCCGCCGCAGTGGTGATCTGTGTGCCGACCCCCCTGTCCCCGCATGGCGGGCCCGATCTGACCATGGTGGAGAACGCCTGCGCGGTGGTGAGCCGGAACCTGCGGCCCGGGACGCTGGTGGTCCTGGAGTCGACCACCTACCCGGGCACCACCGACGAGATCGCGCGCCCGATCCTGGAACGCTCGGGCCTGACCGCCGGGGCTGACTTCCACCTGGCCTTCTCGCCGGAGCGCGTCGACCCGGGCAACAAGTTCTACGGAATCAGGAACACCCCCAAGGTCGTCGGCGGGTACACCCCCGCCTGCACCGCCGTCGCGGCCGCCTTCTACAGCAAGGTCGTCGACAGCGTCGTCCAGGCCGCCGGCACTCGCGAGGCCGAGATGGCCAAGCTCATCGAGAACACCTACCGGCATGTCAACATCGCGCTGGTCAACGAGATGGCGGTGTTCTGCCACGAACTCGGGATCGACCTGTGGGACGCGATCTCCTGCGCGGCCACCAAGCCCTTCGGCTTCCAGGCCTTCCGTCCAGGACCGGGCGTCGGCGGCCACTGCATCCCCATCGACCCCAACTACCTGGCGCACAAGGTCCGCACCCTCGGCTACCCGTTCCGGATGGTGGAACTCGCCCAGGAGATCAACACGCGGATGCCCCGGTACGTCGTCGAGCGTGCCCAGCACTTCCTCGACAGGGCCGGCAAGACCCTCAGCGGGGCGCGGGTGCTGCTCCTCGGCGTCACCTACAAGGCCGACATCGCCGACCAGCGAGAGACCTCCGCCCGTGACGTGGTGAAGCGACTGCGTGCCCTCGGCGCCAATGTGTCGTTCCACGACCCCTACGTGTCGGTCTGGGAGGTCGAGGGAGCCGTGGTACCCGCCGCGGTGGCCGAACTGCCCCAGGCCCTGGAGCAGACGGACCTGGCGATCCTGCTCCAGCATCACCGGTCCTACGACATCGACGTGATCGAGCGGCACGTACCCCTGCTCCTCGACACCCGCGGCTCCGCCCGCCCGCAGCCCCACGTCGAGCGCCTGTAGGGCCCGTTGCCATCGGACGGGTTCACCCCCGACTGTCCCACTTTTCCTTCTTTCCCTTTCTCTCAGGAGTAACTCCATGTGCGGTATTGCCGGATGGGTCGACTTCTCACGTGATGTAGCCCAATACCAGGACATCGCACGGGCGATGACGACCACGATGGCCCGGCGCGGGCCGGACGCGGAAGGGTTCTGGTTCGGGGAGCACGTCGCGCTGGGGCACCGGCGGCTGTCCGTCATCGACCTCGAAGGCGGTTGCCAGCCCATGGTGGCCGAGGAGGGCCCCGGCTCCCGGGCCGTCCTGACCTACAGCGGCGAGACCTACAACTTCCCGGAGCTGCGCAATCAACTGAGCTCCCTGGGGCATCACTTCAAAACCAGGAGCGACACCGAGGTGGTCCTCCGCGCGTACCTGGAGTGGGGGCCCGACTTCGCCACGCGCCTTGAGGGGATCTTCGCCTTCGCCATCTGGGACCTGGACAGGGATGAACTGCTCCTGGTCCGTGACCGGATGGGCGTGAAGCCGCTGTACTACGCGACGACCCCCGCCGGGGTGCTATTCGGCTCCGAGCCGAAGGCGATCCTCGCCCATCCGGATTTCAAGGCAGTGGTGGACGCGGACGGGCTCCGCGACGTCCTGTCGGTCGCCAAGGTGCCCGGAAACGCGATCTTCCGCGGTATGCGAGAGGTCCCGCCGGGCTGCACCGTGCGGGTGACCCGGGCCGGCGCGGTCGAGCGGCGTTACTGGCAGCTCCAGGTGGGGGAGCACACCGACACGCTCGACCGGACCATCAGCACCGTCCGCGAGATGCTCGAATCCATCGTCATCCAGCAGATGGTGGCCGACGTGCCGCTGTGCACACTGCTGTCGGGCGGCCTGGACTCCAGCTCCCTCACCGCACTCGCGGCCCAGGTGTCCGGCAGCCGGGGGCTGGGGCGGATCCGCTCCTGCTCGGTCAGCGACCCCGACCTTGACGGCACAGCCGGCAGCCAGGCCAACGAGGACCACATCTACGCCCGTCTGCTGGCGGAGCACGTCGGCTCTGAGCACAGCGAACTGCCCCTGAAGGCGCCCGACCTGCTCGATCCGGCGCTGCGGTCGTCCGTGCTGGCCGCCTACGATCTGCCCATCGCCAAGGGCGATGAGCACGCCTCGCTGCATCTGCTGTTCGGCATCGTGCGCAAGCACTCCACCGTCGCCCTCTCCGGAGAGTGCGGTGACGAGGTCTTCGGTGGATACCGCTGGCAGCGCGACCCCGACGCGGTCTTCTCCACCACCTTCCCCTGGGTGCACGAAGGCCGAAGCAACTACCAGGGCAACGAGGTCATCTTCGCGTCCGACCTCCTGGCCAAACTCGACCTCGCGGCGTACGAGCGCGACTGCCACAGCGCCGCGGTCGCGGAGATCGCGGCGGCCGACCACCTCGATGACGCGGCCGAGGCACGCTACCGGGAGGTCACCTATCTGGCGCTCACGCGCCATGCCCAGGTGCTGTTCGACCGCAAGGACCGGATGAGCATGGCCTCCGGGCTGGAGGTCAGGGTCCCCTTCGCCGACCACCGGCTCGTCGAGTACACCTTCAACATCCCCTGGGCCATGAAGAGCTTCGACGGCAGGGAGAAGAGCCTGCTGCGCGCGGCGATGAAGGACCTGCTCCCGGAAGCGGTGGCCCAGCGGATCAAGACCCCCTACCCCTCTATCCGCGCCGCGGCCTACAACCGGACGCTCCGGGAACGCCTGGCGGAGGTCGTCCGGGCGGACCAGAGCCCGCTCGCCCCGCTGTTCTCGGCCGGACTCAAGCAGGCGGTGGCCAGGGAGGGCGCCGCGGCACTGGAGCAGGGCATGAGCCGGGCGGCGCTGGAAACGACGCTCCAACTGGACGACTGGCTGCGGACGTACGACGTCCGGATAGCCCTCTGAGAACGCGTCGATCATGTCCCGACCGCTCAGCGGTCGGGACCTTCGAGCCGCTCCGGAACACCGGCCACCTCGCGGCACCGGGCCGCCCGCAGGAACCGGTCGCCCGGCCGGAGGCCCACCGGACGAAGCGGCAGCCGGAAAACGGGTGGCCGGAGGCGGGGCGGCGGGGTCAGGACGCGGGGCATGCCGCCACCACTGCTCCTCCTCGACGTCGACGGTCCGCTGAATCCGTATGCCGCGAAGCCGCACAAGCGGCCGGAGGGGTACCTCACCCACCGGGTGAAGCCGGACTCCTGGGTGTCCCGGTTCCCGCGCGGGCCCGCCGAGTACGTGCGGCCGTTGCGGTTGTGGCTCAACCCGGTGCACGGGTCGGAGCTGCTCGCGCTGCCGTACGAGCTGGTCTGGGCCACCACCTGGATGGACGAGGCGAATGCCTGGATCGCACCGCTGCTCGGGCTGCCGCAGCTGCCGTTCGTGGACTGGCCGGAGCCGCACCGGGAGGATCCGGACGGGCTGCACTGGAAGACCAGGTACCTCGTCGCCCGGGCGGCCGGGCGGCCGTTCGCCTGGGTGGACGACGAGTTGGGGCCGCAGGACACCGAGTGGATAGCGGCCCACCACCCGGGCCGCGCCCTCACCCTCCGCATCGATCCCAGGCTCGGCCTGCGGGAGGGCGACTTCGCGACGCTGAAGGAGTGGGCGGCGGCATGAGGGTGGGGGGACACCCGCGGGCCGCTGCCGCGCAGCACGGCCGCGCCGCGGGTGCTCGCCGAGCGGAACCGGCTGGTGCCGCCGGAGGGCATGGCGCCGATGCCCCGCGCCGGTGTCTGTGCGCAGGTGGTGGCCGCCGGGCGGGTGGCGGTGGGGGCGCGGTCAGTCTGTGCTGAGGACGCCGGCCAGGGCGGTGAGGAACAGGTCGGTCGTCTCCTCGTCCCGGACGGCGATGCGCAGCCAGTCCGGGCCGAGGCCGGGGAAGGTGTCGCCCCGGCGGACGGCGAAGCCGGCGTCCCGCAGGCGCTCGCGGACGACGGCCGCGCCGGGCAGCCGGATCAGCACGAAGGAGGCGGCCGGCTCGCCGTGCACCCGGACGGACGGGAACGCGGCGAGCCCCTTCAGCAGGTGGTCCCGGTGGACGCCCAGTTCGGCGGCGGCCCGCTCGGCCTCGGCGAGGGCGGCGGGGGCACTGCACACCTCGGCGGCGGCCAGGGCGGGGGTGGAGACCGGCCAGAGCGGCTGGGCGGCGCCGAGGGCGGCGATCAGCGGCGCCGGGCCGAGGGCGTAGCCGATCCGCAGGCCGGCCAGGCCCCAGGTCTTGGTGAGGCTGCGCAGGACGACCACCTGCCCGGGCAGGTCCCGGACGGCGGCGAGGGATTCGCGCTCGCCGGGCACGGTGTCCATGAACGCCTCGTCCACCACCAGGGTCCGGCCGGGCCGGGCGAGGGCGGCGACGGCGGCGGCCGGGTGCAGGACGGAGGTCGGGTTGGTCGGGTTGCCGAGCACGACCAGGTCCGCGGTGGGAGGCACGGATCCCAGCCGGAAGCCGTCCGAGGGAGCGAGCAGCACCCGGTCCACCTCGTGCCCGGCGTCCCGCAGCGCCGCCTCGGGCTCGGTGAACTGCGGGTGCACCACGACGATATGACGTGCCGCCAGGACGCGGGCCAGCAGCACGAACGCCTCCGCCGCGCCCGAGGTCAGCAGCACCTCCTCCACCGGCCGGCCGTGCCGGGCGGCGACGGCGGCCCGGGCGGCGGTCTGGTCGGGGTAGGCGGCGAGACCTCCGAGGGTCGCCGCGAGGTGCTCGCGCAGCCACGACGGGGGCGTGCCGGTCCGGACGTTGACGGCGAGGTCGACCAGGCCGAGCCCGTCGGCGCGCACCTCGGCGTCGCCGTGGTGGCGGAGGTCGGGCCCAGCGGTGGTCATGAGAGGTCTCCTACGGGGGGAACGGGGGGAGGGGGCGGAAGGGGCAGACCGGGGACGCGGTGCAGCTCGTACGGCCCGGGCGGCGGCGCGTACGAGGCGCCGTCCCCGAGCGCGACCAGGGCGACGGCCTGCCGCTGCGAGGCGAGTGCGACGGCGAGCTCCGCACAGCCGTCCGGGACGGCGGACCGCCGTGTTCCCGGCCGTAGCAGTCCGGCGATCCGCTCGACCGCGCCGGGTTCGCCGACCACCACCGTCGCGCGCCGCAGCTCCGCCAGGGCACGGGGGACGAGCAGGTCGTGCTCCCCGGGGCCCAGGCCGACGACGGCGAGCCGGCCGCGCACCGCGGCGCGGGCCACCGCGACCGTCGCCGTCGCCGACTTGCGTTTGGCGACGACGAGCTCGCCACCCGGCGCACTCGCCAGCGCGGCGGCCTCCGCCACGCTCATGGTGCCGACCGCGTTGCCGACGGCGGCGGACGGGTTCGGCACCGCGACGGCCGCGAGCGTGTCGGCCGGGTGCTCGTCCACCGGCAGGCCCATCCGGGCGGAGGCCCAGCGGACGGCGGGGTGGTCGCCCTTGCCGTCCAGGGTCGCGAGCCGGGCGACGGAGCGGCTGGACAGTCCGGCCTCCAGCAGCGTCCGGCGGATGAGCCGGGCCACCTCCGGGGGTTCGGTCGCCTGGCGGGCGCCGATCCCGATGACCAGGTCTCTGCGGCGCGGGAGGGGCGGCAGGCCGCCGGGGCGGGCCGGGAACGCGGTGGGGCGGCCGGGTGCTTCCGTCGCGTCGGCGAGCGGGTCGGCCGCGGGCCCGTCGGTGACCACCGGCCAGATGCCGAGGACGGCCGCCACCTCCCCGGCCAGCTCGTCGGCGCCCCCGTCGCTGCCCGCGCCCCCGTCGGCCGCCGCACCCCCGTCAGCGCCTCCGCCCGCTCCCCCGGGACCCCCGGTCAGCGAGACGGTGAAGCGGCGTTCGAGATCGACGCAGACCACGGCGGGCCGCTCCGACAGGCCGGGGGCCGCGTCGAGGAGCAGTCGCACGACGAGACCGACGGGCGCGAAGCAGACCAGTCTCCGGCAGCCGCCCAGCGCGAGGTCCAGGATCTCCCGAGGGTCCCCGTCCGCGTCGCGCCCGGCCGGGACGACCACGCTGCCGTCCGGCCAGGCCGCGTGCAGCTCCTCGGCGAGCGGGCGGCCCGCCGCGGTCACGGCGACCAGACCGATCACGTTCCGCTCCCTAGCGCGACGGGCTTGACGGGCTTGACGGGCTTCGCGGGACGCCCCGCGAGAGGCCCCGCGAGGCCCCGGGACAAAGCCGCGCAGAGGAGGCGGCGCCCGTGGAATCCCACCACGGCGGCGACGGACGGGTCAATCGGGACGGCTGTGACAGCCACCGCGGACGGCATCGCCGTGTTCGTCTGTTCTTCACCTTCCTTGTGCGGTACACGACACCGCCGCGCTCCTACTGTTTGCGGCGCTCCAACCCCGGAAATCCCGAACCCGGAAGTCCCGACGCACGGAGGACGACACCATGCCCTTCGCACGATTCCGCGCCACCGAGAAGACCACCGAAGAGACCGCCGAGAAGACCGCCGAAGGAGCCACCGAAGGAACCGCCGAGGCGGCCCCCCGCCGCACGCTCACCGCCCTCGCGGCCGGCCTCGGCCTGGTCGCCGGCTCGCTCGGCCTCTGGGCGGCCACCGGCAGCACCGCGCAGGCCGCCACCCTGCCCGCGCCCGACCACGTGGTGGTCGTCGTCCTGGAGAACCACGCCTACTCGCAGGTCGTCGGCAGCTCCAGCGCGCCGTACATCAACGGCACCCTCAAGGCGGGCGGGGCCACCCTCACCCAGTCCTACGGGCTCACCCACCCCAGCGAGCCCAACTACTACATGCTGTTCTCCGGCGCCACCCAGGGCCGTACGGACGACAGCTGCGTGCCGGTCGGCTCGCTCTCCGCCCCCAACCTGGGCTCCGAGCTGATCGCCGCCGGCCAGACCTGGGCCAGCTACAACGAGGGCCTGCCGAGCCAGGGTTCGACCACCTGCAGCAGCGGCAACTACGCCCAGAAGCACAACCCGTGGTTCGGCTTCAACAACGTGCCGACCAGCAGCGCGTACACCTTCGCGCAGTTCCCGGCCGACTACACCACGCTGCCGAAGGTCTCCTTCGTCGTGCCCGACCTCTGCAACGACATGCACGACTGCTCGGTCTCCACCGGCGACACCTGGGTCAAGAACAAGCTCGGCGCGTACGCGGCCTGGGCCCAGAGCCACAACAGCCTCCTCGTGCTCACCTTCGACGAGGACAACAAGCTCTCCGGCAACCGCATCCCGACCCTCTTCTACGGCACGCACGTCACGCCCGGCAGCACCACCGCCACCACCTACAACCACTACAACGTGCTGCGCACCCTGGAGGACCTCGCCGGGCTGAGCAGCCACGCGGGCAACGCCGCCTCCGCCGCCACCATCACCGGCATCTGGAACTGACGCCCGTGTACGTCGCGGAATCCCGCGGTTCCAAGGCCCCCTCCGCCCCGGCCGACCGGCCGGGGCGGAGGGGGGCCGCCGCCGTGCCCGGCACCGTGCTGGTCCTGGGCACCGTCAGCCTGGTCACCGACGTCTCCTCCGAGATGGTCAGCGCCGTCCTGCCGCTCTACCTGCTCACCGGGCTCGGCCTCTCCCCGCTCGGCTTCGGCCTGCTGGACGGCATCCAGAACGGGTTCAGCGCGCTGGTCCGGCTGGCCGGCGGCCATCTCGCCGACCGGCGCGGCGCGGGCGGCGCGGCCCGGCACAAGGCGGTCGCGGCGGTCGGCTACGGCCTGTCGGCGCTCTGCAAACCGCTGCTGCTGCTCGTCCACACCGTGCCGCTGATCGGTGCCGTGCTCGCCGTCGACCGCACCGGCAAGGGTCTGCGCACCGCGCCCCGGGACGCGATGATCTCGCTGGCGACCCAACCCGAGCACCGGGGGCGGGCGTTCGGCGTCCACCGGGCGATGGACACGGCGGGCGCGCTGCTCGGACCGCTCACCGCGTTCCTGGTGCTGCGCCTCGCCGGCGGCCCACTGCTCGCCGACGGCGGCGAACGGCACGGCTACGACGCGGTGTTCGCGGTCAGCGCCTGTGTGGCGGTGCTCGGGGTGCTGGTCCTGCTGCTGTTCGTGCCGAACCGGCAGCAGGCTGACGAAGCGTCAACTACCGCTCCCTCGCTGCGCGAAGGCCTCGCTCTGCTGCGGAGGCCCGCGCTGCGCCGGCTGGCGCTCTGCGCGGTGCTGCTCGGGCTGACCACCGTCAGTGACTCCTTCCTCTATCTGCTGGTGCAGCGCAGGCTAGGCCTCGCCACCGACCTCTTCCCGCTGCTGCCGCTCGGCACGGCCGCCGCCTTCCTGCTGCTCGCCGTCCCGCTCGGGGCGCTCGCCGACCGGATCGGCCGCCGCCGGCTTTTCCTGGCCGGGCATGGCCTCCTGCTGCTCGCGTACGGGCTGCTGCTCTCGCCGCTGGACGGGCTGCCCGCGGTGCTCGGCGTGCTGGTGCTGCACGGCGCGTTCTACGCGGCGACCGACGGTGTGCTCGCCGCCGCCGCGGCCGACGCGGTGCCGGCCGAACAGCGCGGCGCCGGGCTCGCCCTGGTCGGCACCGGGCAGGCGCTCGCCCGGTTCGCCTGCTCGCTGGTGTTCGGTGCCCTGTGGAGCGCGGTGGGCGGCACCGCCGCGCTGGCCTGGTCGGCGGTCGCGCTGGCCGGGTGCGTGCTCGGGGCGGCCTTCGTGCTCCGTGACGCCCGGCCCGGCGCCGGATCCGACTCCGAGGTGCTCTCATGACCCGACTCCCCGGCCGTACCAGGGTGCTGATCCTGCTGGTGGCCGTCCTGCTGCTCGGCGCGGTCGGCACCGGCGCCGTGCTGTACGCCGCCGACCGCTCGGCCCGCCGGGACCAGGCGCAGCCCGGCGGGCCGGTCGTCACCACCGGCCCGGTCTCGCTCGGACGGCCCTCCGACGGACGGCAGCTGGTGTTCCGCAACCTCGCCTGGGGGCCGCACCGCGACGAGCTCGCCACCGTCCCCGCCGACCACCCCGACGGCCCGCGCACCGCCTCCGGCGTCCAGTGCCTGCGCTTCTACGCGGCGGCCGGGACGGGCGTCTGCCTCCAGGCCGAGCGCGGGACGCTGCAGGACAGCTACCGGGCCGTCCTGCTCGACGACCACCTGCGCGAACTCCGCTCCTTCCCGGCCGCCGGCATCCCGACCCGTTCCCGGGTCTCACCCTCCGGCCACCTCGCCGCCTGGACGGTCTTCGTCAGCGGGGACTCCTACGCGGGTACCGACTTCTCCACCCGGACCTCGATCGTCGACGTCCGCGACGGGAACCTCCGGGACAACCTGGAGACCTTCGACGTGATCAAGGACGGCCACCCGTACCAGGCGCACGACGTCAACATCTGGGGGGTCACCTTCGCCGACGACGACCTCTTCTACGCCACCCTGGCCACCGGCGGCCAGACCTACCTCGTCCGCGGCGACCTCGCCGCCCGCCGCCTCACCACCCTCCACCAGAACGTCGAGTGCCCCTCGCTCTCCCCGGACGGCACCCGGATCGCGTACAAGCGGCGCGTCCCCGGCCTGCCCGAGGACGCGCCCTGGCGGCTCTACGTGCTCGACCTCGCCACCATGACCGAGACCGCCACCGCCGAGCAGCGCAGCATCGACGACCAGGCGGTCTGGTCGGACGCCTCGACCCTGCTCTACGCGCTTCCCGGCGACTTCGGGGCGGATCTGTGGACCGTTCCGGCGGACGGAACCGGGCAGTCCCGGCGGGTGCTCGAAGCGGCGGTGGCTCCGGCCTACCCCGGCTGACCGGGCCGATCGGTACGACCCGGAACTTCGAGCGGCCGGTCCACGTCGAGCACTGCGAGAGCGATGCGAGAACATGGCGGCCGGGCCGACGGCACGGTGAGTGCCTCGGGCGTGCCGACAGGGCGGGGGATCGGGAGCGGTGAAGGAAGCGGAACGGCCGGGCGGAGCGCGCACGGGCGGGCTGTCGGGAGGGGCGCCGGGCGAGCGGATGCCCAGCGACTCCTGGCCGGCGCTGCACGGGCGCCCGGTGCTGCGGCGCACGGTCGCGGTGGGGCTGGTGCTCTGCGTGGCGGTCGCGGCGGCGCTGATGGTCCGGGGCGTCAACGCGCTGACGCTCGGCCGGGAGACGCCCGAGACCGACCGCGACCGCGCCGAACTGCTGGCCGGTCTGCATCCGTCCCAGCACCCGGGCGCGGGGCCGTACTACGTGCCCGTCGGGGCGGTGTACACGCGCACCGCGGACGGCGTTCCGGTGGCCTATCTGCACTACCGGCTCGGCGGCGGCCGGAACGTCGGGGTCGGCGACTTCCTGCGGACCTACGACCTGCCCGCCCCCGGCCCCAGCGCGCCGCTGCCGCCCGACCTGGCGGAGGCCCTCGGCGGCGACGAACCGGCCGAGGCGCCGGAACTGCCGGAGCCGCGGACCGACCTGCCGTCGTCCGCCCCCGACGCCCCGCCGGACCCGGCGCCCACGGCGGCGGTACCGGCGGCCGCGCCCGGCAGCGCGTCCGACACCGGGCCCGTCGTCTCCCCGGCCCCGCCCGGCCTCCAGGCCGAGGGCGCGGGCCCGAGCGAGTGCGCGGGCGAGGGCGGCGAGGGGAGCGGGGACGAGGAGACGGAGCCGTGCGGGGCGACGGAGACCCCCGCCCCGGCCACGCCCGAGCCCGAGCCCGTCCCGGCTCCGACCGCGACTCCCACCCCGACCCCCACCCCGGCACCCCCGGACGCCCGCCCGACCACCGGCCGCCGGATCTACGTCGCCACCGTCCCCGGAGGCCTGCCGGGCGCCGCCGACATCTACGTCCGCGCCACCGGCTGAGGGGCGGCCGGGATCCGGCCCGCCCGCCCCGGCGGGGTTCAGCCCGCCCGGTGCGCGGCGGCCGCCGCCGTGAACGAGGCGGCCAGCTGTGGCGATCCGGCCCAGTGCAGGTGCAGGTAGGAGGCGTGCACCTGGCCCGCCCCCGTACCCGTACCCGCGAAGCCCTCGGTGCGCGGGCCGGCCGGCAGCCGCCAGCCCCAGGCCGGCCGCTCGCCCGCGCCGGGCTCGCAGACCGTGCGGTGGAACTCGTGCCCCCGTACCCGGGTGCCGGCCGGGCCGAGCGGCGAGTCGTGCAGCGCCACCGCCTCCCGGTAGCCGAGGGTGAGCCGCTCGGTCATCCGGGCCGCGGTGTCCAGCACGCCGCACATCGGCAGGCCGTCCAGCTCCCGTCCCAGGTACAGCAGTCCGGCGCACTCGGCGGCGATCGGCGCACCCGAGGCGGCGAACGCGGCGATCGCCCCGCGCAGCGCGGTGTTGCCGCTCAGCTCGCGGACGTACAGCTCGGGGAAGCCGCCGCCGATCACCAGCCCCGCCGTGCCCTCGGGCAGCGCGTCGGCGTGCAGCGGGTCGAACGGCACCACCTCGGCGCCGGCGGCGGTCAGCAGTTCGGCGTTCTCGGCGTACGAGAAGGAGAACGCGGCGCCGCCGGCCACCGCGATCCGGGGCGTGCCGGGCACCGGCGCCACCTCGGCGGCCGGGTCCCACGGCGCGTCGTCCAGCGGGGGAGCGGTCCGGGCCAGTGCCAGCACCGCGTCCAGATCGACCGACCGGCCGATCAGTTCGCCCATGTCCGCGACGGCCCGCAGGGCCTCGGCCGAGCGCTCCACGGCCGGGATCAGGCCGAGGTGGCGGGACGGCGTGGCGACCGCCGCCGAGCGGCGCACCGCGCCCAGCACGGGCACGCCGGAGCCCTCCTCCAGGGCCTCGCGCAGCAGGTGCTCGTGCCGGTCGGAGGCGACCCGGTTGAGGATCACCCCGGCGAGGCGGACCTCCGGGTCCCAGGAGGCGAAGCCGTGCACCAGCGCGGCCACCGAGCGGGACTGCGAGGAGGCGTCGACCACCAGCACCACGGGCGCCCGCAGCAGCTTGGCGACGTGCGCGGTGGACGCCAGCTCCCCGCGCCCGGAGGCCCCGTCGAAGAGCCCCATCACGCCCTCGACCACCGCCACGTCCGCCCCGGCCGCGCCGTGCAGGAAGAGCGGCGCGATCCGCTCCGGCCCGCACATGAAGGCGTCCAGGTTGCGGCCCGGGCGGCCGGCGGCCAGGCCGTGGTAGCCCGGGTCGATGTAGTCCGGGCCCACCTTGTGCGGCGAGACCGCCAGCCCGCGGGCGGCGAGCGCCGCGATCAGGCCGGTGGCGACGGTGGTCTTGCCCGAGCCGGAGGACGGCGCGGCGACGACGAGACGGGGAATGTTCACGTACCTGCGACTACCACTCGATACCGCGCTGGCCCTTGCGGCCGGCGTCCATGGGGTGCTTGACCTTGGTCATCTCGGTGACCAGGTCGGCGACTTCGGTCAGCGCCTCGGGCGCGTACCGGCCGGTGATGACCACGTGCTGGCTGCCCGGGCGGTCCCTCAGCACCGTCAGCACCTCGTCCACGTCGATCCAGCCCCAGTGCATCGGGTAGGTGAACTCGTCCAGCACGTAGAAGCGGTAGGTCTCGGCGGCCAGGTCGCGCTTGACCTGCTCCCAGCCCTCCTTGGCCGCCGCCTCGCTGTCCATCTCCATCTCGGCGGAGCGCTGCACCCAGGACCAGCCCTCGCCCATCTTGTGCCAGGCCACCGTGCCGCCCTCGCCGGAGGCGCCGAGGACGCGCAGCGCGTTCTCCTCGCCGACCTTCCACTTGGCGGACTTGACGAACTGGAACACCCCGACCGGCCAGCCCTGGTTCCAGGCCCGCAGCGCCATGCCGAACGCGGCCGTGGACTTGCCCTTGCCGGGGCCGGTGTGCACGGCGGTGATCGGCAGCGTACGGCGCTGACGGGTCGTCAGGCCGTCGTCGGGGACGTTCTCGGGCACTCCCTTGGGCATGGGGTTCAGGCCGCCTTTCGCATCGTGGTTGCACGGTTGTCGCGGACGAGCGAGGCCACGCCTTCGGCCCGCAGCTCGTCCAAGGTAACGGCGGAGGCGCCGAGCCGGGCGGCCAGCGTCCGGGCGAGGCCGAGCCGGACGGGGCCGGTCTCGCAGTCCAGCACCACGCTCGCCACGCCCTGGGCGGCGAACAGGGCGGCCGCGCGGTGGGACTGCGCGACGGCGTCCCGGGCGCCGGTGGCGCGGCCGTCGGTCACCACGACCAGCAGCGGACGGCGGTCGGGGTCGCGCATCCGCTCCACCCGCAGCACCTCGTGCGCGCGTAGCAGCCCGGCCGCCAGCGGGGTGCGTCCGCCGGTGGGCAGCGACTCCAGCCGGGCGGCGCCGACCTCGACCGAGGAGGTGGGGGGCAGCGCCAGCTCGGCGGACGCGCCCCGGAAGGTGATCATGCCGATCTTGTCGCGCCGCTGGTAGGCGTCCATCAGCAGCGAGAGCACGGCGCCCTTGACGGCGGTCATCCGCTGCCGGGCCGCCATCGAGCCGGAGGCGTCCACCAGGAACAGCACCAGGTTGGACTCCCGGCCCTGGCGGACCTGTTCGCGGAAGTCGTCCTTGTGCAGAACCAGCGCGCGGGACGCCCGCCCGCGCGCCGCCTGGTGCGGCGCGGCGGCCTGCAGGGTGGCGCTCAGGTGCAGCCGGGCCAGCCGCCCCTGCGGGCGCCGGGCGCGGATGGTGTGGCCGCCGTCGGTCTCGGCGGGGGAGCGGCGGCCCTGGGCCCCGCGCCCGGTGCCGTCCACCTTGAACAGCCTGGTCCGGTACGGCTCCCCGGCGGCCACCGGCGCGGACTCGCGCGCGGGGGCGGGGTGCTGTGCGGGCACGGGCGCCTGCTCGGGCGTCTGCTCCGGGGCCGGTCCGGGTTCGGGGGCGGGGGCCTCGGCGCCGGGTGCGTCCGGGCCGGTCGGCCCGGTCGGCTCGGGTGCGCCGCCACCGCCGTCGGGGCCGCCCCCGTCCGGACCGCCGTCCGGGTCGGGTCCGTCGCCCTCGGGGCCGCCCTCGGGCCCGTCCTCCGGCTGCGGTTCGGGCTGCGACGCGGGCTCGGGCTCCGGGTCGGCGTGTTCCTCCAGGGTCCGGTCGAGCTGCTCCTCGTCCAGGCCGGGCGCGTCGAACGGGTTGCGCCGGCGGCGGTGCGGCAGGGCCAGCCGGGCGGCCTTGCGGACGTCCTCCTCCAGCACCTCCGTCCGGCCCGCCCAGGCGGCCAGCGCGACGGCGGTACGGGCCATCACGATGTCCGCCCGCAGCCCGTCCACCTCGAACGCCGCGCAGACGGCGGTGATCTGACGCAGCGCCACATCGGCCAGTTCGACCTTGGGCAGCAAATCCCGTGCGGTGGTGATCCGTTCGGCGAGCGCCCGCTCGTCCTCGGCGAACCGGGCGGCGAACCCGGCCGGGTCGGCGTCGTACGCCAGGCGGCGGCGGACCACCTCGGCGCGCTCCGCCGGGTCGCGGGTGGCGGCGATCTCCACGGTCAGGCCGAACCGGTCGAGCAGCTGCGGGCGCAGCTCGCCCTCCTCCGGGTTCATCGTGCCGACCAGCAGGAACCGGGCCGCGTGCCGCACCGAGACGCCCTCGCGCTCCACGTAGGAGCGGCCCATCGCGGCGGCGTCCAGCAGCAGGTCCACCACGTGGTCCTGGAGCAGGTTGACCTCGTCGATGTAGAGCACGCCCCGGTGCGCCCGCGCCAGCAGCCCCGGCTCGTACGCCTTGACGCCCTCGGCGAGCGCCCGTTCGAGGTCCAGCGAGCCGACGATCCGGTCCTCGGAGACGCCGACCGGCAGCTCGACCAGCTGGGCCGGACGGCCGGAGGCCGTGGCGCCGGCGTGCGCGCCGTCCGGGCACTGCGGGTCGGGCGCGGCCGGGTCGCAGGCGAAGCGGCAGCCGTCGACGGTGGCGATGGACGGCAGCAGGCCGGCCAGCGCGCGCACCATGGTCGACTTGGCGGTGCCCTTCTCGCCGCGCACCAGCACGCCGCCGACGGCCGGGGAGACCGCGTTGAGCAGCAGTCCGAGCCGCAGGTCGGCCATACCGACGATCGCGGTGAAGGGGTAGCGGACGTCACTCATGCCTTGTCGGCCTCCTCAGGCGCTCCGGGCGGCAGGAACGGCAGCGACCCCGCGGCCGGCACCCCGCCCTCGATCAGCTTCCACAGCGCGTCGGTGTCCGCGTGCTCCTCGATCAGGTCCCCCAGCCGGTCCAGCCGGGCCTCGCGCGCCGCGGCGAACGAGGTGTCCGGCGCGGGAACGAACGCCCGGCCGGCCAACTCGGCGGTCTCGCGCAGCAGTTCGCGACGGAACCCGTCGTTCTCCAGTGCGCCGTGCCAGGTCGTGCCCCAGACCGCGCCCACCCGGCAGCCGTCCAGAGCGCGGCCCCGGCCGTCGGAGAAGAAGGGGTCTCCCCCCTCGACGGCCACCACACCGTGATGGATCTCGTACCCCTCGACCCGCTGCCCGTACGCCTCGCCGACCGGACGGCCGAGCACCTTCGCGGCCCCGAACCGGACACGCGTCGGCAGCAGCCCGAGCCCGGCCACCTCGCCGGCCCCGGACTCGACCTCGTCCACGATGCCGCGCGCCAGCATCTGGTAGCCGCCGCAGACACCGAGAACCGGCCGCCCGGCGGCGGCCCGTGCCTTCAGGGCCGGCTCCAGACCACGTTCGCGCAGCCAGGCCAGGTCGGCGACGGTGGCCCGGGTGCCGGGCAGGATCACCAGGTCGGCGTCGGCCAGCTCCTCGGGCCGGGTGGCCCAGCGGACCAGCACCCCGGGCTCCTGCGCCAGCGCGTCCACGTCGGTGAAGTTGGACAGCCTCGGGAAGCGCACCACGGCCACCCGCAGCACGTCCGCGCCGACCGGCCCGCGGCCCTCGGCGCGGTCCACCACGGTGGACAGGTCCAGCGAGTCCTCGGCGTCCAGCCAGAGCCCGGGCAGCATCGGCAGGGTGCCGAGCACCGGGCGGCCGGTCAGCCGGTCCAGCATCTCCAGCCCGGGCGCCAGCAGCCGGGCGTCGCCCCGGAACTTGTTGACGAACCAGCCCGTCACATGGCGCTGGTCCTCGGCGGACAGCAGCGCCAGCGTCCCGTACATGGCGGCGAACACCCCGCCGCGGTCGATGTCCCCGACCACCACCACCGGCAGCCCGGCGGCGGTGGCCAGACCCATGTTGGCGATGTCCCGGTCGCGCAGATTGATCTCGGCGGGCGACCCGGCCCCCTCGCAGACCACCACGTCGTAGCGGCTGCGCAGGTCCGCCAGGCACTCCAGGGCCCGCTCCAGCAGCACCGGCTTGCGCTCGCGGTAGTCCAGCGCGCCCACCTCGGCGACCGGGCGGCCGAGCAGCACGACCTGGCTGCGGCCGTCCGCGCCTGGCTTGAGCAGCACCGGGTTCATCGCCGCCTCGGGCTCCACCCGGGCCGCCTGCGCCTGCATCGCCTGGGCGCGGCCGATCTCGGCGCCGCCGGCGGTGACGAAGGAGTTCAGCGACATGTTCTGCGCCTTGAACGGCGCCACCCGGACACCCTGCCGGGCCAGCCAGCGGCAGATGCCCGCGGTGACCACGGTCTTGCCGGCGTCCGAGGTCGTCCCGGCGACCAGCAGTGCGTTGCTCATGCGCTCCTCCTCTTCTTCCGTCCCAGGACGGTCCGGCTTCCTGTGGCGGCCCGGACCGCCGCGTGCCCGGCGACGGCGGTGCCCAGGGCCAGCAGGCCCACCCGGCGGGAGAGCCGGCAGGCCCGCTCGATGTCCTCCACCGTCACCGGCCGCAGCTCGCCGCCCAGCACCGGCCGGTGCTCCACCCGTTCCCCGTACGCGAGGGTGCCGCCCAGCCGCACGCCGACCGCGCCCGCGAACGCGGACTCGGCCTGGCCCGCGTTGGGGCTCGGGTGCGCGGAGCCGTCCCGGCGCCAGATCCGCCAGGCCGTCCGGGGTTCGGGCGCGGCGGCCACGGTGAGCAGCGCGGTCAGCCGGGCGCCCGGCCAGCCCGCCACGTCGTCCAGCCGGGCCGAGGCCCAGCCGAACCGGGCGTAGCGCGGCGAGCGGTGGCCGACCATCGCGTCCAGCGTGTTGACGGCGCGGAACGCCAGTAGCCCGGGCGTGCCCGCGAGCGCGCCCCAGACCAGGGCGTTCACCACGGCGTCGGCGGTGTTCTCGGCGACCGACTCGACCACCGCGCGGGCGATCTGCTGCTCGTCCAGCGCGCTCGGGTCGCGCCCGCACAGATGCGGCAGCCGTTCCCGGGCCGCCGTCAGATCGCCCGCGGCGAGCGAGCGGCCGATGGTCCTGGCCTCCCGGGTGAGCGAGGTGCCGCCGAGCACCGTCCAGGTCGCGGCGGCGGTCAGCGCGGCGCGGCCGAGCGGCCGCCGGCCCAGGGCGCGTTCGGCGGCCACCGCCCCGGCCGCGACGGTGCCCACGCAGAGCGCGGTGTAGGCGGTGCCGGCGGCGCGGTCGTCGCGCCAGAGCGTCTTCTCCAGCCGGCCCGCCGCGCTGCCGAAGGCGGCCACCGGGTGGCCGCGCCGGGGATCGGCGAAGCGGGCGTCGGCGAGATGTCCCGCGACGGCGCCCAGCGCGAAGGCGGCCGCGCGGGTCAGCGGGCGCACGGCGAAGGGCGGCAGAGGGGGCGGGCGGTCGGGGCAGCCTGCATCGCGTGCGTGTCCTCACTCAGGGTCCGCGCCCTGGATCGACGTACCGGCGGCGAGAGTCTCCTGGCTTCCGGGTCCGACACACCCCCGGAGCCTCCAGCGGCTTCTGACGGCCCGCCGATGGGCCCCTCCTGCCTGTTGGCGGGCAAGGAGGGAATTGATCCGAGCGTGCTCCCCGGTGACAGTGGCGGGACCGCGCCGGACTCGCACCGGCTTCCTCTGCATGCCTCCGTTTGGCTGAAGGATCCCATCACGCGGCCGAACCGGGAGTCAACCAAGGTCACGGAGGGGTTGGTCACACGGCCCGCCCGCGCGCCGCCTCCGCGGGTCGGTGTCGCGGGGGTGCGGAGGGGGCGCGATCGCCCGGCCGCAGGTGGAGGCCGCGGCCCCCGCTGTCCCGTCCGGCGTGACACCCGGTCGGCCCATGCCCGGTGGCCCCGGTCCGGTCCCGCGAGTGGACTGGTGGGTGCCCAGTCCGCGATCAACAGAGCGGGGAGCGATATGCGTTGGGGAACCGCGGCCGCCGTGGCGGCCGCCGCCGTCGGCACCGGGGCCGCCGTACTGCTGGCCGGGCGCAGGGCCGTCCAGCGGATGCTCCACCCGGCGGCCGTTTCCCGGCCGCAGGCGGGCCCCGTCACGGTGCGGAGCCTGGCCGTCGGGCGGGCCACCTTCACCCGCAGCCCGGAGAGCACCCGCCCCGGCCGCTGGGCCGTCGAGTGGGACGAGGGCGGCCACGCGGTGGTCGACGAGATCCTGCACGCCGACGAACAGGGCGTCACCCGCCGACTGGTCCGCGCCGACCGGGGCGCCCTTACGCCCGGCACCGAGGTCCGCTTCACCCCCCGGGTCCACCTCGGCGACCCGACCGGCGCGCTCGGCCTGCCCTACGCCGAGACCGCCGCCGAGGGCGAGCTGGGCGCCCTGCCCGCCTGGCGGCTCGACGGCAAACGCGGCACCTGGGTGATCCTGGTGCACGGCCCGGGCGCCGACCGGCAGCAGACGCTCCCGGTGCTGCCCGTGCTGCACCGTCTCGGTCTGCCCGCCCTCGCCGTCACCTACCGGGGAGACCGGGGCGCGCCGGCCGCGCCGGACGGCCTCGACGACTTCGGCGAGACCGAGTGGCGGGACGTCGAGGCGGCAGTGCGGCTGGCCCTGGACAGCGGCGCCGGCCGGGTCGTGCTGCACGGCTGGTCGCTCGGCGCCACGATGGTGCTGCAGACCGCCGCCCGGTCCGCCTGGGCCTCGGCGATCAGCGGCCTGGTACTGGACTCCCCGGTGCTCGACCGGCCGGTCTTCGCCCGCCGGGGCGCCACCCGGGCCGGGTTCGGCCGTACGGCCGCCGGGCCGGGCGCGCTCGCCGCCGAGGGCCGGACCGGGGTGGACCTGGCCGACTTCGCGCGGCTCGCCGAGGGCACCGACCTGCGGGTGCCCACCATGGTGCTGCACAGCCCTGACGACCCGGTGGCGCCCTGGCGGGCCGCCGCCCGGCTCGCCGACCGCCGCTTCGACCTGGTCAGCCTCCAGGCCTTCCCCGGCGCCGACCACGCCGCCCTCTGGAACGCCGACCCCGACCGCTATGAAGAGCTGTTGCGCCGCTGGCTCACGCCGTTGCTCTGACGACGGCTCCGGCCGGCCGTCCGGCAGCTCCCTCCGGCCCGGCCGGCCGACCGCTCTGACCTGGCGTGTTCGCGTCATGCAGATCCGGCCAGGCGGTTTGGCCTCTGTTGCCCGATCTTGTCGACCCGCCGCGACCGCCCTTCCGGAGTCCGTGGCCAACCGGATGTGACAGAAGGCCGGTACAAGGGGAAGACTGCTCGACGTGACGTCTCGGAACCCGCGCGACCGTGATGCCCCGCTCCCGCCGACGATCGGTACCGGTGCGACGGTGACCCGTCTCCCCGGAACGGCCCACCGCCCCGCCGGCATCAGGCCGGGCGCTCCCGGCGTACCCCGCCGACGAGGCCCCGCACCCGCTCCCGGCCGAGGCCGGGTCCCCGTACCGGAGGGCTTCCCGGCCCCCGCCGAGCTCGCTCCGCTGGCCCGTCGGATGCTCGTCGACGCCGTCCGGATCGCCCGCTGGGCCGGCGAACTCTCCGAGGTCGACAAGCGCGGCGAACTGCTCCCCGAGGACGCCCGCGCCGCCGGCCGGGCACTCGCCATGACGGTGGGCGCCGCGGCCCGGGCCTGGGGCCAGGCCCTGCTGGTCGGCCTGGTCGAGGCCAGGGACGGCGGCGCCGCCCCCGGCTGGCGCCTGCACGCCTGGGAGCACGACGACGAGGCCGTGGTCCGCGGCTGGTCGGCGCTGTTCGACGCCTGGACGCTGCTCGCCCCCGTCCCGCCAGCCGCGCTGCGCGGCGTCTTCGCGGTGCTCGCCGGGCAGGCCGTCGACCAGGCGCCGCAGCTGCTCTCCTTCCTGCACCTGGTGGCCGGCCCGGTCGCCGACAGCGAACTGCTGGAGCTGCTGCGCCGGGGCCTGGACGAGCGCCGGGTCGGCGGTGGCGCCGGTGCGCTGGGCCTCTCGCCCATCCCGCACGCCGCCTCCGCCGTGTCCGCCGTCCGCGGCACCTGCCGCGAGCCGCAGATCGACACCCCGGCCGCGCCGTCCGACGTCGCCGCCGTCCTGGACTGGATGCTGGACGGCCTGGCCGCCGTCGGCGCCGTGGTCCGCCGGGACGAGGCCGCCGAGCTCTCGCCGCTCGGGCACTGGGCGGTGCGGGCCAAGCTGGAGGAGATCTGTACCGTCGCGCAGACCGCCGCCGGCCACATCGAGCAGAGCGCCTTCGAACTGCTCAACGCCTGCGCCGACTACTCGCCGGGCCCGGCCCGGGCCGAGTTCCGCGCCTGGGTCGCCGCCCGTCCGGCCGACCGGGCCGTGGCCGAGCTGCTGGACGCCGCCCAGGGCGACGACGCGCTGGTCCGCGGCCTGGCCTTCGAGGCGCTCCGGGTGGCCGGCAGCACCGCCGAACAGGCCGTCCGCGCCGCGGTGGACGAGCCGGTGCTGCGCCCGTACGCGCTGCTCTGGCTGGCCGAGCAGTCGGACGAGGGGGTCTCCCCGGCCGATGTGCTGGGCGCGGAGGACGCCGCCTGGCTCTGGGTGGACACCGCCGCCGCCGTACTCGACCACGGGGAGACGGATCTGCTGGTCGGCCATGTCGAGGGCGCCTCGGCGGGTGACCCGGTCCGGCTGTTCGCCCGCGCCAGGCAGTCCGGGCACCCCCGGGCCGCCTCGGTGCTGACCGCCGTCTCCGGTGTCCACCCGGACCCGGGCGTGGCCCGCGCGGCCCGCCGTTCGGCGTTCAGCGTCCACCGCGGCGGGGCGTAACCCGGCCGGCGGTCCCCAGGCTCCAGGGCTCAGGGCCCAGGACATGACGGAGGGCCCGGATCCAGTGGATCCGGGCCCTCCGTCATGCGGTCGCGCGTGCGGCCGGTCAGCCGATCCGGGACTCCGCGCGGCGGGCGCGGACGTCGCCGACCTTCTGGCCCACCTTGCGGCGGATGACCAGCAGCGGAGCCATCGCGGCCAGCGTGATCTGGGCGAAGGCGCCGATGTGCAGCAGCATGTCGCCGCCGGGCAGGCCGGTCGCCCAGGCCGCCAGGCAGCCGATCGAGACCACGATCCAGCAGAGCGTGGCGGTGGCCAGCAGCCCCTGTGGCTTCGGGTACTCGATGCGGCTCATCATCAGGTACGCGGTGCCCGCGATGGCCAGCAGGCCGGGCAGGAACGGCGGGTCCAGCAGCACGATGGCGATCACCGTCATGGCGCCCATCGGGCAGGGCATGCCCTGGAACACCCCCGGGCGCATCTTCACGGCCGAGAAGCGGGCCAGCCGCAGCACCACCGACAGCAGGACCGTCAGTGCGATCAGGGCGGAGAGCCGGCTGTCGGAGCCCGGCGAGACCATGCCCCAGACCGCGACGAAGTAGGCCGGCGCGATGCCGAAGCTGATCAGGTCGGCCAGGTTGTCGAGTTCGGCCCCGAGGGCGGAGGAGCGCAGCTTGCGCGCCACCAGCCCGTCGAAGAGGTCGCACATCGAGCCGATCAGCAGCAGCGTCACCGCGGTGGCGGCGCTGTGCCGGTCCGGAGCGACGTCCGGGTTGGTGATGTGCGGGACCAGGACCCCGGTGGTGATCGAGTAGATCGCCAGGAAGCCGCAGACGGCGTTCCCCAGGGTCAGGAAGTCGGCGGTGGACAGGTGCTGCGGAGAACGCGGAGCACGCAGCTCGCGGTCGCGCGCCCAGCGGCGGCGGCGCAGAACCGTCTCCTCGTCGTCCAGGCCGACGATCGTCTCAGGAT
Source organism: Kitasatospora sp. NPDC087315 (assembly GCF_044744345.1). Lineage (NCBI taxonomy): Bacteria > Bacillati > Actinomycetota > Actinomycetes > Kitasatosporales > Streptomycetaceae > Kitasatospora > Kitasatospora sp. NPDC087315. The sequence continues at coordinate 73,574 of NZ_JBIUYD010000022.1, read as the reverse complement.
CAGTCACGGTCAAGGCGCGTCACCCCGGCTGTGGTCTTCTGGCCGACCTCGACGCCGACCTCGACGCCGGCCGGCAGGTAGGTGTCGACCCGGGACCCGAACCGGATCAGACCGATCCGATCGCCCTGCTCGACCTTGGTTCCGGCCTCGACGTACGGCACGATCCGGCGGGCCACGGCCCCCGCGATCTGCACCATCTCGATGTCGCCGAGCTCGGTGTCGAAGTGCCAGACGACCCGCTCGTTCTGGTCGCTGTCCTTGTTGAACGCGGGCACGAAGCCGCCCGCCACGTGCTCGACCGACGTGACCGTGCCCGGCAGCGGCGCGCGGTTCACGTGGACGTTGAGCGGGCTCATGAAGATCGCGACCCGGGTGCGGCCGTCCGGCCAGGCGTCGATGCTCTGCACCACGCCGTCGGCGGGGGAGATCACTCTGCCCGTGCCGATCTCACGCTCGGGGTCGCGGAAGAACCACAGCATGCCCGCGCCGAGCGCGCAGGCGGGTACCGCCGCCAGGGCCCACTTGCCGCTGCGCCGGGTGAGCGCGGTGGTCACGGCGGCCGTGGCGAGGGTGGGGACGAACCAGGGGGTGGCTCCGCGCGCGATGGTCACGCGGGGTCGCCGACCGGCCGTCGGAGCGGCGAGGGCATCGCCTTCCGGGACGGAGGTGTGAGGGGACGGGCTGATGGGCATCGAAGACCTTTGTCGCGGGGGATCATGGCCGCTGGACGGGGGCCACCGCGGGGATCGAGTAATAAAGGGACGGCTGCTGTCCCGGTGGATGCTATCGGGAGCACACGGTGGGTGGGCAACCCGCCTGCTCGTTCATGTGTCCTGTGCGCGGCGTTCGCGCGCCTTCTGTGTGTACGACCGTAGCTCGCCCCGGTCCGGTTCCCAAGGGTCCTGACGAGGCCGGTGACTCTTGTCTCAACGGGCGTCCCGGAGGAACCGGGGACCGCCAAGGGCGTGTCGCGGACGCGCGGAAGCGGCCGCCGGGCGTGTGACAGCAGTTGTACGCCCTGCGGCCGCTTCCGGAAGGCCGTGCCGGACTCCCGGCGGACCAGGCCGGGGTTCCTGGTGGCACGGCGCGGTGCCGGGACGGGCCCGCACGCCCGTCGACCGGCCGTCACCGGGTCGGTTGAGTCGCCTGCCCGGGGAGACCCCCGCTCGGCGCGTCCCCCGCCCGGGGGTCACTCCGCGATGCGGTACTCCTCCAGCAGCCGGCGTCCGATGATCATCTTCTGGATCTCCGCAGTACCTTCACCGATGAGCAGCATCGGGGCCTCCCGGTAGAGGCGCTCGATCTCGTACTCCTTGGAGAAACCGTAGCCGCCGTGGATGCGGAAGGCGTCCTCGACGACCTCCTTGCAGTACTCGGAGGCGAGGTACTTGGCCATCCCCGCCTCCAGGTCGTTGCGCTCGCCGCCGTCCTTCTTCCGGGCGGCCATCACCATCATCTGATGGGCGGCCTCCACCTTGGTGGCCATCTCGGCGAGCTTGAACTGGATCGCCTGGTGCTCGGCGATCTTCTTGCCGAAGGTGGAGCGCTGCTGGGCGTAGGAGACGCCCAGCTCGAAGGCGCGGCGGGCGACGCCGCAGCCGCGGGCGGCCACGTTGACCCGGCCGACCTCGACGCCGTCCATCATCTGGTAGAAGCCCCGGCCCGGGACGCCGCCGAGGACGCGGTCGGCCGGGACGCGGACGTCCTGCAGCACCAGCTCGGTGGTGTCGACGCCCTTGTATCCCATCTTCTCGATCTTCCCGGGCACGGTCAGGCCGGGGACGGACGGGTTCGGGCCGAAGCCCGCCGTCTTCTCGATCAGGAAGGTGGTCATGTTCTTGTACGGGGTGCTGCCGCCCTCGTCGGTCTTGCAGAGCACCGCGACCAGGGTGGAGGTGCCGCCGTTGGTGAGCCACATCTTCTGGCCGTTGAGGACGTAGCAGTCGCCGTCCCGGACCCCCTTGGTGGAGATCGCGGAAACGTCGGAGCCGAGGCCCGGTTCGGACATCGAGAAGGCGCCGCGGATCTCGCCGGCCGCCATTTTCGGCAGAAAGTAGTCCTTCTGCTCCTGGGTGCCGTGCGCGTTGATCATGTGCGCGACGATGAAGTGGGTGTTGACGATTCCGGATACCGACATCCAGCCGCGGGCGATCTCCTCCACCACCAGGGCGTAGGTCAGCAGCGACTCCCCGAGGCCGCCGTACTCCTCGGGGATGGTGAGGCCGAAGAGGCCGAGCTGCCTCATCCCCTCGACGATGGCGGTCGGGTACTCGTCCCGGTGCTCCAGCTCGGTCGCGACCGGAATGATCTCCTTGTCGACGAAATCCCGCACGGTGGCGAGGATGTCCCGCTGGATCTCGGTGAGGCCGTCGGTCTGTGCGAGGCGTCCCATCGTGCGGCTCCTGTGGAGAAGAGGAAGAGGGTGGGGGTAAGGGCGGAAGAGCGGGGGGGGGGGGATTGCCGGGGGCCCCGCCGGCGTGGCTGCGGCAGCAGGGCCCCCGTACCGGGGTGGGGTTCGGCCGATGACGGCGGCCTACCCGTCCGGGGTCCTAGGGCTGCGGGGTGGGGCGCCCGGGCTGTTCGCCCCCGCGCTCCTTGGTGTAGGTCTCGGTCGGCACCATCACCTTGCGGCGGAAGACGCAGACGACGGTGCCGTCCTGCTTGTAGCCCTTGGTCTCGACGTGGACGATGCCCCGGTCGTCCTTGGACTTGGACGGCCACTTGTCGAGCACGGTCGTCTCGCCGTAGACGGTGTCGCCGTGGAAGGTCGGCGCGATGTGCCGCAGCGACTCGACCTCCAGGTTGGCGATGGCCTTCCCGGAGACGTCCGGGACGGACATGCCGAGCAGCAGGGAGTAGACGTAGTTGCCCACCACGACGTTCTTGCCGAAGTCCGTCGTCTTCTCGGCGTAGTTGGTGTCCAGGTGGAGCGGGTGGTGGTTCATGGTGAGCAGACAGAAGAGGTGGTCGTCGTACTCGGTGACCGTCTTGCCGGGCCAGTGCTTGTAGACCGCGCCGACCTCGAACTCCTCGTAGGTGCGTCCGAACTGCATGATCAGGGCTCCTGGGGGTCAGGCCTGCGGGGGCTCGAACGTGGAGGTGCGCTTGAGACCGGCGGCGCGGCCCTTGCCAGCGATGACCAGTGCCATCTTCCGGCTGGCCTCGTCGATCATCTCGTCGCCGAGCATCGCGGAGCCCTTGGCGCCGCCCTCCTCGGAGGTGCACCAGTCGTAGGCGTCCAGGATCAGCTCGGCGTGGTCGTAGTCCTCCTGCGCGGGCGAGAAGATCTCGTTCGCGGCGGCGACCTGGTCGGGGTGGAGTACCCACTTGCCGTCGAAGCCGAGCGCGGCGGCGCGGCCGGCCACCTCGCGGTAGCCCTCCTGGTTGCGGATCTGGAGGTAGGGGCCGTCGATCGCCTGGAGGTCGTTGGCCCGGGCGGCCATCAGGATGCGCATCAGGATGTAGTGGTAGGCGTCGGCCGGGTAGCCGGCCGGCTGCTCGCCGACCACCAGGGACTTCATGTTGATCGAGGCCATGAAGTCGGCCGGGCCGAAGATGATCGTCTCCAGCCGGGGCGAGGCCGTGGCGATGGCGTCGACGTTGATCAGGCCCTTGGCGTTCTCGATCTGCGCCTCGATGCCGATCCGGCCGACCTCGAAGCCCATGGTCTTCTCGATCTGGGTGAGCAGCAGATCGAGGGCCCTGACCTGCTCGGCGTCCTGGACCTTCGGCAGCATGATGCAGTCGAGGTTCGGGCCGGCGCCCTCGACGACGGTGATCACGTCGCGGTACGTCCAGTGGGTGGTCCAGTCGTTCACGCGGACGACGCGGGTCTTGCCGCCCCAGTCGCCGTTGTTCAGCGCGTCGACGATGGAGTGCCGGGCGCTCTCCTTGACCAGCGGGGCGCAGGCGTCCTCGAGGTCGAGGAAGACCTGGTCGGCGGGCAGGCCCTGGGCCTTCTCCAGGAAGCGCGGGTTGCTGCCCGGTACCGCGAGGCAGGAGCGGCGGGGGCGGAGCCGGTCGAAGGCGGCGGCGGGCGTCGGGCTGGCGTTGCTCATGAGGGCGGGTCAGTTCCTTCCGGGGGTCAGCTGGTGGTCGCGGCGGGCTCGGGCGTCCACGGCTGGAGCCTGTTGGCCAGCCGGATCTCATCCACGATCCGGCCGATGATGGTCGTGATGCCGAAGTCCTTCGGGGTGAACACGGCGGCGACGCCGGCGGCCTTGAGGGCCTCGCCGTCCGCTGCCGGGATGATGCCACCCACGATCACCGGGACATCCTCCACCCCGGCGCGGCGCAGCCGCCGCAGTACGTCGGGAACCAGCTCGGTGTGGGCGCCGGAGAGGATCGACAGGCCCACGCAGTGCACGTCCTCGGCGACGGCGGCGGAGACGATCTGCTCGGGTGTCAGCCGGATGCCCTGGTAGACCACCTCGAACCCGGCGTCCCGGGCGCGGACGGCGATCTGCTCGGCGCCGTTGGAGTGCCCGTCCAGCCCGGGTTTGCCGACCAGCAGCCGCAGCTTGCCGGCGCCGAGCTCGGCGGCCGTCGCGGCCACCGCGGCGCGGACCGCGGCCAGCTCGCCGCCCGGCTCGGCCGCGACCGCGACCGGGGCGCCGCCGACGCCGGTGGGCGCGCGGTACTCGCCGAAGACCTCGCGCAGGGCGAAGGCCCACTCGCCGGTGGTGACCCCGGCCCGGGCGCAGTCGAGCGTCGGCGCCATCAGGTTGGCGTCGGTGGCGGCGACGGCCTTGAGCTCCTCCAGCGCCCGCTGGGCGGCGGCCTCGTCGCGCCGGGCGCGCCAGTCCTCCAGCGCGGCGAGCACGGACTGCTCGGCGGCCGGGTCGACCACCATGATCGCGGTGTCGAGGTCGGCCGTGAGCGGGCTCTCCTCGGTGGTGTCGAAGCAGTTGACCCCGACGATCTTGTCCTCGCCGGACTCGATCCTGGCCCGGCGGGCGGCGTGCGAGGCGACCAGGCTGGACTTGAGGTAGCCGGACTCGACGGCCGGGATGATGCCCCGGTTGCCCGCCCGGGCGCCCATCTCCAGCACCTTGGCGATCTCGGCCTCGGCGCCGGCCAGCAGCTCGGCGGTCTTGGCCTCGACCACCTCGGAGCCGTTGAAGAGGTCCCCGTACTCCAGCAGGTCGGACTCGTAGGCGAGCACCTGCTGGATTCGCAGCGACCACTGCTGGTCCCAGGGGCGGGGCAGGCCGAGCGCCTCGTTCCACGCGGGCAGCTGGACGGCCCGGGCGCGGGCGTCCTTGGAGAGCGTGACGGCGAGCATCTCCAGCACGATCCGCTGGACGTTGTTCTCCGGCTGGGCCTCGGTCAGGCCCAGCGAGTTGACCTGGACGCCGTAGCGGAAGCGGCGCTGCTTGGCGTCCTGGATGCCGTAGCGCTCCAGTGTGACCTTCTCCCAGAGCCGGGCGAAGGCGCGCATCTTGCACATCTCCTCGACGAAGCGCACGCCGGCGTTGACGAAGAAGGAGATCCGGGCGACCACCTCGCCCATCCGCTCGGCCGGCACCTGGCCGGAGTCGCGGACCGCGTCCAGCACCGAGATGGCGGTGCACATCGCGTAGGCGATCTCCTGGACCGGGGTGGCACCGGCCTCCTGGAGGTGGTAGCTGCAGATGTTGATCGGGTTCCACTTGGGGAGGCGCCCGACCGTGTAGGCGATCATGTCGGTGATCAGGCGCACCGAGGGGCCCGGCGGGAAGACGTGCGTCCCCCGCGAGAGGTACTCCTTGACGATGTCGTTCTGGGTGGTGCCGGTGAGCCCGGAGATGTCGGCGCCCTGCTCCTCGGCGACCACCTGGTAGAGCGCCAGCAGCCACATCGCGGTGGCGTTGATCGTCATCGAGGTGTTGGTCCGGTCGAGCGGGATGCCCTCGAACAGGGTGCGCATGTCCCCGACGTGGCCGACCGGGACGCCGACCCGGCCGACCTCGCCGCGGGCGAGGACGTGGTCGGAGTCGTAGCCGGTCTGGGTCGGCAGGTCGAAGGCGACGGAGAGACCGGTCTGACCCTTCGCCAGGTTCCGCCGGTAGAGGGCGTTGGAGTCGCTCGCGGTGGAGTGGCCGGCGTAGGTCCGCATCAGCCAGGGGCGGTCGCGGTCTGCCATCAGAGGCCCCGGCTCGGCTCTGCCGCCCGCTCGGAGACCTCGCGGAACAGGTTGATGGCCGGCAGGTGCTTCGCGCGCAGCTCGGCGTCGCGCACGCCCAGGCCCTCGGCGGGGGCGAGGCAGAGCACGCCGACCTTGCCCTGGTGCTTGTTGTGGTGGACGTCGAGGGCGGCCTGGCCGGTCTGCTCCAGCGGGTAGACCTTGGACAGCGTCGGGTGGATCTTCCCCTTGGCGATCAGGCGGTTGGCCTCCCAGGCCTCGCGGTAGTTGGCGAAGTGCGAGCCGACGATGCGCTTGAGCGACATCCACAGGTACCGGTTGTCGTACGAGTGCATGTAGCCGGAGGTGGAGGCGCAGGTGACGATGGTGCCGCCCTTGCGGGTGACGTAGACGCTCGCGCCGAAGGTCTCGCGGCCGGGGTGCTCGAAGACGATGTCCACGTCCTCGCCGCCGGTCAGCTCGCGGATCCGCCCGCCGAGGCGCTTCCACTCGCGCGGGTCCTGGGTGTTCTCGTCCTTCCAGAACCGGTAGCCCTCGGCGGAGCGGTCGATGATCGCCTCGGCGCCCATCGCCCGGCAGATCTCGGCCTTCTGGTCGTTGGAGACCACACAGATCGGGGTGGCGCCGCCGGCCAGCGCGTACTGGGTGGCGTACGAGCCGAGGCCGCCGCTGGCGCCCCAGATCAGCACGTTGTCGCCCTGCTTCAGGCCCGCGCCGTTCTGCGAGACCAGCTGGCGGTAGGCGGTGGAGTTGACCAGACCGGGGGAGGCGGCCTCCTCCCAGGTCAGGTGGGCGGGCTTGGGCATCAGCTGGTTGGTCTTCACCAGGGCCAGCTGGGCCAGGCCGCCGAAGTTGGTCTCGAAGCCCCAGATCCGCTGCTCCGGGTCCATCATCGTGTCGTTGTGGCCGTCGGAGGACTCCAGCTCGACCGAGAGGCAGTGGGCGACCACCTCGTCGCCCGGCTTCCAGGCGTTGACCCCGGCGCCGGTGCGCAGGACCACGCCCGCGAGGTCCGAGCCGACCACGTGGTAGGGCAGGTCGTGGCGCCTGGTGAGCGGCGAGAGGCGGCCGTAGCGCTCCAGGAAGCCGAAGGTGGAGACCGGTTCGAAGATCGAGCTCCACACCGTGTTGTAGTTCACGGCGCTGGCCATGACGGCGACCAGCGCCTCGCCGGGGCCCAGCTCGGGCAGGGCGACCTCGTCGAGGTGGAGGGACGTGCGGGGGTCCTTGTCGCGGCTGTCGAGGCCCGCGAACATCTGCTCCTCGTCCTTGTGGAGCGTCACCGCCCGGTAGGACTCCGGCAGTCTGAGCGCGGCGAAGTCCGCGGACGTGCTGTCGGAGCTGAGGATCGCGTCGAGGATTTCCTTCATGGCTGCCTCCGAAGGCGTACCTGTGCCGAGGGAGCACAGGGCGTCTGGGGGAGCCGGGAGCGGACACCGGCTTCGCTGAGGTGGGTGGTGGGTGGTCTGGCGGGGTGGGCCTGGCGTGCGCCCGGCTGGTGCCTGGCGTAGGGCAGAGCTCCCGGGGTGTGGGAACGCCGGACGACGGCGCGCCGAGGTGGGAGCCGCGGCGCCGCGACTGGTGGGTAACAAGGTAGTGGCACCCTGTGCCACGCGTAAAGACACCGGGTGTCATCAATTCGGGTGAACCGGATCCGTGTTCGACCGGGTGCCCGCAGACGCGGAAGGGGCCCGCGCCGACCCTCCGGCGCGGGCCCCCAAGGCCCTGTGAAACCGCTTCGACCTGCGAAGACGCTACTGCTCAGGCCTCCTTGGCGCTGATCAGCGCAGCCCTGATGCTGTCCACCACCACGTCCAGCGGGGCGTCCGTCCTGGCCACTGTGATGAGCACCTCACCTCCGGGGCTGGCACTCAGTGCGCTCCGGGCCGCCGTCTCCAGCGGCGTCACACTGGCACCGGGTGCCACCAGCGACCCACGCCGTCGCGGGCCGGGCTCCGAGGCGGCCCAGAAGGTCCGCCGGATCACCTCGAAGGAGTGGTCCAGCTGCGCCTCCACGTCCCCCCGCCCGCCGGCCCGCAGCCAGCGCCGCAGCACGTGGTTGTGCGCCGCCACGACCGCCGCCGCCGAGACCTCGGCCAGCATCGAGTCGTCCTCACCGCCGCGCTGCCAGCCCGACGGGATGGACTCGCGGGTGTCGAACCGCCCCAGCAGATAGCGGGTGAACAACCGCTCGTACCGGGCCACCACCGCGATCTCCCGCTCGCGCAGTGCCGGGACCTGACGGATCAGCTGGTACCGCGCGACCGACACCGAGGGGGTGGAGGCGTACATCCGCAGCACCTCCTTGATGCCCCGGCAGACCACGTCCAGCGGGTGCTCCTCGGGCTCGGCGCTGGCCAGCAGGTCGGCCACCCGGACCAGGGTGTCGTCGTGGTCCGGGAAGATCGCCTCCTCCTTGGACCGGAAGTACCGGAAGAAGGTGCGTCGGGCCACCCCGGCGGCCGCCGCGATCTGATCGACCGTGGTCTCCTCGTAGCCCTGCGAGGCGAACAGCTCCATCGCCGCCGTCGCCAGGTCCTGGCGCATCTGCTGGCGCTGCGCGGCCGCCCGGCGGCTGCCCGGGCCGGTGTCGGGGACGGCGGGGCCGGACCCGGCCGGCCGGTCGGCGCCGCGCGGTACGGCGGCGTGCTGTGGGGAGGCTGACTGAACCCGATCCATGTCCGGAACGCTACACGTCCCCGCCGCCGGGGTGGCCGGCCTTCCCCGGCGCACCGGCGGAACCGGGCCGGTCACGGCCGGTCTCGGCCACCGGGCGGCCACCGCCCCGGGGCTCCAGCCGGGCGGCGGGGACCCGTGCGGCACCGCGCCGCGGGGCCCGGCGCCCCCGGCCGACGGCGCGGTCACCGGCGCGCGTGGTCGCGGAAGCCGCGGCCGGTCTTGCGGCCCAGGCAGCCGGCCGCCACCAGGTGCTCCAGCAGTGGCGCCGCCGCCAGACCCGGCTCGCGGAACTCCTGGTGCAGCACCTGCTCGATGGTCAGCGAGACGTCCAGGCCGACCACGTCCAGCAGTTCGAACGGACCCATCGGATAGCCGCAGCCCAGCTTCATCGCGGTGTCGATGTCGTCCACCGTCGCGTAGTGCTCCTGCAGCATCCGCACCGCGTCGTTCAGGTACGGGAAGAGCAGCGCGTTCACGATGAACCCGGCCCGGTCGCCGCACTCCACGGGGTGCTTGCGCACCGCCGCGCACAGCTCCAGCACGGTCGTGGTGACGTCCGGCGCGGTCAGCACCGTGGAGACCACCTCGACCAGCCGCATCGCCGGCGCCGGGTTGAAGAAGTGCATCCCGATCACGTCCTGCGGCCGCGAGGTGGCCGTGGCGCAGCTGATCACCGGCAGCGAGGAGGTGGTGGTGGCGAGCACCGCGCCGGGCTTGACGATCTTGTCCAGGGTGGCGAACAGCTCGCGCTTGACCGCCAGGTCCTCGGCCACCGCCTCGACCACCAGGTCCACCCCGGCCAGCTCGGTGTACCGGTCGACCGGTGTCACCAGCGCCAGCGCCGCGTCCCGCTGGTCCGCCGTCAGCCGGCCCCGGGAGACCGAGCGCTCCAGCGACCCGGCGAGCCGCGCCTTGGCCCGGTCGGCCTTCTCCTGGCCGCGGGCGGCCAGCAGCACCGGGTACCCGGCCTTGGCGAACACCTCGGCGATGCCGGTGGCCATGGTGCCCGAGCCGCAGACTCCGACGTCGCGCACCTCCCGGCCCGGCACCCGCGCCGCGGTGCCGGCGGTCGCCGCGTCGACCGTCCTGGACGAGCCCGGCGCCTCGTAGGTGTAGAAGCCGCGGCCGGTCTTGCGGCCCAGCAGCCCGGCCGCCACCAGCTGGCCGAGGATCGGCGCGGGCGCGTGCAGCCGGTCCCTGGACTGCTCGTACATCGCCTCCAGCACGGTGCGGGCGGTGTCCACGCCGATCAGGTCGAGCAGCGCCAGCGGGCCCATCGGCAGGCCGCAGCCGAGCCGCATCGCGGCGTCGATGTCCTCCCGGGTGGCGTACCGGGACTCGTACATCGCGGCGGCCTGGTTCAGATAGGCGAAGAGCAGCCCGTTCACCACGAAGCCGGCCCGGTCGCCCGCCGCCACCGGCTCCTTGCCCAGGTCGCGGGAGAACGCGGCGGCGTCCTCGGCCACCTGCGGGGCGGTCAGCACGGTGCGGACCACCTCGACCAGCTTCATGGTGTGCACCGGGTTGAAGAAGTGCAGCCCCAGCACCCGCTCCGGGCGGGTGGTGGCGGCGGCGGCGATCCGGGTCACCGACAGGGCGGTGGTGCCGGTGGCCAGCACCGTCTCCGCCGGGCAGATCCGGTCCAGTGCGGCGAACAGCTCCCGCTTCAGCTCCAGTTGCTCGGGGACCTCCTCGATCACCAGGTCCGCCGCCGCGGCGGCCTCCAGCGCGTGGCCCACCGAGATCAGCGCGAGCAGCGCGGCCCGCTCCTCGGCGGTGATCCGCGCACGGGCCACCGCGTGGGCGGTCGCCTCCTCGATCCGGGCCAGCGCCCGGGCGGCCGAGTCCGCGGTGGCCTCGATGCCGATCACCCGGCGGCCGCTCTTCGCGGCCGCGACCGCGACACCGGCACCCATCGTGCCGAGGCCGACCACGGCGACCGTGGGAAAGGGACGCTCCATCTGTCCTGACTCCTTGTCATGAAGGGCCCGCGCGCTCCGGCGGGCGCGCCGCCGCGCCCGTACACCGGGGACGGCCGCCGCCGGAGGAGGGTTCGCGCGCGGGGCTGGGGAGATGACGGTTGCGGCCCACCGGCGCAGCCGCCGGTCCGCTCCGGCCGTGCCGCGGGTGTGCCGTGGTACTCAGGCGCTCAAAGGTGAAGGAAGCGGCGCTGATACGAGGAGGAAACCCGGCCCGCCGCCCATCGCGGCACGGACCGGTGAAAGACGCACCGCCCGCCGCCGCCCGTACCGCACGATCCCGCGCGCCGGCCGACGACCCCGCCGGTGCGGCTCCCGAAGCCCGGCGGTGGTGCGTGCGGACACTGTAGCGAAGCTACTCGCCAGTAGGAAGGGGGTGGGGGGACCGAACCGGAAATCCGTTCGGCGTCGGGCGGGGGCTTCGCTAGGGTGGCGGTGCGGGGGCGGCTCCGCGGCGTGCTTCCTTCTCCTCTCATCTCTTACAATGAACCCGAGTGCGCCCACTCTCCGCCCCCGCTTCGTCATATCCCCGGGGGACACCAGTGAAGAAGCAGAGCACCGCCACGCCCGACACCGGTCTGGACGCGTACCTGCTGCGCCGGCACGGGACGGTCGTGGTCGCCGCCGGGGCGGCCCCGGGAGAGCCGGACCCCTCCAACGCGTCGGGGCTGATCGCCCTGGAGGCCGACCTCGCGCAGCGCGGCTTCCTGCTGACCGGGCCGCTGCGCGCCGCGCTCGGACGGCTCCGCCCGGCCGCCCTGGCCGACGCCGGAGCGGAACTGCTGCGCCGGATCGACGCCCTGCTCGGCGCCGACCGCAAGCACCAGCCGCTGTTCCGCCGCTTCCCGGAGACGGTCCCGGCCCACGCGCACGCCACCTACTCCGCGCACATCCGCGCCTTCCTGCTCAACCAGCCGAACCAGCCCTGCTCCTGGTGCGACCGTACCGGCGTCGAGGTCGGCATCGGCGCCCTCGCGCCCTGTGCCCACCTGCTCTGCGACGACTGCTACCAGGACGCCGAGGCCCTCTGGCCGCGCGGGGCGCGATGCCTGCTCTGCAGCACCCCGGTCGACGGGGAACGCCACCTCCCGCTGGACGCCAAGGCCGTCCGCAACGCAGCCCGCGAGCACCCCCGCGACAGCCTGCTGCGCCCGCTGCGCCTCGCCGAGGGCGCCGACCCGGCCGCCGTGGCCGCCGCCGAACTGGCCCGGCTGCTCGGGCGCCGCACCCCGCTCGACCCGCAGGACCGCGAAGACCTCGCCCTGCTGCTCGACCACGCCCCCGCCGATCCGGCCGACTGGCTGCCCGTCGACATCCCCGTCCGGGAGAGCCGCGCGAGCGTCCTGGCCGCCCTGCTCCACCGCGACCAGGCCACCGCCCGCCCACTGCTCGCCGACCGCCTCACCACCGCCACCGACGTACTGCGGCTGATCTGGGCCTGGTCCGGCGCCGAGCCCGACCTGCTGCCCGCCACCGCCAAGGGCCTGCGGCTGCGCAACCTGCCCCGCCCGCTCCGCCGCGAACTGCTCGCCGCCCTCGACGCGTTGCCGCTCGGCACCCTGGCCGAGGACCTCGGCCGCCACCGGTCCGCCTGGCTACGGGCCGGCGAACTGCTGCACCCCTACGAGCACCGGGCCCGCTTCCCGTACGCCGCCGCCGCGTTCGCCGTGCTCCGGCAGAGCGACCTCGACCTGCACGGCCTCGGCGCCGAACTGCGCGACGCGCCCGCGCCGCTGCGGGTCGCCGAGACCCCGGGCGGCCACACCAGGCTGGCCGTCACCACCTTCGCGGGCCGGGTCGAACAGGCCCTCGCCGTCGGTGACGTGCCCGCCGCCGTCCGGCTGCTGACCGCCCGCCCGGGCGAGCTGGTCCGCCGACTGCACCACCTGCTGCGGGTGCACGCCACCTGGAGCCCGGCCGAACCGCTGCCCGCCGCGCTCGCCGGGGCGCTGCCGGGCGCGCTGCGCAAGGTCGCGCCCGGCCCGCTGCTCGGCGCGTACGGTCGGCTGCGCGCCCCGCGTGAACTCGGCGAGCGCCGGCTGTACTTCCCGCGCGGCCGGGTCTCGCTGGCCCACGCCCGCGACGACTGGGGCACCGTCGTCCCGGCCGCCCTCAGCGCACCGGTCTGCGCCCTGATCGAGGCCGAACTGCTGCGCCGGGCGGGTGCGCACGAGCGCCTCGACCTCGCGGTGCTGGACGAGGGCCTGGCCGACCTGGTCGTCCCGTTCGCCGAACGGGCCAGCGCCAAAACGCTGGTGGCGCTGCCGCGCGGCAGCGTGCAGCGGCTCCCGGACGGCCGGCGGGTGCGGCTCTTCCTGCACTGGATGCAGACCCCGCGCCAACGCGTCGACCTGGATCTGTCGGTCGCCCTCTACGACGACCAGTGGCGGTTCGTCGGCCTCTGCGACTACACCCACCTGGTGCACGGCCCGCGCGCGGCGGTGCACTCGGGCGACCTCACCTCGGCCCCGCCGCCGCACGGCGCCACCGAGTTCGTCGACCTCGACCTGCTCGTGCTGGCCGCGGCCGGGGCGCGCTACGCGGTGACGATCGTCTTCAGCTACAACGACATCCCCTTCGAGGACCTCACCGACGCCTTCGCCGGTTTCCTGGACCTTGACGCCACCGAGACCGCGAAGTACCGCCGGAGCAGCTTCCGGCCGAAGGACGTCCGCCAGCGCCTCGACCTGGCCGGCGACGCCAGGGTCTGTGTCCCGATGATCGTCGACCTGACCCAGCGCGAGTACGTCTGGACGGACCTCAACACCAGTGCCTCGGGCGGCTTCCACAACGTCTGGCGGCACCGGGACCGGATCGGCGTGCTCGCCGCCGACGTGCTGGCGCACTTCGCCGGGGGCTCCCGCGCCACGCTCTGGGACCTCGCCTGCGCCACCGCCGCCGCCCGTACCGACGAGGTCCTGGTCCGCGGCCGCACCGGCACCGCGCTGAGCGCCTACCGCCGGGCCGGGGGCGAGCCGGTGGCGGCCTTCGCCGAGCGGCTGCGCGCCCGGCACGAGCCCGACGACCGGACCGACGGGCCGGCCGACGACACCGTCCGGCTGCTCGCCGAACGGCTCACCGGCGCCCGGGCGTTCACCGCGCTGGTGCACGCCGATGTGCCCGTCCCCGCGGGCCTCACCGGCGCCGCCTACCGGCTGTACCCGGGCCCGTCGGACGCCGCGCCCGACACCGTGGAGCGGCTCACCGCAGGGGACTTGGTGGCCCTGTTCAACCCGGACGAGTGAACGGGCGGACAGGCGTCCACTCCAATCACCCGATAGAGGAATTCCCCGGGGTCAACGGGCCCGGCAGCATGGGGGCATGAGCACCGGAACCGTTGCCGCGGGCCCCGCCGAGCCGCCCGCCACCGGCCTCGGCGGCCACCTCGGCGCCGTCGCCCTGCCGCCGCGCGCCGAGCGCGGCGAGCGGGCGGAGGCGGCCACCGAGCGGCTGCGCGTGGCCGGGGTGGAGGCGGTGGCCGTCACCTGGGTGGACAACGCGGGCATCACCCGGGTGAAGGCCGTCCCGCTCGGCGGGCTGGTGCACGCCGCGCAGTGGGGCGTCGGCACCGCGCCCTGCTTCGACGTCTTCCTGGCCGACGACACGATCACCACCAGCCGGATCATCGGCGGCCCGACGGGTGATCTGCGGCTCTACCCGGCCCTCGACCGGATCGTCCCGCTGGCCGCCCAGCCCGGCTGGGCCTGGGCGCCGGGGGAGAGGTACACGCAGACGGGGGACCCGCACCCCGGGTGCCAGCGGCTGTTCGCCCGCCGGATGGAGGCCGCCGCGGCCGCGCGCGGCCTGAGTCTCAAGGCCGGCATCGAGGTCGAGTGGGTGGTCGCCCGCGCCGGAGCGCCCCAGGAGGGCCTGCGCTACCCGACGGACGGCCCGGCCTACGGTATGCACCGCCTGACCGACCTCTCCGACTACCTCGGGGACGTGCTGCGCGCCCTCGGCGAGCAGGGCCTGACGGTGCTGCAGATCCACCCCGAGTACTCCCCGGGCCAGTTCGAGGTGTCGGTCGCCCCCGAGGGCCCGGTCGGCGCGGCCGACGCCTCCGTGCTGGTCCGGCACACCGTGCGGGCCGTCTCCGCCCGGCACGGCCTGCGGGTCTCCTTCGCTCCCGTGGTCGAGCCCGGCGCGGTCGGCAACGGCGGCCACCTCCACCTCAGCCTCTGGCGCGACGGGCGGAACCTCGGCCGGGGCGGCGCCGGACCGCACGGGCTGACGGTGGAGGCCGAGGGCTTCCTCGCCGGGGTGCTCGGCGCGCTGCCCGAGCTGCTGGTGCTCGGCTCCTCCAGCCCCGCCGGCTATCTGCGGCTGGTGCCCTCGCGCTGGGCCGGCGCCTACCAGTGCTGGGGTCTGGAGAACCGCGAGGCCGCCCTGCGGCTGATCACCGGCTCCTCCGGCGAGCGGGCCACCGCGGCCAACGCCGAGGTCAAGTGCTTCGACGCCACCGCCAATCCGTACCTGGCGGTCGGCGCGGTGCTCGCCACCGGCCTCGCAGGGCTGGACCAACGGCTCGCGCTGCCACCGGAGTTCACCGGTGATCCGGCCGGGGCCGCGCCCGGCACGGTGCCCCGGCTGCCCGCGAGCCCGGCCGAGGCGATCGCGGCGTACGAGAAGTCGGCGGTGCTCCGCGAGGCGCTCGGTGAGCCGCTGTACGAGGCGGTGCTGGCCGTCCGCCGGGCCGAGAGCGAGCAGTACGCCGCGGCCACCCCCGAGCAGCTGGCCGCGGCCACCCGCTGGCGGTACTGACCGGTGGACTCGCTGGATGTCCCGGCGCTGCTCGACCACCACTGCCACAGCGTGGTGGTGGCCGATCTGGCCGACGACGCCCTGGCCGGGCTGCTCACCGAGTCCGACCGGCCGCCCGCCCCCGGCACCTCGCCGTTCGACAGCGCACTCGGCCTGGCGGTCCGGCGCTGGTGCCCGCCCGCGCTCGGGCTGCCCTGCCACGCCCCGGCCGCCGACTACCTGGCCCGGCGGCGCGAGCTCGGCGCTCCCGAGGCCACCCGGCGGCTGCTCGCGGCCGCCGCGCTGGACACCTGCCTGGTGGACACCGGGCTGACCACGGCGGCCGGCCACCAGCTGCTCCCGCTCAGCGAGTTCGCCGAGGCGGCCGGCGCCCGGGTGCGCGAGGTGGTGCGGCTGGAGTCGGTGGCCCAGGTGGTCTCGGCGACGGCGCAGGCCTGGCCGCTCGCGGTACGGGAGGCGCTGGCGGCGGCCGCCGCCGGTGCGGTGGCGGTCAAATCGGTGCTCGCCTACCGGTACGGTCTCGCGGTGCCCGCCGAGCGGCCCGCCCCGACGGCGGTGGTCGCCGCCGCGGGGGAGTGGCTGCGGGCGGGGCGCGGCCGGCTGACCGATCCGGTGCTGCTGCACCACCTGCTCTGGACGGCCCTGGAGGTCTGCGCGGACCTCGGTCTGCCGCTCCAGCTGCACACCGGCTTCGGCGATCCGGACCTCACCCTGCACCGGGCCGACCCGTCCCTGCTGACCGACTTCGTCCGGGCCGCCGAGCCGAGCGGCGTCCCGCTGGTGCTGCTGCACGGCTATCCGTACCACCGGCAGGCGGCCTGGCTGGCCCAGGCGTTCCCCCGGGTCTACACCGATCTCGGGCTGACGGCCTCCTACGTCGGGCCGCGTGCGGCGGCGGTGCTCGGCGAGATGCTGGAGCTGGCACCGTTCGGCAAACTGTTGTTCTCCACCGACGCCTACGGGCTGCCGGAGCTGTACCTGGTCGGCGCGGCCCAGTTCCGGCACGGCCTGGGTGCCCTGCTGGCCGGCTGGCGGGCCGACGGCGCCTGCTCGGCGGCGGACGCGCAGCGCCTCGCCCGGCAGGTCGCCGCGGACAACGCCCGTTGCCTGTACGGCCTTTGAGTCGGTCGGCGGTTCCCGAGCAGCCGTCCGTCCGGGGCTGACTCCCCCCTCTCGACACGCCCGGGCTCATGTGATTGACAGTCCGATGGTCTGAACCTTTCGTCGCGGCAGTCAACAGCGGAGTCTTAACTTCCGCAGATGGCCGACTTGTGACGATTAGATGTCTACCTCTTGCGGATTGCAACGCTTGTTCACTAGCGTCCCGATCATTCCAGTGCACCTGCCAACCGCAGCTGCATGACGACTCGGGAGGGCCAACCCCTATGAGTGTTCCTCGGATCAGCCGGACCCGGTACGCCGCGGTGGGCCTCGTTCTCGCCACCGCCGGCGCCCTCGCGCTGCCGGCAGGCACCGCCGTCGCGGCCGCCGGGGCCGAGCCGACGACCGGGCCTCTGCTCAGCTACGTCGTCAACACCAAGGCCAACCACGGCCAGGTGCAGAAGGTCGAGAAGGCCGTCAGCGCGCTCGGCGGCACGGTGGTCTACTCGTACGAGCAGATCGGCGTGGTGATCGCCCGCTCGAACGACACCCAGTTCGCCGCCAAGCTGCGGCAGGCGAAGGGCGTCGAGTCGGTCGGTGCCAGCCGTACCAAGGGCATCACCGCCGCCGACTCGCAGAAGGCCGAGGTGGCCGCCGAGCCGACCGCCGCGCCCGCCCCCGGCCAGGAGCCCCTTGAGGCCAACCAGTGGGACATGCGCCAGATCGGTGCGGACAAGGCGCACAAGATATCCCTCGGCAGCCGCAACGTCACCGTCGGCGTGCTGGACTCCGGCATTGACGCGCTGCACGAGGACCTGGCACCCAACGTGGACGCCTCGCAGTCGGTCTCCTGCATCGACGGCGGCAAGCCGAACACCGACTGGAACGCCTGGCAGCCGACCAGCAGCGACCACGGCACCCACGTGGCCGGCACCATCGCCGCCGCCAAGAACGGCAAGGGCGTCGTCGGCGTGGCCCCGAACGTCAAGCTGGCCGCGGTCAAGGTCGTCGACGAGGGCGGCTTCATCTACCCGGAGTACGCCATCTGCGGCTTCGTCTGGGCCGGTGAGCACAAGTTCAAGGTCACCAACAACAGCTACTACGTCGACCCGTGGATGTTCAACTGCCAGAACGACGCGGACCAGGCGGCGATCACCACCGCCGTCCGCCGCGCGGTCGAGTTCTCGCAGCGCAAGGGCGTCCTGAACGTGGCCGCCGCGGGCAACGAGAACATCGACCTGGCGCACAAGACCACCGACGTCAGCAGCCCGGACGACACCACCCCCGGCACCCGTCCGATCACCAAGGACTGCCTCAACCTGCCGACCGAGCTGGACGGCGTCATCGCCGTCTCCTCGGTGGGCGTCAAGGGCGACAAGTCCTACTACTCCAGCTACGGCAAGCACAAGGTGACCGTGGCCGCCCCGGGCGGTGACCGGCTCTACCAGATCCCGGACACCCCGGACAAGAACGGCCGCATCCTCTCCACCATCCCCGGTGGCAAGTACGGCTACATGCAGGGCACCTCGATGGCCTCCCCGCACACCGCCGGCGTGGTCGCGCTGCTCGCCAGCACCCACCCGTGGGCGAACCCGGAGGAGCTCACCGAGCTGCTGACCAACCAGGCCGAGTCGCACGCCTGCCCGTCGGCCCCGTTCAACCCGGGTGGCACCGGCGTCTACGCCGCCACCTGTGAGGGCGGCGCGAACGACAACGGCTTCTACGGCGCGGGCATCATCAACGCCGAGAAGGCGGTCCAGTGGTGGCGGTGACGCCCTGAGGCGCTCACGTGCCGACCGGCTCGCACGCTGACCGGCCGACCGGCCGTCCGCCGGACCGGCTGAACCAACAGTGAGGTGGGGAGCGGGACCCAGGTCCCGTTCCCCACCTTCTTGCTACCCCCGGGTCATTCGACGTGCTGGTTCCAGGCCGTCTCGACGGACGGCTTTCCGTGCAGGTCGGGGACCTCCTGGAGCCAGGCGGGCCGGCCGGCCCTGGCCCGGGCGGTCCGCCGGAGGTCGGCCTCGCGCAGCTGCTCGGGCGTGGCGAAGCCGTCCGGCAGCCACGCGGAGGAGAGCGCCGCGCGCGCGGCCAGATGCGCGACGTACGCCTGGCGCAGCGCGTCCACCGAGTCGAAGCCCGGCTCGTCCGCCAGCCACTCGTCGGGGACGACCGCCAGCACCTCCGTCAGCAGCCCGGCGGTGACCAGCGGGCCGAGCTGTTCGTCGGCCAGCCGGACGTCCGGGGAGTAACCGCCGAGGGCGTGGGAGCTGAGGTCGTACCGCTTGCCGACGGCGGCCTCGGCGGTGGACCAGCGGTGGTGGAAGATCAGCGCGGCGCCGTTGTCGATCAGCCAGAGCCGCCGGTGCCAGACCATCAGATTGGGGTTGTGCACGGTGCGGTCGACATTGCCGGTGAGGGCGTCCAGCCAGACCACCCGGCCGGCCTCGGCCGGGTCCACCGGGATCATGCCGGGCCTGAAGTCGCGGGCGCCGGGCAGCAGGTCCATCCCGAGGTTCAGACCGCCGCTGGCTCTGAGGATGTCCTGGACCTCGGTGTCGGGTTCGCTCTCGGCGACCGCGGGGTCGAAGTCGACCAGCCGCAGCTCGGGCACCCGCAGACCGAGCCGCCGGGCGAGCTCCCCGACGATCACCTCGGCCACCAGCGCCTTGCGGCCCTGCGCGGCGCCGGTGAACTTGACCACATAGGTACCCAGGTCGTCGGTCTCCACGACGCCGGGCACCGAGCCGCCGGCCCGCAGCGGGTCGACGTAGCGCGTTGCTGTCACCTGATCGAGCACACCGGCCACCATAGCCGGTGGCCCGGCCCGGCGGACCGCCCTACCCCCGGTGGTACCGGCCCGCCGGCCCCGCCCCACCGGTGGCCCGGCCCGGCAGAGCGGACCGGGGGCTCACGACCGCCCTGAGCCCCGGGCGGTCGTACGGCGCCCGCTGTGGTTGGCTTGCCGGTGAAACCGGACGTACCAGACGAGGAGAACACGGTCATGGGACAGGTGCTGGCCACCACCGAGCGGGTCTACGACGCGGCCCCGGAGCGGGTGTACGAGGCGCTGGCCGACTACCAGGTGACCCGCCCCAAGCTGCTGCCCGGGCAGTACAGCGAGTACGAGGTGCGGGCGGGCGGCACCGGCGCGGGCACCCAGGTGCACTGGAGGCTCCAGGCCACCGAGAAGCGGGTGCGGGACTGCCTGTTCACCGTGTCGGCGCCGAAGCCCGACCAGCTGGTGGAGAAGGACGCCAACTCCAGCATGGTGATCACCTGGACGGTCTCGGCGGCCGGCGAGGGCCGGTCGAAGGTCACCGTCTCGGCCACCTGGCAGGGCGCGAGCGGTATCGGCGGTTTCTTCGAGCGGACCTTCGCTCCGAAGGGTCTGAACCGGATCCACGACCAGGTACTGGCGAACCTCGCCGCCGAGGTCCGCTGAATCATCGGCGTCCGCCGAATCCGCGGGGTCTGCCCGATCCGCGGAGCCGACGGCGCCACCCGGCTCCGCCGGATCCGTGGAGTCCGGCCCCTGGCGGGTGAATTCGTAAGGGAATTCGGCGATTTCGACCACCCGTGCGAGCCTCGAGCCGTACGGGTGGACGGCCGCCCCCTGGGAGTGGCGAGGGCCCTCCGGCGCGGTGGAGCGACCCTAGGCTCGCCGCCGTGCATATGACGATCCTTCACATTTCCCAGCCCGTCGACGGTGGAGTGGCCCGCGTGGTCACCGATCTGGTCCGGGGTCAGCGCGAGGCCGGCCACCGGGTGCTGGTGGCCTGTCCGCGAGGCGGCCGGCTGGCCGGGGAGGCCGCCGCCGCCGGCGCGCTGGTCCAGGACTGGCCGGCCCGCCGCTCGCCAGGACCGGCCACCGCCGCCGAGGCCTGGAGACTGCGCCGGATCGTCCGGGCGGCCGCGCCCGACATGGTCCATCTGCACAGTTCCAAGGCCGGCCTCGCGGGCCGGCTGGCCATTCGCGGCACGGTGCCGACCGTCTTCCAGCCGCACGCCTGGTCGTTCGCGGCCGTGGACGGGACGCTGGCCGCCGCCACCCTGCGCTGGGAGCGGTACGCGACCCGCTGGGCGCACCGGCTGCTCTGCGTCAGCGTCCAGGAGCGGGCCGACGGGGCGGCGGCGGGCCTGCACGCCGACTGGGCGGTGGTGCCCAACGGGGTGGACGTCCGCCACTACGCGCCCGCCGAGCGCCGGGCCGCCCGGATCGCGCTCGGGCTGGAGCTGGACGCTCCGCTGGCCGTCTGCGTGGGGCGGCTCTGCCGGCAGAAGGGCCAGGACGTGCTGCTCGCCGCCTGGCCCGAGGTGCTGCGCCGGGTGCCGCGGGCCCGCCTGGCGCTGGTCGGCGGCGGGCCGGACGAGACCCGGCTGGCCGACGCCGTCCGGGAGTCCGCCGGGCCGTCCCGGGTCCGGCTGGCCGGGGACGTGCCGGACCCGCGGCCGTGGCTGGCGGCGGCCGATCTGGTGGTGCTGCCGTCCCGCTGGGAGGGGATGGCGCTGGCCCCGCTGGAGGCGATGGCGGCCGGCCGCCCGGTGCTGCTGACCGATGTGCCGGGGGCCCGTGAATGCCTGCCGCCGGCCGAGCGGGAGCAGGCGGTGGTGCCGCCCGAGGAAGTGACCCCGCTCGCCACCCGAATGGCCGAAGCATTGTCCGATCCGATCGAGTGCGAACGCCGCGGCGCGCGGTTGCGCGAGCACGCCGTCGCCCGTCATGACGTGCGCTCGGTGGTCGAACAGGTGGATGCGCTCTATCGGGACCTGCTGGGTGCCGGTCCGGCGGCGGGGCGCCGCCGCCCCCGTGTCCCAGAGCGGATCTGATCGTTTCACATGCCGTGAATGCCCCGCCGTTCAGGCGCTGTCGTATTCGCACCCTCAGCCGGATAAGGGCGAGGCGTCAAGTCGGAAATACCTATTAATGGGCGGCTGGAATGAAACGGCAAGGTAACTTCCGGCATTCAAGCCGACGTTCGGTATTGTCGGATTTCGCCTGCTTCATTTCGATTTCACATCGGAAATTCGCGAGGGAACCGAAAGCCGCCAGCGGCAGCAGGTGTTGTCAGGACCGCGCCCACCGGGCCGGGACGGCCGCCCCGGGCCAACCGGTGCCGGGACGCCGTCACCCCGGGCACACAGCAGGGGAGTTCGTGCGCTGATGACCATTGACCACGACAGCGTGCCGCGGGCCGGCCGGTCCCTGGCCGGCCCGCGCCGCCCCGCCATCGGGCTGCTCGACCGCCCGCCCCGGTCAACCCACACCCGCAGCGCACCCCCGGCCCGCCGCCACCGCAGGCCGATCCGCTCCCGCCTCGCCCTGCCCGCCGCACTGGCCACCGTCGACGCGCTCGCCCTGTGCACCGCCACCGGCACCGCCAACCGCGTCCTTGACCCGGCCGTCCGGGTCGAGCCACTGCTCGGCGTCGCCGCCCTGCTGCCACTGCTGCTCACGCTCAACCTGGCCGGCGGCCTCTACCGCCTCCGGCTCACCCTCTCCGTCCTCGACGAACTCCCCGCGCTGACCGTCCGGGCCGTGGTCGCCACCGCCTTCTCCGTCACCCTGGCCGGCTGCCTCGACGGCCGCTGGCCCGACTGCGGCCCCGCCACCCCCGCCCGGCTGACCGTCCTGCTCGGCACCCAGCTGCTGCTCGCGGTCTGCTGCCGCGCCCTGCTCTACCACCTGGTCCGCCGGATCCGCCGCAGCCGCCCCAGCCCCGTCCTGGTGCTCGGCGCCGGCCGGCTCGGCCGCCGGGTCGCCGCCGCCCTCAGCGAGCGCCTGGAGTACGGGATGCGCCCGGTCGGCTTCCTCGACCCCGACCCGCCGGTGCTGGCCGGCGGCACCGACCTGCCCGTGCTCGGCGGCCGCGAGGTGCTGGAGCGCGAGGTCCGCCGCCACCGCGTGCACCACGTGGTCGCCACCGCCGGCGCCGCCGACGAGGCCGAGACCGCCGCCGCCCTGCGCGACGCCGCCCGGCTCGGCTGCCAGGTCTGGCTGGTGCCCGCGCTGCGCGAGTACGGCGCGCTGGAGACCGGCCGGCCGGCCGGCGGCGACCACCTCTGGGGCTTCCCCTGCCTGCGGGTCGGCCGCCCGGCGATGCGCCGCCCCGGCTGGGCCGCCAAGCGCGCCCTGGACGTCGTCGCCGCCGCCCTCGGCCTGCTCCTCCTCGCCCCCGTCCTCACCCTGTGCGCGCTCGCGGTCCGCTTCGACACCGGCTCCGGCGTGCTCTTCCGCCAGCAGCGCACCGGGCTCGACGGCCGGGTCTTCACCGTCCTCAAGTTCCGCACCCTGCGCCCCAGCAACGAACACGAGTCGGCCACCCGCTGGAACATCTCCCAGGACCACCGGATGGGCGCCGTCGGCAAGGTGATGCGGCGCAGCTCCCTGGACGAGCTGCCGCAGCTGTGGAACGTCCTGCGCGGCGACATGAGCCTGGTCGGCCCGCGCCCCGAACGCCCCTACTTCGTCATGCGGTTCGGCCAGGTCCACCCCGAGTACGCGGACCGCCACCGCGTCCCGGTCGGCCTGACCGGCCTCGCCCAGGTCAACGGTCTGCGCGGGGACACCTCCATCGAGGACCGGGTCCGCTTCGACAACCGCTACATCGAGAGCTGGAGCCTCTGGCAGGACGTCAAGATCCTCTGCCGCACGGCCGCCCTCATGCTCCACCCGGACGGGAGCTGACCACCGTGGCCCTCACCCTCTCCGCCGCCCCCGGGCCCGCCCGGCTCTTACGCCGGGCGGGCGCGGTGCTCGCGGCCCGGCCCAGCCTGCTCGCCGCCGCCACCGTGCTGCTGGTCTGCGTCCCCACCGGGGAGAAGGACGTCACCGCCGCCGTCCACATCACCGCGGCCGACCTCGCCTCGCTGGCCCTGGTCGCGGTCACCGCCGTCCACCTGCTGCGCGGCCGGGCGCCCGTGCTCGGCCCGGCCGCCTGCGCGCTGTTCGGCGGGATCGTGTTCGCCGCCGCCGTCGCCACCGTCGGCTCGATCGACCCGGCCACCAGCCTCACCGGCTTCGTCCGGCTCACCCAGGTGTTCGTCCTGGTGCCCGTCGGCGTGCTGTGCGCCCTGCGCGACCGCACCGACCAGCGGCTGGTCCTCGGCTCCTTCGTCGCCGCCGCGCTGATCCAGGGCGCCGTCGGCGCCCACCAGTACCTCACCGGCACCGGCGCCTCCTACACCGGCAGGCCGATCCGGGCCGTCGGCACCTTCGGCGCGCTCGACATCATGGCGATGTCCACCGTGGTCGGTTTCGGCCTGCTCGCGGCCCTCGCCCTGGCCCTCGGCGAACGCGGCCCCGGCGGCGACCGCCGGCTGCGCCGGGCGATGTACGCGGCCGCCGCCTTCCTCGTCTTCCCGCTCGCCGTCTCGTTCAGCCGGGGCAGCTGGATCGCCACCGGCGCCGCCGCCGTCGTCCTGCTGCTGCGTGCCGATGCCCGGCTCGCCGCCCGCAGCGCCGTACTCGGCCTCGCCGCCGTCGTGGTCCTGGTCGGCGGCCTCGGTCTCGGCGCCTCCGGCGTCACCGACCGGCTCAGCAGCATCGGCTCCGTCTCGGCCGCCCCCGACCAGTCGGTCTCCGACCGCTACGACCTGTGGACCACCGCCACCCGGATCTGGCAGGACCACCCGGTCGGCGGCGCCGGGCCCAAGGCCTTCCAGCAGCTGCGCGACAGCCACGCCCCGCTGCGGCTCTCCTCCGGCAGCGACGCCGCCGACGCCACCATCGGCTTCCAGCGCGAACCGCTGCTCTCCCCGCACAACATGTACTTCCTGGTCCTCAGCGAGCAGGGCCTGATCGGCATCGTCGCCTACACCGCGCTCTTCCTCGGCCTCCTCATCGGCTGCCTGCGCCACCCGGGAGGGCCGGGCGGCGGGCCCGGGCTGGGCGCCCTCGCCCTGCTGGTCTGGGTGCTGGTCGACTACCTCTACTCCGACATCGGCGGCACCACCACCGTGCTGACCTCCGTCGTCCTCGGCCTCGCCGCCCGCACCGCCCGTGCCGGCACCCCCGGGGCGGTCGCCCGGTGACCACCGACCGCCCCGCGCTGACACCGGCGCTGCCCGCCCCCCGCACCGCCCCGGCCGGCGGGCCCGCCGCCCCGGCCGGGCCCGCCCGGCCCGGCGGCGCCGCGACCGCCCCCCGGCGCGGCTTCCTCGCCAAGGCCTTCGGCGTCACGGCCGTGCTCAGTGCCGCCGGCTCCGCCCTCGGACTCCTCCGCGACCTGCTGCTGGCCCGCTACTTCGGCGCCAACCAGGGCACCGACGCCTTCCTGGTCGCCTGGACCGTCCCGGAGACCGCCGCGCCGCTGCTGATCGAGGACGCCATGTCCTTCCTCATGGTGCCCGCCTTCGCCCTGGCCCTGGTGCTGCGCGAGGAGCACCCCGAAGGTCCCGACCCGGTACGGCAGTTGGTCCGCTCCACGCTGCCCTGGCTGCTGCTCGCGCTCAGCACCCTCTCGCTCGGCACCGCCCTCGGCGCCCCCCGGCTGGTCGAGTTCCTCGCCCCCGGCCTGGCCGACCCCGGGCTGGCCGTCAGCTGCACCCGGATCACCGCGCTCACCGTGCTGCCGTTCGGCGTGGCCGGCTACCTCGCCGCCGCGCTCCGCGCCCACCACCGTTTCACCGCCCCCGCCGGGATCTACGTCGCCTACAACGTCGGCATCCTCGGCGTCCTGCTGAGCTGTCAGGCGTTCTGGGGGGTGCGCTCCGCCGCGATCGGCGTCGCCGCCGGCAGTCTGCTGATGGCCGGGCTGCTGGTCGGCCCGTTCCTGCGCTGGCTGCGCGCCGGCCGCCCCGTCCGCGGCCGGCGCCCCGCCGACTCGCTGGTGCTGATCCCGCTCGCCCTGCTCCCGGTGGCCGCCTTCACCCTGACCCGCCAGGCCCAGGTCTTCATCGAGCGCTTCCTCGGCTCGGCCCTGCCGCCCGGCACCATCTCGCATCTCAACTACGCGGCCAAGGTCTCCCAGCTCGCCATGACGGCCGCCCTCCTGATCTGCACCGTCACCTTCCCGCTGGTCGCCCGCGCGCTCGCGGCCGGTGACCTCGCCGCCGCCCGCGACCGGGTCGAGAAGGACCTCGGCCAGGCCGCCGCGGTCGTGCTGCTCGGCACCGCCTTCCTGCTCGCCTGCGCGCCCTCGACGGTCGCCCTGCTCTTCGAACGCGGCGCCTTCGGCGCACGGGACACCGCCGCCACCGCCGCCGTGATCCGGGTCTACAGCTTCGGCCTGCCCGCCCAGGCACTGATCGGTGTGATGATCCGCCCGTACTTCTCGCTGCGTCCGGTGGTCCGCCGGGCCGGCGAGCCGGGCGCCGAGGACGGCGGACGCCGGCTGCTCGACTGGCTCCCGGCCGCCGCCATGGTGCTCGGCCTGGCCGTCACCGCCGTGGTCGGCCTGCTCACCACCCCCCGGTTCGGCGCCCTCGGACTCGCCGCCGGGAACGCCGCCGGCATCACCACCACCGCCGTGCTGCTGCTGCGCGGCCTCGTCCTGCGGGGCATCGCGCTGCGGCTGCGGCGGGTGCTCGGCGGCCATGCCCGGCTGCTGGCCGCCGCCGGTGGCGCCGCCGCGGCCGGCGCGGCCGTCGCCGGGCTCCCCGCCGACCCGCTGCTCTCGACCCTGCTCGGGGGCCTCACCGTGGCGCTGGCCTTCGCCGCCCTCGGCACCGGCCTCGGTGCCCGCGAGGTGCGCGGCCCGGTCCTCGCCGCCGTGCGGGCCCTGAACCCGTCACCTGTCGTCGACGAAGGGAAGCCCTCCCATGGACGTTGAACGGGGTTCCGCCCGTCCGGCCCGGCCGGGCGTACGCGGTTCCGTCCTGCCGGCGTCGGCGGGCCCGCGCACCGACCCGCCGCGCACCGACCCGCCGCGCACCGACGTCCTCCGCCCCTCGGCGAGGCTGCCGAGAAGCCGCCGCCCCGCCGCCGGACCGCCCGGCCCGGGCGCCCCCCACCCGTGGATCCTGATGTACCACTCGGTGGCCGTCGAGCAGGAGGACCCGTACCGGCTCACCGTCAGCCCCGAGCGGTTCGCCGACCAGATGGACTGGCTGCACCGGCGCGGCCGGCGCGGCGTCTCGGTCCGTGAACTCCTGCGGGCCCGGGCGGCCGGCCGGGGAGACCGGCTGGTCGGCCTCACCTTCGACGACGGCTACGCCGACTTCGCCCGGCACGCCGTGCCGATCCTCCAGGCGTACGGCTTCACCGCCACCGCGTACGTGGTCGCCGACCTGCTCGGCCGGGACAACGACTGGGACACCGAGGGCCCGCGCAAGAAGCTGCTCACCGGCCGGCAGGTCGCCGAACTCGCCGCCACCGGCTGGGAGATCGGCTCGCACGGCCTCGGCCACCAGGCCCTGCCCGGCCTGCCCGCCGAGGTGCTCGCCGCCCAGACCAGGGAGAGCCGCCGGGCCCTGGAAGAGGTCGTCGGCGGTCCCGTCACCGGCTTCTGCTACCCGTACGGCGCCGTCGACCTGCCCGCCACCCTCGCCGTCCGCGACGCCGGCTACGACCACGCCTGCGCCATCGCCCACTCCCCGCTGACCGGCCGCTACGCCCTGCCCCGCTGCTACGTCGGCGACCGCGACGGCGCCTGGCGGCTGCGCGCCAAACGCGGCCGGCACCGGCTGCGCGACACCGTCACCGAACTGCGCCGCAGCCGCGTCGCCACCCGCCGGGAGGCCGGCCGGTGAGGGTGCTGCACATCGTCACCGGCCTCGCCTCCGGCGGCGCCGAACGCCAACTCCAGCTGCTGCTGCGGCATCTGCCCGCGCACCAGCACTGCGAGGTGGCCGCGCTGACCAACCCCGGCACGGTCGCCGACGCGCTGCGCGCCGACGGGGTGACCGTCCACCACCTGGCGATGCGCGGCAACCGGGACGTCGGCGCGCTGCCCCGGCTGGTCCGGCTGATCCGCGCCGGCGGCTACGACCTGGTCCACACCCACCTCTACCGGGCCGGGCTCTACGGACGGCCGGCGGCCCGGCTCGCCGGGGTCCGGGCGGTGGTGGCCACCGAGCACTCGCTGCACGCCGGGGCGATCGAGGGCCGTCCGGTCACCCGTGGCGTCAAGGGCCTCTACCTGGCCGCCGAGCGGCTCGGCACCACCACCGTCGCGGTCTCCCGGCAGGTCGCCCAGACCCTGTACGCGTGGGGGGTGCCGCCGGCCCGGGTCGAGCTGATCCCGAACGGCATCGACGCCGCCCGCTACCGCAGGCCGGACGCCGAACGGGCCGCCGTGCGCCGCCGGGTACGGGCCGAACTCGGCCTGCCGCAGGGGAGCTGGGTGGTCGGCGGGGTCGGCCGGCTGGTGCCCGGCAAACGCTTCGACGTCCTGCTGGAGGCCCTGGCCGCGGTGGACTCCGGCACCCGGCTGGTGCTGATCGGCGAGGGCCCGGAGCGCGCCGCCCTGGAGCGCCGGGCCGCCCGGCTCGGCGTCCGGGACCGGCTGGTGCTCACCGGCGAACGCGACGACGTGCCCGAACTCCTCACCGCCCTGGACGTGCTGGCCGCGCCGTCGACCGAGGAGACCTTCGGCCTCGGCGTCCTGGAGGGCCTCGCGGCCGGCCTCCCGGTCCGCCACAGCGCCTGCCCGGCCCTGGACGAACTGCCGCCCGCCGCCGCCCCGCAGGCCCGCCGGATCCCCTCCGAGGCCGCCGCGTACACCGCCGCGCTGCGCGACCTGCGCCACCTCAACGACCACAGCACCGCCCCGCTGCCCCACCCCCCGGCGGTCGGCCACTACGACATCGTCCGGGTGGCCGCCGACCTGGGCGCCCTCTACGACCGCCTGGCACCCGCCTGACCGGCCGGCGGCCCGTGCAACCCCGGACCGCCCCACACCCTACGGAGCACCCCATGTCCGAATCGCGCCGAAGCGTCCGCACCCTGGCCCTTCGCTGGTGGCCGGTGGCCCTGGCGGTGCCGCTGGGCGCCGCCGCCGGCGCCGGGTACGCCGCCGTCGCGCACCCGTCGTACGCCGCCAACTCCTACGTGGTCGTGGTGCCGCAGAACCCCGGGGAGAACGCCGTCGCGGTCAACTTCGCCCAGGCGTACGGCCGGCTGGCCGGCCAGCCGCAGGTGCTCGGCACGGCCGCCGCCGAGACCGGCCACCGGCTCTCCGAGCTGGAGACCCTGGTGCACGGGACCACCTCCCCGGACGCCCCGGTGATCGAGATCACCGGGACGGGGGCCAGGCCGCGGGAGGCCGTCGAGACCGCCGACGCGGTGGCCCGCTCCCTGGTCGCCCTCGCCAACGCCAACAGCAAGGAGACCGGCGTCCGGCTGGTCCCGCTGGCCCCGGCCGCCGAGCCGGGCAAGCCGACCACACCCTCGGCCCGGCTGGACGTCGCGGTCGGCGGCGCGGCCGGCCTGCTGATCGGCGCACTGGTGCTGGCGACCCGCCGCCGCAGCCCCGGGGCCGAGCCCGGTCCCCGGCCCGCCGAGCCGGTGCCGGCCGCCCCGCCGGTGCCCGGGTCCGTCACCACCCCGCGCCCCCGGACCGGCGCCGCGCAGACCGCACCGCAGGCGTACCCGGACGGACCCGGCGAGCCCGGGGTCTACGCGCTCCAGGCCCCCGCCGAGCCGAAGACCGCCGCCGGGAGCCCCCGATGAGCACCGAGGCGGTGGCCGCCACCGGCCTGCCCGCCCAGACCGGCACCCCGCGCTGGACCAGCGAGCTGCGCCGCGAGGACGACGCCCTGGAGACCCTCGCCGAGGAGTGGGACGATCTGGCCGGCCGCTGCCGGACGGCCACCTTCTTCCAGGCCGCCGCCTGGCAGTGCTCCTGGTGGCGCCAGTACGGCCGCCCCGGCGAGCTGCTGGTCGTCCTGGTCCGCGAGGACGGCCGGCTGGTCGGCGCGGGCGCCTTCCGGCGGCGCGGCGGCCCGCTCGGCGGGCTGACCGGGCTCGGCGACGGCCTGATCGACTTCACCGACATCCTGCTCGACGACGCCTGCGCCGACCGCGCCGCCGCCGCGTTCGCCGAGGCCCTGCCGCTCACCCGCCCCTGGCACAGCCTGGAGCTGCGCGAGGTGCACCCGGAGGCGGCGGTGCAGCGGGTGTTCGAGCAGTGGCGGGGCAGCCGGCGCCGGTTCGCCGACTCGCTCTGCCAGTACCTGCCGGCCGTCCCGATGGACCAGCTGCTCAAGCGGGTGCCCGGCAAGACCGCCCAGCGCACCCGGGTGAAGCTGCGCAAGATCGCCGAGGCCGGGGTCGAGGTCCGCCCGACGCCGCCCGAGGACGTGCCCGACGCGCTGGACGCCCTGCTGCGGCTGCACTTCCTGCAGTGGCAGCAGCGCGGCGTCACCCCGGAGCACCGGACCGAGCGGTTCGCCCGCCACCTCACCGAGTCCACCACCGGCCTGGTCGCCACCGGCCGCGCCGCCGTCCACCAGTACTGGCTGGACGACGAGCTGGTCGCGGTGAACCTGCTGCTGCTCTGCCCGTCCTTCGGCGGCCTCTACCTGTACGGCGCGCACCCGCGGCTGCGCGAGCGGCTGGACATCGCCGGGCTGCTGTTCGGCGCGGCGCTGGAGGAGACGGTCGGCGCGGGCGTTCCGGTGCTCAGCCTGCTGCGCGGCCAGGAGCCGTACAAGCAGCGCTGGCGGCCGGACCAGCTGGCCAACCAGCGGCTGCTGTTCGGCCCGCGCGGTCCGGCCCCGGCGGCCGCCGTCAGGGCCGGTTCGGTCCGGGCCCGGCAGGCGGTGGTGCGGGTGCTGACCACCCGCCTGCCGAGGCTCAAGGAGGCGCTGGTGGCGCGCCGCCGGAGCTGAACCGGCCGCCGGCCCGGGCCGCCCCCGGTGCCGGGCCCCGCTCAGCGCGGGCCCGGCACCGGGGTGGTGCTCGGGGGCGCCGTGGCGGGCGCCCCCACGGAGCCCGACATCAGCTGCCGGAACCGGGCGGTGGACCGCGGGTTCCGGTCGCACTGCCAGAACCCGTGCGGACAGTAGTCGGTGACCGTCTGGTAGCTGGTGTCATGGGTGCGCATCCACTCCACCATCCGCTGCACGAACTCCGGGTTGTCCCCGTTGCGGAACAGCCCCCACTCCGGGTACGAGACGGGCTTGCCGCGCTTGGCGGCGAACTCCACCTGGTCCTGCAGCCCGTATGGCTCGCGGACGTAGTCGTCGAAGGTGGCGCCGGCCGGCTGGTCGTAGCTGTCCATGCCGATGATGTCCACGACGTCGTCGCCCGGGTAGCACCTGGTCCACGGGATGGCGTCCAGCCCCCGGTTGGGCGTGAAGTCGAAGCGGAACCGCTGCCCGGGCACCGAGCGCATCACCCCGACGATCCGCCGCCAGTACGCCTTCCAGGCGGTCGGGTCGGGCTTGCAGCGGTGGGTGTAGGTGACGCCGTTCATCTCCCAGCCGAGGGTGAGCACGGCGTCGGCGCCGCCCAGCGCGACCAGACGGCGGGCGAGCTTGAGGAAGTGGCCGTCGAAGTCCCCCTGTACGCCCTGGCCGAGCAGCCTGGCCACCTCGCCGTCCGGCACGTTCGCCTCGCTGGGCACCAGCATCGGCACGCCGAGCACGAGCATCCGGGCCGGGTCCGCCAGCCGCCACTGCGACCACATGCCGAGCACCATGGCCTCGCCCTCGACGTCCGCCCAGCTGTTTCCGGCCAGATAGGTGTGGCCGACCTGCAGATTGGCGTCATTCAGCCACTTCGCGAAGTGGTCGATCTGCGGGATGTAGGTGTCCCAGGAACCGACGAAGGCCCCGAACGGCGGCTCGTGCCCGGCCCGCTGGACGGCCGGGCGGGTGGCGGCGCCGCGCGGCTGGATGGCGTCCGAGGAGAGGGTGTGCCGTTCGGTCTGGCTGAGCGGGGTCCCGGCCGGGACACTGGCCGTGGTCAGCAGCAGCAGGGAGGCGGCGGCCAGCGCCAGGCGGCCGAATCGCATGGGTCTTCCTCCGGGCGTCGCGGAGCGGTGCGGGATGGACGGACCGTGGTCCCCCGCTCGCAGACAGTAGGCCCAACGGGCGTCGGAAAAGCCGAATGTCACCCTAAAGTGGGCGATATTCGAACGCCTTCTGCCGCAGTGGGCCGTGTATCACCTCTGTAACAGTCCGGGCGGCCCTGGGGGCCCTACCGGGGCGCCCCGCGGAGCCGGCGCCCCGACCGGACGGGGCCCGACGGCGCAGGTCGGGGGTGGGACCGGGCGAGGGGTGCGATCCGGCCATCGAGCGGTCCGCGGAACGGGCGCACGGCCACGCCCGGCTGACTCGCGCGGGGGGAGAAAGGTACGCTCCGCCCGTGTCCTGGAAGCCGCTGCGTGTACTCACCCCCCGATCGATCCTCCCTGCCCTGGCGGTGCTGCTGGTCCTTGTGGCGGGCGCTGCCGCGCATGCCAACAAGCCGGTGCCGTTCGGGGACCGGGTGGCCGAGCCCGGTGGTGCGAGCGTCAGCACGGTCAACGCGCAGTCGCCGGGCGCGGCCGACCTGGAGCTGCGGGTGGGCCCGGGCCTGGAGGCGTACAACCGCGCCACCGGGGAGCACGCCTGGTCCTACCGCCGGGAGGGCGCCACCGCGCTGTACCAGGCGATGGCGGGGGAGAACGCCGTGGTGCTCTGGGACGACGGCCTGATCACCTCGGTCCGGCCCGGTGACCACGAGGTGCGCTGGCACCGGGCCGTGCCCGGGCTGGCGGACTGGCTGCGCGGCGAGGGCGAGCCGGGCGCCGACAAGCGCACCGACGAGCAGCGCAAGCAGCTCGCGGTGGAGCGGGCCGCCACCGCGCTGTACACCGTCCAGGAGACCTCGCCGTGGGTGGCCGTGGTCACCCCCAACCTGACCATGGGCCTCCGCGACGCCGACGGTGACCTGCGCTACAACTCCAAGCCGCCCGGCAACTGCGTCTACGACCCGACGCGCACGGTGGGGACGGACTACGCGGTGCTGGTCCCGCGCAGCTGTACCAGCGGCGGCGGTCAGCCGGTCTCCGGCGGCGTCAGCGGCTACCGGCTGGACAGCACCGGCTGGCAGCTCAGCGCCGGCCCGGGGGTGTCGCTGAAGGCGCTGGACGGCCGCCGGGTGCTGATCTCGGACGGCCCGATCGTCGGCCCCAAGGTGTTCGACACCAAGGCGGCGGCCCCCGAGGCGGCCTGCGGCAGCCCGGCGGAGCCGTTCGCCGCCGTCCGCCCGGAGGGTTCCTGCGCGGCCCCGGCGGGTGATCCGCAGCCGTAGGGCGCGTCCGGCGACCTGGGTCCGGCCCCGGTCCCGGTACCCCGCCACGGTAATTCCCGGGGGCCGTGTCGCGCGGCCCGGTAGACTTGCCGTCATGGCTGTTCTCTCCGGGCACTAGCGGGCGAGCGGCGCCGCCCCCGTGCGGTCCGCCGATCACCGACGAAGCCCTTCCCGCTGCCCGGCCCCGGGCCATGCCCAGGCGCCCGCCCACGTCCCAGGAGTAGTCCCCAGCCATGATTTCCGTCAACGCCCTTGAGCTGCGCGCCGGTGCCCGGATCCTGATCGAGTCCGCCAGTTTCAAGGTCGCCCCGGGCGACCGGATCGGTCTGGTCGGGCGCAACGGCGCCGGCAAGACCACCCTCACCAAGGTGCTGGCCGGCGAGGGCATGCCGGCCGCGGGTACGGTCACCCGCTCCGGCGAGGTCGGCTACCTCCCGCAGGATCCCCGCACCGGCGACCTCGACGTCCTCGCCAAGGACCGCATCCTCTCCGCGCGCGGTCTGGACACCGTGCTGCGGAAGATGCGCGAGAACGAGGACCGGATGGCGAACGGCAAGGGCGCCACCCAGGAAAACGCGATGAAGAAGTACGCGCGCCTGGAGACCGAGTTCCTCACCAAGGGCGGGTACGCCGCCGAGGCCGAGGCCGCGACCATCGCCGCCGCCCTGGGCCTGCCGGACCGCATCCTCGGCCAGCAGCTGCACACCCTCTCCGGTGGCCAGCGCCGCCGCGTCGAGCTGGCCCGGATCCTCTTCTCGGACTCCGACGTGCTGCTGCTCGACGAGCCCACCAACCACCTCGACGCCGACTCGATCGTCTGGCTGCGGGACTTCCTGAAGACCTACAAGGGCGGCTTCATCGTGATCTCGCACGATGTCGACCTGGTCGAGACGGTCGTCAACAAGGTGTTCTACCTGGACGCCAACCGCTCCGCGATCGACGTCTACAACATGGGCTGGAAGCAGTACCAGCAGCAGCGCGAGGACGACGAGAAGCGCC
Source organism: Kitasatospora sp. NPDC087315 (assembly GCF_044744345.1). Classification (NCBI taxonomy): domain Bacteria; kingdom Bacillati; phylum Actinomycetota; class Actinomycetes; order Kitasatosporales; family Streptomycetaceae; genus Kitasatospora; species Kitasatospora sp. NPDC087315. Next base: position 39,748 of record NZ_JBIUYD010000022.1, on the reverse strand, counting down.
GCAAGCGCGAGCGGGCCAACGCCGAGAAGAAGGCCGCCACCCTCAACGCGCAGGCGGACAAGATGCGCGCCAAGGCGACCAAGACGGTGGCCGCGCAGAACATGGCCCGCCGCGCGGACAAGCTGCTCTCCGGGCTGGAGCAGGTCCGGATGAACGACAAGGTCGCCAAGCTGCGCTTCCCGGACCCGGCGCCCTGCGGCAAGACCCCGCTGACCGCCAGCGGCCTGTCCAAGTCGTACGGCTCGCTGGAGATCTTCACCGATGTCGACCTGGCGATCGACCGCGGTTCGCGGGTCGTCGTGCTGGGCTTCAACGGCGCCGGCAAGACCACCCTGCTGCGGATGCTGGCCGGGGTGGAGAAGCCGGACACCGGCGAGGTCGTCCCGGGCCACGGCCTGAAGATCGGCTACTACGCCCAGGAGCACGAGACCCTGGACCCGGACCGCACGGTGCTGGAGAACATGCGCTCCTCGGCGCCGGACACGGACCTGGTGCAGATCCGCAAGATCCTCGGTTCGTTCCTGTTCTCCGGCGACGACGTCGACAAGCCCGCCGGGGTGCTCTCCGGCGGCGAGAAGACCCGGCTCGCGCTGGCCGCGCTGGTGGTCTCCAGTGCCAATGTGCTGCTGCTCGACGAGCCCACCAACAACCTCGACCCGGCCAGCCGCGAGGAGATCCTCGGCGCGCTGCGCGAGTTCAGCGGCGCGGTCGTGCTGGTCACCCACGACGAGGGCGCGGTCGACGCGCTCCAGCCGGAGCGGATCATCCTCCTGCCGGACGGTGTGGAGGACCTGTGGAGCCCGGCGTACGCCGATCTGGTCTCGCTCGCCTGACCGGCGGTAGACACCTCCTCCGCTTTTTGGACCAGAAAAACTAGTCCTTACGGCGTGTCCGGGAATGAAGAGGTCCGGCATTCCGTTTGAGTAGCTCCTGTCGGCCCGCCACTCGATCGTGGTCGGGCCGACGCTGCTGATCAGCCGTTTCGCTCCGGACGGCGGTATCGCCCCGGGGGCGTGCACTCTGCGTGAGCGCCCTTGTGCGCTCGGATCACCACCGACGGACCGCGCATTCCCGACATCGACCTTGTCGAATGGGTGGCCAGGACGCTGTGGATGGGTGATCATGGGAATCTGACCGAGCAACGCTACGAGGAGGCACGGGTGGCCGAGACTCTGAAAAAGGGCAGCCGGGTGACCGGTGCCGCGCGTGAGAAGCTCGCGGCCGATCTCAAGAAGAAGTACGACTCCGGGGCGAGCATTCGCGCTCTCGCGGAGGAGACCGGTCGTTCGTACGGCTTCGTGCACCGGATGCTGAGCGAGTCCGGAGTGATCCTCCGGGGCCGCGGTGGTGCCACGCGTGGCAAGAACAAAGCTACTGCCGGGGCTGGTTCCTGACGGTCCGTCAATTCTATGAGCGGATGACTCGGCGGCAGGGCGCCGACCGGGGAGGCGGCATCGATCGCCCGCCCCCGGCCACAGCGAACCGGCCGCCGATCGTCATGTCCGCGGTGGCGTCCGTCCCGGCGTCCCGATCTTTCCGCGCCGGCGTCTGCCGCTGCGCCGCCAGTTTTGTTACTCTCCGGTAGCCACGTCCCTCGCCACCGGAGGTCCCCGCATGACCGCCCCCGCCACCGACCCGCAGGCCCCGAGCTGGGAGCAGGACGGCGTCCGTCTGGAGATCGACGGCGCGCTCGCCACCGTCACCCTCTGTCAGCCCAAACGGCGTAACGCCCAGTCGCCCGCGATGTGGCGCGCCCTGGCGTCCGTGGGCCGGCAGCTGCCCGGTCAGGTCCGGGTGGTGCTGCTGCGCGCCGAGGGCCTCTCCTTCTCCGCCGGCCTGGACCGCGCGATGTTCACCCCCGAGGGCATCCCCGGCGAGCGCACCTTCCTCCAGCTGGCCGCCGCCGCGGACCGCGACCTCGACGACACCATCGCCTCCTACCAGGAGGCCTTCACCTGGTGGCGCCGCCCCGACCTGGTCTCGATCGCCGCCGTCCAGGGCCACGCCGTCGGCGCCGGCTTCCAGCTCGCCCTCGGCTGTGACCTGCGAGTGGTCGCCGACGACGTCCAGTTCGCCATGAAGGAGACCTCGCTCGGCCTCGTCCCCGACCTGGCCGGCACCAAGCCGCTCACCGAACTGGTCGGCTACGCCAGGGCGCTGGAGATCTGCGTCACCGGGCGCTGGGTCGGCGCCGAGGAGGCGACCGCCACCGGGCTGGCCAACCTGGCCGTCCCCGCCGCCGAGCTGGACGCCACCGCCCGCGATCTCGCCGCCGCGCTGCTGGCCGCGCCGCGGGACGCCGTCATCGAGACCAAGGCCCTGTTCCAGGGCGCGGGCGGGCGCTCGTACGACGAGCAGCGCTCGGCCGAACGGGTGGCGCAGGCCCGTCGCCTGCGCGATCTGGCCGGCCTCGGCGACTGACGCCCACCGAGCGGACAGGGCCCGGCTCCGGGGGCGATCCCGGGGGGCCGGGCCCTCGGCGTTCCCCGGGCCGGCCGGCCGCCGTTCCGGGGGCGGGAATCGTGGCGAAATGCCAGAGTTGGAGTGATTCGGGATATAGCTATGGCCGTACGACGGGAGAAGCGCTCATGCCTGACACTCCGACGCCCGCCACGCTGCACAAGAACCCCTCCGCCGCCGCCTCCTCGGCCTCGTCCTCCTCGTCCTCCTCGCTCGCCGAGGGGAAGAGGTCGGCGAGCGAGCGCGGACGCACCGCGCTGGCCGTCGGCGTGGTGGAGAAGATCGCCGGTATGGCCGCCCGCGAGGTCTCCGGCATCCACGCCCTCGGCTCGGGTCTCTCCCGCACCTTCGGCGCGATGCGCGACCGGGTGCCGGGCGGCAAGTCCAGCATCGGACGCGGCATCAAGGCCGAGGTCGGCGAGAAGCAGACCGCCATCGACATCGCCCTGGTCGTCGAGTACGGCGTGGTCATCCCCGAACTGGCCCGCCAGGTACGGGAGAACATCATCGACTCGGTCGAGCGGATGACCGGCCTCGAAGTCGTCGAGGTCAACATCGCCGTCAACGACGTCCATCTCCCCGACGAACCGGACGTCGAGGAGGAGGAAGAGGAGACCCTCTCCTCCGGCCAGCGGCCCAAGCTGAAGTAGCCCGACCGGCCGGACCCGGCCGGCGGCGGAGGACGAGGAGGAGCGGATGAACCTGGCCATCGTCGGCCTGGTGGTGGGTATGGCCCTGGGCTTCGCCGGATATTTCGGCGGGTTCGCGGCCTTCCTGCTGGTGGCCGCGCTCGGGCTGGTCGGCTTCGTGGTCGGGCGACTGCTGGAGGGCGACATAGAGCTCGGTGACCTGGGCGACCTGCTGCGCGGCCGCGACCGGCGCCGCTGATGGCGGCCCTCGCCACCACCTCCCCCCGTGACCCCGGCGCCCGGGGCCGGCTGCGGGTCGCCGACCGCGTCTACGCCCGGATCGCCGCCCGGGCCGCTCGCGAGGCGCTCACCGAGGCGTGGCACGGCCGGGCGGAGCGGGGCAGGCCGCCCAGGGTGTCCGTCTCCACGCCGGGCAGCACCGTCACCGTCCGGGTCGCCGTCGAACTGCCCTTCCCCGCCGACCTGGCGGCGCTCGCCCGGGCCGTGCGCGAGCGGATCGCCGCGCAGGTCGGCGGGCTGACCGGGACCAGGGTGGCCGGGGTGGTGGTGGTCGTCGAGCGGCTGGTGACCGGGGGCCGCGCATGACCGAGCAGACGCCCGGGACACCGTCGGAGGGGGCGGCCGAGCCGGGCCCGCCCACCGAGCCGCCCACCGAGCCGTCCACCGGGGCGCCGAGCGAGCCACGGACCGTCGCGGCCCGGGTGCCCCGGCCGCGGTCCGCGCGGACGGCCGCCGCCGCGCTGGTCGCCACCGGTGTCCTGGTGATCGCCGGGGCGCTGCTCTACGACGTGGTCGCCGTCCGCACCGGGCACCCCGCCCTCCGGTGGCGCGCCGAGACCGCCGACGAGCTGGCCACCCGGCACCTGGACGACCTCTGGGTGCTGATCGGTGCCGGAGCCGCCGCCCTGCTCGGCGGTCGGCTGCTCTGGCTCGCCTTCGCGCCCGGCCTGCGCCGCTGGCTCGCGCTGCGGCCGCACGGTGAGACCGCCGCCGCCATCGACCGCGCCGGGGTGGGCCATCTGCTGGCCGACCGCGCCGCCGGGCTGCCGGGTGTCGAGCACATCGTGATCCGGATCAACCGCCGCCGGGTCCGGGTCACCCTGGTGGGTCCCGCCGATCCGGCCTTCGTCCAGGCCCGGCTGCGGGAGGAGCTGGCGCGGGTGACCCTGGCCCGGCCGCTGCGGCTCGACGTCCGGGCGGACCGTCCGGGGTCCGGAACGCGCGGAGCGGGCGGATGAGCGGCGTACGGGCGGAGAGAGGAGCCGACGGATGAGCCGGTCCACCGTGAACCGGGTGCTGCTGGGAGTGGCCGGGGTGGTGCTGCTGGCGGTCGGGGTGCTGGTGCTGGCCGGCGGGCTCGACCTGTACGGGCGGCTCGGGGTGGATCCGCCGTCGTGGTGGCCGCTCACCTCGCCGGACCAGCCGGTGGTCAGCGTCCGCACCCGGACCCGCTGGGTGGACGCCTCCTGGTGGTGGCCCGCCGTGATCGGCGGACTGACCGTCCTGGTGGCCGGCATGATCTGGTGGCTCTTCGCCCAGCTGCGGCGCAGCGGCCCGGCGAGCATCGACGTCCCCACGCCCGGCGCGCCCGGGCTGCGGCTGCGGCTGCGGACCCACGCGCTGGAGGACGCGCTGGAGACGGGCACGGTGGTGCTCCCCGAGGTCGAGCGGGCAGGCGTCCGGCTGGTGCGTGCGCCGGGTGGGCCGCGGCTGCGCGGCGCCGTCCGGCTGACCCCGGGCGGGGACCCGGCGGCGCTGGTCGAGCACTTCGACACCGGTCCGCGCGCGGACGCCGCGGCCAGCCTCGGGCTGACCGCGCTGCGGGCCGACCTCCGCGTCCGGGTGCTGCGGGCGAAGCACACCGAGCCGCGCCGCCGAGGCCGGCGCAGACAGCCACGGGTCCGGTGACCGGAGGGGGTGGCGTGGGCCGCCCCCTTTCGGTCACGTCAGAGGCCGCGCAGGGCGCCGCCGTCGACCGGGACCATGACGCCGGTCAGGTAGGACGCGGCGGGGGAGAGCAGGAAGGCGGCGACCTTGCCGAACTCCTCCGGGGTGCCGTACCGGCCGAGCGGGATGGCGGCGCTGTGGTGGGTGCGGGCGGCCTCGGGGTCGCCGCCGAGGGCGTCGAGTTCGCGGACCCGGTCGGTGTCGATCCGGGCCGGGAGCAGGCCGACCACCCGGATGCCGCGCGGCCCCAGCTCGTCGGCGAGCGACTTGGCGGCCATCGCCAGGCCGGGGCGCAGGCCGTTGGAGATGCCGAGGCCGGGGATGGGCTGGCGGACCGAGCTGGAGAGCACGAAGCCGATCACACCGCCCGCGCCGAGTGCGTCGGCCGCCGCCCGGGCGATCCGCAGGGCGCCGAGGAAGAGCGACTCGAAGGCGTCGCGCCAGGCCTCCTCGGCGGCGGTGGAGACCGGGCCGGCCTGCGGGCCGCCGACGCTGATCAGTACGCCGTCCAGCCGGCCGAAGTGCTCGGCGGCCTCCGTCACCAGCCGGGCGGCGGTGGCCGGGTCGGCGTTGTCGGCCACCAGGCCGTGTGCGGCCCCCCGGCCGCCGAGCGCGTCCAGTTCGGCGACTGCCGCCGCCACCGACTCCTTGCCCCGGCCGCTGACCAGCACCCGGGCACCGTCGGCGGCCAGCTCCCGGGCGGCCGCGAGGCCGAGGCCCCGGGTGGCGCCGGTGACCACGTACACCCTGTCCTTCAGTCCAAGATCCATGCCCCCATCCTGCCGGGTGGCGGCAGCGGGCGGGTAGGGGCCCGCCGGGCCGGCGTTCCGGGGGAGTGACCCCGGGGGCTGGCCTTGACGTCGGCGTCAAGGTCTACCGTCGTTCACGGCGGCGTTCGGACGGCGGCCGGAAGGAGCGGTGCGGTCATGCGGATCGGCGAGCTGGCGAGGCGGGCGGGGACGACCACCCGGGCCCTGCGGTACTACGAGCAGCTCGGGCTGTTGCCCGCCCGGCGGGCCGGCAACGGCTACCGCGCCTACGGCGAGGACGATCTGCGGCTGCTCCGGCAGATCCGCACCCTCCAGGACTTCGGCTTCGGGCTGGAGGAGACCCGGCCGTTCGTGGAGTGCCTGCAGGCCGGTCACCCGGAGGGGGACTCCTGCCCGGCCTCGCTGGAGGTCTACCGGCGCAAGCTGGCCGAGCTGGACGAGTGCATCGCCCGGCTCCAGGAGGTCCGTGCGCAGGTGGCCGAGCAGTTCTCCCGGGCGGAGCTCGCCCGGGACGAGCTGGCGGCCGGGGCCGGGCAGGCGCCGCTCTGCGAGTTGGCGACCGATTGGAAGGAGACGTAGACGATGGTGCAGATCACAGGGGTGCCGGCGGTCACGGACGAGACGTTCGCGGCCGAGGTGCTGGCGGCCGAGGGGCCGGTGCTGGTGGACTTCACGGCGGACTGGTGCCCGCCGTGCCGGATGATGGCGCCGGTGCTGGCCGACCTGGCCCGCGAGGAGGGGCACCGGATGACCGTGGTCCAGCTGGACGTGGACAGCAATCCGCAGACGCAGGCGGCGTACGGGGTGCTGTCGATGCCGACGCTGATGGTGTTCCGGGACGGGCAGCCGGTGAAGTCCGTGGTCGGTGCCCGGGCCAAGACCCGGCTGCTGCGGGAGCTGGACGACGTGCTCTGAGCGGGCTCCGGCGGGGCCGCCGGAGGTCAGGCCGGTACGGCCACCGGCGGCACCTCGGCCTCGGCGGCCTCCTTGGCGCGATCCCTGGCCTCGCGGCGGACGATCACCCAGAGACCGACCGGGATCATCGCGGTGAACAGCCACCACTGGATCGCGTACGCCATGTGCGGGCCGATGTCGGAGTGGTTGGGCTCGGGCAGCAGCTGGGGCTGGTCGCCGGGGGCCGGGGCGGTGTCGGTGAGCTCCAGGTAACCGCCGAGGAGGGTGGCACCGGTCTCCTTGGCCTGCTGCTCGGTGCTGATCAGGTTGAACTGCCGGTCGGGCAGGCCGGCCCGGTCGCGGATACCGCTGCCGGCCGCGGTCTCGTCGGCACGCAGCCGGCCGGTGAGGGCGACCTCGCCGGCCGGCGCGGTCGGCACCGGCGGGTAGGCGGTGGCGGAGTCGCCGGACGGCACCCAGCCGCGGTTGACCAGGACGGTGCCCTTGCCGTCGGCGAGCGCCAGCGGGGTGATCACGAAGTAACCGATCTTGTCCCCGCTGGAGTCGGTCCGCTTGCGGACCACGAACTCGTGCGCCGGGTCGTACTGCCCGGTGGCCGTCACCGCGCGCCACGTCAGGTCCTTGGGCACCGTGAAACCGGGCGTCGCCGACAGGGTGTCGAACGGGACCGGCCGGTCGGTGAGGGCCTGGGTGATCAGCTCGTTGCGGTCCACCCGCGCCTCGTGGCGGTGCAGCTGCCAGAACCCCAGCCTGATCGTGGTGGGGATCAGGAGCAGGGCGATCAGCAGGGTGATCAGCCAGCGCCGGGAGAGCAGAAAACGGTACACACGGGCACGGTACGCCCACCTCACGGCGCGATCACGCACCGGGGTGCGGAGCGACCTCGCGCAGCAACTGGAGGAAGGCGTCCTCGGTGACCACCGGGGTGCCGACCTCGCGGGCCCTGCGGGCTTTGCCGCTCCAGCTGCCGGGCTCGTTGGTGACCAGCAGGCTGGTGAGCCGGCTCACCGAGGTGGCGATGTGCAGGCCGGCCTCCACCGCGCGGTCCTCCAGCAGCTCGCGGTCGGTGGCGGTGTCGCCGGTGATCGCCACCCGCATGCCCTGCACCAGCGGCTTGCCGTCCTCCCAGCGCCCCGGGTTGGGGTACGGGCACGGCGGGCGCTTCCTGGCCTGGCGGTACGAGGAGCCGGTCCAGGAGGCGCGGCCGGGCGCCGCGGGCTCGTCCTCGCCGAGGTCGGTGACGGCCACGCAGGCCTGCAGCGGCAGTGGGACGCCCCCCTGGCGGGCCAGGTGCAGGCTGGGGCGGAAGGCCTCGGCGAGCACCCGGGCGTCGTCCAGGGCGTTGTGCGCCTGGCGCTGCTGGACACCGAAGTAGGCGGCGAGCGAGGACAGTTTGCCGTTGGGCAGCGGGAGCCGCAGGTCGCGGGAGAGGACCATGGTGCAGAGCCGCTGGTCCACCGGGGCGTGCAGGCCGGCCCGGGAGAACTCGCGGGAGATCATGTTCCAGTCGAAGAGCGCGTTGTGGGCGACCAGCACCCGGCCGCGCAGCCGCTCGGCGAGTGCCCCGGCGATCTGCGGGAAGGTCGGGGCGTCCGCGAGCAGCTCGTCGGTCAGGCCGTGGATCCAGACCGGTCCCGGGTCCCGCTCGGGGTTGACCAGGGTGTACCAGTGGTCGGTGACCTCGCCGTCGGGGTCCAGCTGGTAGACGCCCGCCGAGATGACACGGTCCGAGCGGCCGAGGCCGGTGGTCTCGACGTCGACCACCGCGAAGCCCTCGGTGGGGGCGGCGGAGCGCTGGGCGGGGACGGGGACGGTCCGCGGCGCGCCGTACGTCTCGGGCTGGATCGCATGCATGGTCAAACAGAATAAGCGCCGTCCGGGCCGGGTCCGGTCGAAATGAGGTGGCGGACGGGCCGGAATAGAGTGGTCGACGTATTCGTCGTACATCCGGTCGAATATCTCCCGGTCGTTCGCCACCCCCGGCGACGGCCTCTGCGAAGGACGAACCCTCATGCGCGCCACCGTGATCCACGGCCCCAACGACATCCGGATCGAGGACGTACCGGACCCGGTGATCCAGCAGCCCACCGATGTCGTCCTCCGGGTGGTGAACGCCTGCATCTGCGGCAGCGACCTGTGGGCGTACCGGGGTGTGGCCGCGCGGACGGCCGGGCAGCGGATCGGGCACGAGTTCCTCGGCGTGGTCGAGGACGCCGGGTCCGAGGTGCGCGGCTTCAGGCCGGGCGACCTCGTGGTGGCCCCGTTCGTCTGGTCGGACGGCACCTGCGAGTTCTGCCGCGAGGGTCTGCAGACCTCCTGTCCGCACGGCGGCTTCTGGGGCCAGGTCGGCTCGGACGGCGGTCAGGGCGAGGCGGTGCGCGTCCCGTACGCCGACGGCACGCTGGTGGGGCTGCCCAGGGAGGCGGCGGCGGACGAGAAGCTGCTGCCCAACCTGCTCGCCCTCTCCGACGTGATGGCCACCGGGCACCACGCGGCGGTCTCGGCCAGGGTGCGGCCGGGGTCCACCGTCGCGGTGGTCGGCGACGGTGCGGTGGGCCTGTGCGGCGTGCTGGCCGCGCGCCGGCTCGGTGCGGGCCGGATCATCGCGCTCGGCCGGCACACCGCCCGGACCGACCTGGCCCGCCGCTTCGGCGCGACCGATGTGGTGGCCGAGCGCGGCGAGGCGGGGATCGAGGCGGTCAAGGAGCTGACCGGCGGCCAGGGCGCGCACGCCGTGCTGGAGGCCGTCGGCACCGAGGAGTCGATGCGCACCGCGGTCTCGATCGCCCGGGACGGCGGCGCGGTCGGCTACGTCGGTGTGCCGCACGGCGGCAGCGCGGGCGTGGACATCGGTCAGATGTTCGGCCGAAACGTTTCGCTCAACGGCGGTGTCGCCCCCGCCCGCGCCTACATCCCCGAGCTGCTGCCCGACGTTCTCTCCGGCGCCATCGAGCCCGGGCTGGTCTTCGACCGCACGGTGGACCTGGACGGCGTCCCGGACGGCTACCGGGCGATGGACGACCGCTCCGCCCTCAAGGTGCGGATCGCCTTCTGATCCGGCGTCACCAGGGGCGGCACCGCAGGCCGGTGCCGCCCTTTCGCATGCCCGGAAGTGATGGTTTTCGGCCAATTGGGCAGCACGAGGGGGTGAATGGTCGGCTGAACACGGTCAAACCCTTCCGGGGCGGGTGCGACCCTCCTAGCATTGCGCGGCGCGCAGCCGGACTGTGACTCCGCTCACGTCCGCTCGTTCCACCTGTGCGACCGCCACGCCGAAGGAGTGAGGAGTCAGAGTGGAATCGCCGTCGATCACCACTGTCCCTACGGAAGTCCAACTCATCGATGAGAGCAGGGAGTTCCGTGCCCTGCGGCACTCGTTCCGGAGCTTCGCGTTCCCCGTCACCATCGGATTCGTCCTCTGGTACCTGCTCTACATCCTGCTCTCCAGCTACGCGCCCGGCCTGATGGGCACCAGGGTCGTCGGGCACATCAACGTCGCCCTGGTGCTGGGGCTGCTGCAGTTCGTCACCACCTTCGCCATCGCGGCCTGGTACGCGCGCTACGCGGACCGGCGGCTCGACCCGCCCGCCGCCGCGATCCGCGAAGCCCAGGGCGCCGTGGTCCACGCCCCCCGGGAGGCCGCCGAATGACCCTGCTCGCCAGCTCCGCCACCGAGCACCGCGGCCTGACGATGACCCTCTTCGGGTTCTTCGTGCTGGCCACCCTCGGCATCACCGTCTGGGCCGGGCGGCAGACCAAGGACGCCGCCGACTTCTACGCCGGCGGCCGCGGCTTCACCGGCTTCCAGAACGGTCTGGCCATCTCCGGCGACTACATGTCCGCCGCGTCCTTCCTCGGCATCGCCGGCGCCATCGCGCTCTCCGGTTACGACGGCTTCCTCTACTCGATCGGCTTCCTGGTCGCCTGGCTGGTCGCCCTGCTGCTGGTCGCCGAACCGCTGCGCAACTCCGGCCGCTTCACCATGGCCGACGTGCTCGCCTTCCGGATGCGGCAGCGGCCGGTCCGCACCGCCGCCGGGGTCTCCACCATCGTGGTGTCGATCTTCTACCTGCTGGCCCAGATGGTCGGCGCGGGGACGCTGGTGGCGCTGCTGCTCGGCGTCAGCGGGGACGGCGCCAAGCGCCTGACCGTCGTCGCCGTCGGCGCACTGATGGTGATCTACGTGGTGATAGGGGGGATGAAGGGCACCACCTGGGTGCAGATCGTCAAGGCCGTGCTGCTGATCGCGGGCACCGCGCTGATGACCGTGCTGGTCCTCGCCAAGTACCACTTCAACCCCTCCGCGCTGCTGGGCGCCGCCGCCGACGCCAGCGGCAAGGGCGCCGCCTTCCTCGAACCGGGGCTGAAGTACGGCGCCACCGGCACCAGCAAGCTCGACTTCATCAGCCTGGGGATCGCCCTGGTGCTCGGTACCGCCGGACTCCCGCACATCCTGGTCCGCTTCTACACGGTGCCCACCGCCAAGGCGGCCCGGAAGTCGGTGCTCTGGGCGATCGGCATCATCGGCGCCTTCTACCTGATGACCCTGGCGCTCGGCTTCGGCGCGGCCGCGCTGGTCGGCCACAAGGCTATCGAGGACACCAAGTCCTCCGGCAACACCGCCGCCCCGCTGCTCGCCGAGCAACTCGGCGGCGGTGCGGGCTCCACCGGCGGGGCGATCCTGCTGGCGGTGATCTCCGCCGTCGCGTTCGCCACCATCCTCGCGGTGGTCGCCGGACTCACCCTGGCCTCCTCGGCCTCCTTCGCGCACGATCTGTACGCCAACGTCATCCGGCGCGGCCGGGCCAGCGAGAAGGAGGAGGTGCGCTCGGCCAAATGGGCCGCCGTCGCGATCGGCGCGGTCGCGATCGTGCTCAGTCTCTTCGCGGGCAAGCTCAACACCGCCGCGCTGGTCGCCCTGGCGTTCGCGGTGGCCGCCTCGGCCAACCTGCCCACCCTGCTCTACTCGCTGTTCTGGAAGCGGTTCACCACCACCGGCGCGGTCAGCTCGGTCTACGCCGGGCTGGTCACCTCGGTGGTGCTGGTGCTCTTCTCGCCGGTCGTCTCCGGCGCCAAGACCTCGCTCTTCCCGAACCACGACTTCCACTGGTTCCCGCTGGAGAACCCCGGCCTGGTCTCCATCCCGGTCGGCTTCCTGGCGGGCTGGGTCGCCACCCTCCTCTCGAAGGAACGCGCCGATCCGGCGAAGTACGCTGAACTGGAGGTTCGGTCGCTGACCGGACTGGGCGCCCACTGACAGCCGGGCGATGACTAGGCTGGCCCGGCCCCGCCGTGACGGTGGCCGGGCCGGCCGCATTCTCCGGAAGGGACCGCCGTGCTGCTCGACACCTTCGGCCGCCGCGCCGTCGACCTGCGGGTCTCCCTCACCGACCGGTGCAATCTGCGCTGCACCTACTGCATGCCCGAGGAGGGCCTGCAGTGGCTGGCCAAGCCCGACCTGCTCACCGACGAGGAGATCGTCCGGCTGATCGCCCTCGCCGTCCGTGACCTCGGCGTCCGGGAGGTCCGCTTCACCGGTGGCGAGCCGCTGCTGCGGCCCGGACTGGTCGCCGTCGTGGCCGCCTGCGCCGAGCTCGAACCGCGCCCCGAACTCTCCCTCACCACCAACGGGATAGGCCTCGCCCGGACCGCCGAGGCGCTGCGCACCGCCGGGCTGGACCGGGTCAACGTCTCGCTCGACACCCTCGACCCGGACACCTTCCACACCCTCACCCGCCGCCACCGGCACCAGGACGTCCTGGACGGGCTGGCCGCCGCCGAGACCGCCGGGCTGGCGCCGGTCAAGCTGAACGCCGTCCTGATGCGCGGGGTCAACGACCACGAGGCGCCGGAGCTGCTCGCCTGGTGCCTGGAGCGCGGGTACGAGCTGCGGTTCATCGAGCAGATGCCGCTGGACGCGCAGCACGGCTGGGACCGCACGTCGATGGTCACCGCCGAGGAGATCCTGGAGCGGCTCGCCGCCCGCTTCGCGCTCACCCCCGAGCCCTCGGTCCGGCGGGGCGCGGCACCCGCCGAGCGCTGGCTGGTGGACGGCGGCCCCGGCCGGGTGGGCGTGATCGCCTCCGTCACGCGCCCGTTCTGCCGCGCCTGCGACCGGACCAGGCTGACCGCCGACGGCCAGGTGCGCAACTGCCTGTTCGCGACCGGGGAGACGGATCTGCGGACCGCCCTGCGCTCGGGCGCCGACGACGCCGAGATCGGGGCGCTGTGGCGCGCGGCGATGTGGGGCAAGAAGGCCGGTGCCGGGATCGACAACCCCGAGTTCCTCCAGCCCGATCGGCCGATGTCGGCGATCGGCGGGTAGGGCGTGGCCCAGGGTGCCTACGGAAGGGGCCGGGCCTGCTCGTCCCCGGTGTTCCCGGTGCTCTCGGGGGTCCAGTCGGCGAAGGCGACGACCTCCTTGAGGAAGCCGCGCACACCGAGGAACTGGGACAGGTGCTCGCGGTGCTCCTCGCAGGCCAGCCAGGTCTTGCGGCGGTCCGGGGTGTGCAGCTTGGGGTTGTTCCAGACCAGCACCCAGCGGGCGTCCGCCCGGCAGCCCTTGGCGGAGCAGACCGGCGTCTGCGTCTGCGGGGAGTCCATCGGGGCCGTCCTCAGCGGTAGGCGGGTCGTCTGTACCGCCAGTCTGTCACGCGCCCGGCACGCCCCCGTTCGCGGCCCGAGGCCGCCCGTACGCCACGCGGGGCGCCACCCGGATCCGGGCATGGCGACGCCGGGCAGCCACGGGGGGAGCCGCCCGGCGTCGGTCCGTCGCTCCGACGGGGGATGCGGAGCGCGTACGCAGTATGTCACGGTAGGGGTGGCTTAAGGGGAGGTCTTGCATGATTAATCTGAGCTTCTTTTGAGCTTTCCTCTAAGGCAATTGCTGGATACCAGAGCAAAACGGGCAGTCGGCTCAAGTCCTGTGAAGAATCGGTGGGATCGCCCTTCGCACCGGGCGTACCATGCGTCGCACCCGCCCCACCCTGACCGCCGGGACCGAGCATCAGCGGGGTGCCGGCCGGCACGTCGAAGGTGCTCGGCAGTCCAGGCGCCTTCTCCCGGCCCGCGTTGGCGATCAGCACCGCGAAGTACGGCAGCAGGACCGCGCCGGCCAGCGCGACGAACGCCAGCACCCGCTGGACGTCCCACAGGACCACCGCCAGCAGCACGCAGACGGTGCGCAGCAGCATCGAGGCCACATAGCGCCGCTGCCGCCCGCGGACGTCCTCGGTGAGGCTGCTGCGCGCACCCGTGATCCGGTAGACCTCTCCATCGCCGGCGCTCTTGCCCATGTCCTACCGTCCTCGTCCAGGCACCCGCGCGTCTCGCCGCGCGGCCTCCTCACGGTACGCCGCGCCGGGGCCGCCGACGAGACCGGGGCGGAGGGGCGCGTCCTGGCGGAGCCGGCCGAGGTACTCGGGCGGTACCGCGGCGGTGAGCCAGACGCCGTTGGCGCTGACCCGGAACTCGTGGCCGGCCGCCGCCATCGCCGCCGCGTCCACGGTCAGGACCACCGGGCGGCCGTGCCGGGCGCCGACCCTGGTGGCCGTTTCGGTGTCCGCCGAGAGGTGGACGTCCTGCCGGGCCATCGGGCGCAGGCCCTCGTGGAATATCGGGTCGAGGCTCCGGGTGGCGGTGCCGTGGTACAGCACCGCCGGCGGCTCGGTGGCGGTCAGACCGAGGTCGACCGCCACCGTGTGCCCCTGACTGGCGCGGATCGAGAGACCGTCCTCGGAGTAGGCGAACCGGCGCTTGTTGTTGGTCTCCACCACGTGGTCCAGCTCGGCCCTGGTCAGCCGGTTCCCCTTCGCCGCCAGCGCGGCGAGCAGGACGTCCACCCGGACCCAGCCGGCCGCGTCCAGGGTGATCCCGACCCGGCCGGGGTCGTGCCGCAGGATCCGCGACAGCATCTTGCTGGTCCTGACCGTGCGCTTCTCGTCCACTCTCTCGATCCTTCCCCCGTGGTCTGGCGCCCTAGGACGCCTGGCTGACCGAACTCATGTTGAAATCCGGGACCCGCACCGGCGGCATCGCGGCCCGGGTGAACCAGTCGCTCCACTCCCGCGGCAGGCAGCGCTCGGTGCGGCCCACCTCGGTGATCCGGCCGAGCAGGTCGACCGGCGACTCGTTGAACCGGAAGTTGTTCACCGCGCCGACGACCTCGCCGTTCTCCACCAGGTACACGCCGTCCCGGGTGAGGCCGGTGAGCAGCAGCGTCGCCGGATCCACCTCGCGGATGTACCAGAGGCAGGTGAGCAGCAGGCCGCGCTCGGTGCGGGCGATCATCTCGTCCAGGGTCGGCGCGGACGCCTGGTCGGCGGTCTCCAGGACGAGGTTGTCCCCGGCCGGCCGCAGCGCCAGGCCGGTCAGCGCGGCGGAGTGCCGGGTGGTGACCAGATCGGTCAGCACGCCCTCGCGGATCCACTCGGTGGCGGTGAGCTCCAGGCCGTTGTCGAAGACCGAGGAGTCCCCGCCGCTGGAGTGCGCCAGCACGAACGGCGCCGTCTCCAGGCCCGGTTCGGCCGGGTCGGAGCGCAGCGTCAGCGGCAGGCCGGCGAGCTTGTCGCCGATCCGGGTGCCCCCGCCGGGCCGGGAGAAGACCGTCCGGCCCTCGGCCGCGTCCCGGCCGCCGGAGGACCAGCTCATGTACACCAGCAGGTCGGCCACCGCCGAGGGCGGCAGCAGGGTCTCGTACCGGCCGGCCGGCAGGTCGATCCTCCGGGCTCCCCAGGCGAGCCGCCTGGTCAGCTGGGCGTGCAGTTCGGTGACGTCGACGTCGGTGAAGTCCCGGGTGCCGGCGCCCGCCCAGGCCGAGCCGGAGAGGTCGGCGGTCTTGGCGTTCAGCTCGACCATGCCGGTGGGCTGGTCGTGGCGCAGCCGCAGGCCGGTGGAGGTGCCCAGGTAGCTGGAGACCATCTCGTGCCGGGCGAAGCCGTACAGCAGCTCGCCCTGGGCGGCGGCCCGGGCGAAGGCCTCGCCGAGGGCGGGCGCGAAGGCCGCGAACACCTCGATCGAGGTCTCGGCGGGCGGTTCGGTGAAGCCGGGCGAGGACGGCCGGTCGGCCACCAGGGGCTGGGCGTCCTCGGCCGGGCCGGCCGCGCGGGCGGCCTCCTCGGCGGCCCGGACCAGGCTCTCCACCTCGTCCGGCGCGACGGCCTCGCGGGAGACCACGCCGGAGGCGGTGCCCTCGGCGCCGGCCACCGTGGCGATCACGGTGAGCCCGCGGCCCCGGGTGACGCCGTTGGTGGTCAGCGCGTTGCCGGCCCAGCGGAGGTTGGCGGTGGACTCCTCGTCGGCGATCACCACGCAGCCGTCGGCGAGGGAGAGGCCGAGCGCCAGCTCGACGAGTTCGTGGGGTTGCGTCGCGGTCATCAGTGACCCGCCTCCTGCTGGGTGTTGAGCACGTTGACGTTGCGGAACAGCGCCGAGGGGCAGCCGTGGCTGACCGCCGCGATCTGGCCGGGCTGCGCCTTGCCGCAGTTGAAGGCGCCGCCGAGCACGTAGGTCTGCGGGCCGCCGACGGCCGCCATCGAGCCCCAGAAGTCGGTGGTGGTGGCCTGGTAGGCGAAGTCCTTGACCTGGCCGGCGAGTTCGCCGTTCCTGATGGCGTACGCGCGCTGGCCGGTGAACTGGAAGTTGTACCTCTGCATGTCGATCGACCAGGAACGGTCGCCGACGATGTACAGGCCGTTCTCCACGCCCGCGAACAGCCCCTGGGTGTCGGGGCCGTCGGCGGCCGGCTGGAGCGAGACGTTGGCCATCCGCTGGACCGGCACATGGGCGGGGGAGTCGGCGAAGGCGCAGCCGTTGGAGCGCTCGAAGCCCTTCAGTCTGGCCATGCTCCGGTCGAGCTGGTAGCCGACCAGGATGCCGTCCCGGACCAGGTCCCAGGACTGGGTGGCGACGCCCTCGTCGTCGTAGCCGATGGTGGAGAGGCCGTGTTCGGCGGTCCGGTCGCCGGTGACGTGCATCAGTTCGGAGCCGTACCGGAGCGACCCCAGCCGGTCGAAGGTGGCGAAGGAGGTGCCGGCGTAGGCGGCCTCGTAGCCCAGCGCGCGGTCCAGTTCGGTGGCGTGGCCGATCGACTCGTGGATGGTCAGCCAGAGGTTGGACGGGTCGACGACCAGGTCGTAGCGGCCGGCTTCGACGCTCGGCGCCTTCATCTTCTCGGCCAGCAGGACGGGCAGTTCGGCCAGCTCGGCGTTCCAGTCCCAGCCGGTGCCCGTCAGGTACTCCCAGCCGCGCCCGGCCGGCGGGGCCAGGGTGCGCATCGAGTCGAAGGCCCCGGTGCGCTCGTCGACCGAGGTGGCCTGGACCGTGGGGTGCAACCGGATCCGCTGCTGGGTGGTGACGGTGCCGGCGGTGTCCGCGTAGAACTTGTTCTCCTGGACCGTCAGCAGCGTGGCCTGGACGTGCGAGACGCCCTCGGCGGCGAGCAGCCGGGAGCTCCAGTCGGCGAGCAGGGCCGTCTTCTCGGCGTCCGGCACCTCGAAGGGGTTCACCTCGTAGGAGGAGACCCAGGTGACGTCCGGGTGGACCGGTTCGTCCGCCAGCTCGACGAGCTCCTTCGAGCCTGCCGCGCGGCTGATCCCGCCGGAGAGCCGGGCCACCGCGACGGCCTGCTCGGCGACCCCGGCCGCCGCGGCGGGGGTGAGGTCCACCCCGGCGGCGAAGCCCCAGACGCCGTCCAGAAGCACCCGGACGGCGAAGCCCAGCTGGACGCTGTCGGAGGTGCCGGCCGGGCGGGCGTCGCGCAGCCGCCAGGAGGCGCTGCGGACCCGCTCCAGACGGAAGTCGGCGTGGGCGGCGCCGAGTTCACGGGCCCGGGTGAGCGCCGCGTCGGCGAGGGTGCGCAGCGGGTAGGCGAGGAACAGCGCGTCGACGGCGCGCCCGTGCGGGGCACCGGCGCTGCTGGTCGGAGGCTTCGGAGTCAATCGGGCTCCCTGGTCGGGGGGATGGCGGTGCGGGCACCCCGCACAGGGATGCCCGCACCGAATCATTTCCCGTCCATGGGGTTTCGGCCAGCTCATTTTCCCGGTGACACGCGCCGGTCGCGGGCGCCGCGGGGACCTTCCGGGCCGTGCGTCAGGAGACGCTCTCCCACCAGCCGTCCAGCTCCGGCGGGCAGTCGACGTCCACCCGCTCGCCGGGGCGCGGCACCGCCAGCGGGACGGCCTGCGCCTTGGCCTCGACGAGCAGCCGCTCGACCGGCTCGGCCCACGGGTGCAGGCCCAGGTTGAAGGTGCACCAGTGGACCGGCACCAGCAGGCCCGCGTCGAGGTCGCGGTGGGCACGGACGGCGTCCTCGGGCGTCATGTGGATGTCGGCCCAGGCCGCGTCGTACGCGCCGATCTGCACCAGGGCGGCGTCGAACGGGCCGTGCTGGTCGCCGATTTTCGCGTAGCCCTCGAAGTAGCCGGAGTCCCCGGTGTAGAAGACCTTGCGGGTGGGCCCGGCGATCACCCAGGAACCCCAGAGGGTGGTGTTGCGGGTGAGGCCGCGGCCGGAGAAGTGGTGGGCGGAGGTCAGGGTGAGCACCAGTTCGCCGAGGGTGCAGGTCTCGTCCCAGTCCAGTTCGATGATCCGGTGCTCCGGGACGCCCCAGCGGCGCAGGTGGCCGCCGATGCCCAGCGGGACCGCGAACGGCGCGGACTGGCTGCGGACGAGACGCTTGACCGTCGCCATGTCCAGGTGGTCGTAGTGGTCGTGGGAGATCAGCACCGCGTCGACCCGCGGCAGTTCCTCCAGCTCCACCGGCACCGGGTGCAGCCGCTTGGGGCCGATGTGCGCGGCGGGGGAGCAGCGGTCGCTCCAGACCGGGTCGAGCAGGACCCGGGAGCCCTCGATCTCCACCAGGGCGGACGCGTGTCCGTACCAGGTGATCTCCACGCCCTCGGCGGCCGGGCGCGACCCGTCGGCCGGGCGGACGGTCGGGACCGGGTTGGCGGGTACCCGGCCCTCGCGCTGGAACAGCATCCGGCGCGCGGTGTCCCGGTCGAAGTCGGGGGCGGACCCGGCCCGGGCCAGCGTGGAGGGCGCGTTGTGGAAGACCCCGTCGCGGTACTGCGGCGAGTCGCGCACCCGCTCCTCGCGGTCGCCGTCCGGTCGCCGCCCGAACGCCGCCGGCAGGCCGCGCAGCGACCAGGCGGCCGCTCCCGCGCCGGCCGCCAGGACGGCCAGTGCCAGCAGTCGTCCGCGCCGGCGGGTGGTACCGGGCTGTGCCTCGCTCATCCGTGCTCTGCCTTCGTTCGTCGCCGGGGCGCCGGGCCCCGCACGGCGGGGCCCGTCCAGAAGTCGGTACGGCCGGCCCCGGGTTGTCCCGCACCACCGGGGCAACGGGCGTGCCCGCCCGTGTTGTTCCCGGCCGTCCCTGTTGTTCCCGTTCCGCGGATCACGACAGCGGATACGACAGCGGACACGACAACGGCGGGACCGCGGCAGCACAACGACCTGGAGGCGGCCGGCCGCCGCCTCGGACGCGGATTGTCGGATTGCGACAGTTCCGCCGGTAAGGCGCTGTGGGAGACCGATTCGTCGCCGCCCCGGGCCGACCGATACCGTCACACTGCGTGCGCGTTTCGCCGTACGCGGATCCAACGGAGAGAGGTGGATCGTTGAGCCGCTCGGTTCTCGTCACCGGAGGAAACCGGGGCATCGGCCTCGCGATCGCCCTGGCCTTCGCCGAGGCGGGCGACAAGGTCGCCATCACCAGCCGCTCGGGTGAGGTACCCGAGGCGCTGGAGAAGTACGAGGTCCTCGCGGTGCGCTGCGACATCACCGACGCCGCGCAGGTCGATGCGGCGTTCACCGAGGTCGAGGCCAAGCACGGCGCGGTCGAGGTGCTGGTCGCGAACGCGGGCATCACCCACGACACCCTGCTGCTGCGCATGTCCGAGGAGGACTTCACCTCCGTCCTGGACACCAACCTGACCGGCACGTTCCGGGTGGTCAAGCGCGCCTCCAAGCTGATGATGCGGGCGCGCAAGGGCCGTGTTGTCCTGATCTCCTCGGTGGTCGGCCTCTCCGGCTCGCCGGGTCAGGCCAACTACGCCGCCTCCAAGGCCGGCCTGGTCGGGTTCGCCCGGTCGCTGGCGCGCGAGCTCGGCCCGCGCAACATCACCGTCAACGTGGTCGCCCCCGGCTTCGTGGACACCGACATGACCGCGGTGCTCAGCGACGAGCGCCGTGCGGAGATCGTCTCGGGCGTGCCGCTGGGCCGCTACGCGGCGCCCGCCGAGGTCGCCTCCACCGTGCGGTTCCTCGGTTCGGACGAGGCCGCGTACATCACCGGAGCCGTCATTCCCGTCGACGGCGGATTGGGCATGGGTCACTGATCATGAGTGGAATCCTTGAGGGCAAGCGGATCCTGATCACCGGTGTGCTGATGGAGTCCTCCATCGCCTTCCACACCGCGAAGCTCGCCCAGGAGCAGGGCGCCGAGATCATCCTCACCGCGTTCCCGCGGCCGAGCCTGACCGAGCGCATCGCCAAGAAGCTGCCGAAGCCGGTCAAGGTGCTGGAGCTGGACGTCTCCAGCGAGGAGCAGCTGGCGGGCATCGCCGACCAGGTCCGCGAGCACCTGCCGAGCCTGGACGGCATCGTCCACTCGATCGGCTTCGCCCCGCAGGACGCCCTGGGCGGCAACTTCCTGAACACCCCGTGGGAGTCCGTGGCGACCGCCATGCACGTCTCGGCGTTCTCGCTGAAGTCGCTCACCACGGCGCTGCTGCCGCTGATGCAGGACGGCGGCTCGGTGGTCGGCCTGACCTTCGACGCCCAGTTCGCCTGGCCGAAGTACGACTGGATGGGCCCGGCCAAGGCCGCGCTGGAGGCCACCTCCCGCTACATGGCCCGTGACCTCGGCTCCCGCAACATCCGGGTGAACCTGGTCTCGGCCGGCCCGATCGGCTCGATGGCCGCCAAGTCCATCCCGGGCTTCGGCGACCTGGCCGCCACCTGGGACAGCCGTTCCCCGCTGAAGTGGGACCTGACCGACCCGGAGCCGGCCGGCCGCGGCGTCGTGGCCCTGCTCTCCGACTGGTTCCCCAAGACCACCGGCGAGATCGTCCACGTGGACGGCGGCCTGCACGCGATCGGCGCCTGACGGCGGCGGCGCACCCGGTCCCACACCCGACCCGCCCGGTATCCCTCGCAAGGGGTACCGGGCGGGTCGCGTTCTTCGCCGCTTCGGGCGGCAGGGCCGGGGCCCGCTCTCACCAGGGGCTGTCCGGCCCGGGGTTGCCGGGCGCGGGAACCCGGGAGCCGGGACCGGGTCAGGCCTCGGCCGGGGTGCAGGCGCCGATGGCGCGGCCGGCCTCGTCCGAGGCGCGGTGGGGGTCGCCGGCCCGGATGGCGTCCACGATCCGGTCGTGGCCGAGGTAGCGCTCGGCGATCAGCTCGGGGCCGACGTCGTGGCGCAGATGGGCCCGGGTGACCTCGCCGAGGTCGGCGTAGACGGCGGCGAGCACGTCGTTGTGGGCGGCGGCGACGACGGCCTGGTGGAAGGCGGCGTCGGCCTGGACGAAGTCCTCGGCGTCGCCGGAGCGCCAGGCGTCCTCACGGCGGGCCAGAGTGGCCTCCAGCAGGCCGAGGTCGCGCTCGGTGCGGCGGGTGGCGGCCAGCCCGGCCGCCGAGGCCTCCAGGGTGACCCGCAGCTCGGCGACCTGGGCCAGGTCGGCGTCGGCGAAGCGGCGGTGCATCACGCCGGCCAGCTCGCTGGTGGCCAGGACGTAGGTGCCGGAGCCCTGGCGGATGTCCAGCAGGCCGTTGTGGGCGAGGGCGCGGACGGCCTCGCGGACGGTGTTGCGGGCCACTCCGAGCTGCTCGACCAGCGCGGCCTCGGTCGGGATGCGCGAGCCGACGGGCCATTCGCCCGAGGTGATCTGGGCGCGCAGCTGCGAGATCACCTGATCGGACAGCGGGGTGCGTCTCGGCGAGGACAGCGCCACGGGGGACTCCTTGCGGATTCGGGATCGGCGGGGGCCGGCGGCAGACGGGTGGGCCGGACCGACGGGTGGGTCGGGACATCATGCCAATTCGAGGATGCGCTAATTCATCCCATCATTCTATGATGGCTCCCATGCCTCCCGCAGCAGACACCACCGCCTCCTCCCGAACCGAGGCCCGGCCGCAGACCGAGCGGCCCCCCGCCACCCGTGGCACGCGCGTCGGCTGGTTGTTCGCCGTCGCGATCGCCGTCGCCGCCTTCAACCTCCGCCCCGTGGTCACCAGCCTCGGGCCGCTGCTCGACCAGGTCCGTGCCGACCTCGGGATGAACCCGACGCTGGCCGGCCTGCTCACCGCCGTCCCCTCGCTCTGCTTCGCCCTGTTCGGCTTCGCCGCGCCGGGCATGGCCCGCAAGGCCGGGCCGATCGCGGTGATCACCGCCGGCATGGGCGCGATCACCGCGGGCGTGCTGGCCCGCTCGTTCGCCGGCGGCACGGCGGTCTTCCTGCTGCTGACCGCGCTGGCGCTGGCCGGTGTGGCGGTCTCCAACGTGCTGATCCCCGTGGTGATCAAGCGGTACTTCCCGGAGAAGGTCGGCCCGATGATCGGCCTCTACTCCATGTCGCTGTCGGCCGGCACCGCGCTGGCCGCCGCCGTCACCGTGCCGCTGACCAGCTCGCTCGGCGGCGACTGGCGGGTGGGCCTGGGCGTCTGGGCCGCGCTCGGCGCGCTCGCCCTGCTGCTCTGGCTGCCCGTCATGCTGTCCCGGCGCGAGCGCGGCGACAAGGCCGGCGGCACGACCATCGTCCGGCTGCCGATCACCCGCAGCCGGACCGCCTGGGCGATGGCCTGCTTCTTCGGCCTCCAGGCCACCGGCGCCTACGTGGTGATGGGCTGGCTCCCGAAGATCTTCCAGGACTCCGGCGTCTCCGAGAGCGCCTCCGGGGTGCTGCTGGCGATCACCATGGCGATCGGCGTGCCGGTCTCCTTCGTGCTGCCCAACCTCGCCGCCCGCCGGGGCGACCAGCGGCTGTTCGTCGTGGTGCTCGCCGCCTGCGGCATCGCCGGGTACACCGGCCTGGCGCTGGCCCCCGCCTCCGCCTCCTGGGCCTGGGCGGTCCTGGTCGGCCTCTCCAACTGCGCGTTCCCGCTGGTGCTGACCATGATCGGGCTGCGCGCTCGGACGGCCGGCGGGGTGGCCCAGCTCTCCGCCTTCGCCCAGGGCGTCGGCTACCTGATCTCCATCCCCGGCCCGATCCTGATCGGCCGGCTCTACCAGGCCACCGGCGAGTGGTACCTGCCGCTGGGCTTCCTGGCCCTGCTGCTGGTGCCGCAGATGCTGTTCGGCCTGCGGGCCGCGATGGCCCGGCACATCGAGGACGAGGCGGTCCACCCGGCCGCGGTCCCGGTCAAGAACTGACCAACACCGAGGGGTCGGTGACCGACGGGCATGACCGGGGTGGGAGAATCCGGTCATGCCCGTACTTGATCCCAACCCCACCGACGGCCACAAGAAGCTCGGCCAGATCGCCGCGGCGATCGTCGGCATCGTGGTCCTGCTGGTGATCGTCGCCAGCGTCGCCCAGAGCCTGGGCTGACCGGGCGCGCCGTACCCGGGACGCCCCTCGGCGCCCCGGCCGTCCGGCGCCCGTCCGGCGGACGAACCCCGGCGAACGGCGCATCATGACACCCTGCACCCCTCAGGGTGGCGCCATCGGGCAGCACCGCGCCCCGCAGCGGCTTTTCTGCCAAGCTTGCTGGGTATGAGCGCCGACACGCCCCGCAGGATCATCGTTCTCCGCCATGCCAAGGCCGACTGGCCCAACGGCGTCGACGACCACGAGCGGCCGCTGGCCGACCGGGGCCGCCACCAGGCCCCGGATTCCGGCCGCTGGCTCGCCGACTCCGGCATCAACCCCGACTACGTGCTCTGCTCCACCGCTCTGCGCGCCCGCGAGACCTGGAAGCTCGCCGCGCACGAACTGCCCAAGCGGTCGCGCAAGACGGTGTACGAGGAGCGGGTGTACGAGGCCAGCCCCGGCGAGATCATCACCGTCATCCAGGAGACCCCGGAGGAGTACGCCGACCTGGTCCTGGTCGGCCACAACCCCGGAGTGCTCGGGCTGACCCAGGTGCTGGCCGGGGACGAGGGCGACCGGGAGGCGCTGGAACGGCTGCGGCTCGGCGGCTTCCCGACCGCCGCCATCGCGGTGCTCAGCTTCAGCGGTTCGTGGAAGGGCGTCGAGCCGGGCGTGGCCGCGCTGGTCTCCTACTTCACGCCGCAGGACTGACCTCGGGGGAGAGGGGCCCGAGGAGTGCTCCTCGGGCCCCTCTCGTCCGTCCCGGGGCCCGCCCGGCCGGCCGCGCGCTACTCGGTCGGCGTACCGTCCAGCGCGTCGGCCGCCTCGACCTCCTCGCGGGTGATGCCCAGCAGGTACAGCACGGTGTCCAGGAACGGCACGTTCACCGCGGTGTCCGCGGCCTCGCGCACCACCGGCTTGGCGTTGAACGCCACCCCGAGCCCGGCCGCGTTCAGCATGTCCAGGTCGTTGGCGCCGTCGCCGATCGCCACCGTCTGCTCCAGCGGCACCTTCGCCTGCTCGGCGAAGCGGGCCAGCCAGCGGGCCTTGCCAGCCCGGTCCACGATCTCGCCGACCACCCGGCCGGTGAACCTGCCGTCCACCACCTCCAGGGTGTTGGCCGCCGCGAAGTCCAGCCCCAGCTGCTCCACCAGGTGGTCGGTGACCTGGGTGAACCCGCCGGAGACCACCGCGACCTGGAAACCGAGCCGCTGCAGCGTGCGGATCAGGGTGCGCGCGCCCGGCGTGAACCGGACCTCCGCGCGCACCTTCTCGGTCACGCCGGCGTCCAGCCCGGCCAGCAGCGCCACCCGGGCGCGCAGCGACTCGGCGAAGTCCAGCTCGCCGCGCATCGCCGCCGCCGTCACCTCGGCGACCTTCTCCTCGCAGCCCGCGTGGGCCGCGAACAGCTCGATCACCTCGTCCTGGATCAGCGTGGAGTCGACGTCCATCACCACCAGCCGCTTGGCCCGGCGCTCCAGGCCGGCCCTGACCACCGCGATGTCCACCCGCTGGGTGGCCGCCTCCTGGGCCAGCTCGGCGCGCAGTTCGTCGGTGGCGACACCGGAGACGGCCAGCTCGACGGCGGTCACCGGGTACTTGGCGAGCCGGAAGACACGGTCGATGTTGCCGCCGGAGGCGGTGATCCGGGAGGTCAGCGCGGAGACCGCGGCGGCGGTCAGAGGGTGGCCCAGCACGGTCACGTGCGAACGGCCCTCGCGGCGCGGCCGGTTGTCGCCGATGCCGGAGATGATCTCGGCCTGGAGCTTCTGCTCCTCCGCCCAGCGGTGCACGGTGGCCCGCAGGCTGCCCTCGGCGCCGGGCGCGCCGCCGGCCGGGGGGGTCACCAGGGCACAGAGCGTTATCCGGCCCCGGGTCACCACCTGCTCGATGTCGATCACCTCGACGCCGAACCCGGCGAGGGTGGTGAAGAGGCCGGCGGTGATGCCGGGACGGTCCTTGCCGAACACCTTGACGAGCAGGGTGCGCTCGTCCTCGGTCCGGGGCTGCGGGGCGGGAAGCGGCTCAGCGGCCAAGGGCGATGCGTTCATGGTGCCCCCCACGCTACCCGCCGCCCGCCGCCGCCACGGCACCCGTCCACCTCGCGGACGGACGTATCGGAGGTGTGCGTACGACCCGGGTGACGGATGGGTGACGGAGAGGTGACGCGGGGGTGTGGTACGGGTCCGTCGGCGAATCGTTTCCGCCTGGTCACAGTCGTCAGGGGCGACTTTCGTCCCCGGGCGAGGGGCTGGAATGATTCCCCCGTCAGATTCACGATCATCGCGGCCCCGGCCGGGGTCACAATCGGGGGACCGAGAGAGCGGGGCAGGCGAGCAGTGCCGCAACTCGTCATTGAGATCAACGGACAGCAGCGGACTCTGGAGCCGGGGCGGTCCTACAGCATCGGGCGCAACCCGCAGTCGGACTTCCCGTTCGAGGATGCCAGGGTCTCCTGGCAGCACGCCACCATCTCCTTCAACGGAACCGGCTGGCAGCTGGACGACCACGGGAGCACCAACGGCACCTACACCGGCGGCGCCCGCACCCTGCAGGCCCAGCTGTTCCCCGGCGCCGCGGTCAACCTCGGCAACGCCGAGAACGGCCCCCGGCTGAACTTCTCCGCGCCCGCCCAGGCCGCCGCGCCGGCCCCCGCCTGGCACGAGGCCGTCACCAGCCGCGCCGCCGCCCCGACGCCGCAGCCCCCGGTGCAGCAGCAGTGGGCCCAGCAGCCGCCCGTCCAGCAGCCCCCGGCGCAGCAGCCGCCGCAGTGGGGCGGGCAGCAGCAGCCGTTCCCGCCGCGGCAGGACTTCGCCCCGCCGGCGCCCCCGCACGGCGGCTTCCCGCAGCAGCAGGCGCCGCAGCACGACGGCGGCCCGCAGCCGACGGTCATCCGCAACCTGACGGCCGCCATGCGCACCGTCCGGATCGGCCGCGCGCTCGACAACGACGTCGTGGTCTCCGACCTCCAGGTCTCCCGCCACCACGCCGAGCTGCGCCAACTGCCCGACGGCCGCTACGAGATCATCGACCTCGGCAGCCACAACGGCATCTTCCTCAACGGCCAGCCCGTCCAGCGCCAGCTGATGGGCCCGCAGGACCGGCTGACCGTCGGCCACTCCAGCTTCGTCCTGGTCGGCGACCAGCTGCAGGAGTTCGTCGACACCGGCGCCGTCTCCTTCTCCGCCCGCCACCTGACCGTCGAGGTCGAGCACAAGGGCGCCAAGAAGATCCTGCTCAACGACGTCAGCTTCGGCGTGCCGGAGAAGTCGCTGGTCGCCGTCATCGGCCCGTCCGGCTCCGGCAAGTCGACCCTGCTGCGCGCCCTCACCGGCTACCGCCCGGCCGACCGCGGCGACGTCCTCTACGACGGCCGCAACCTCTACAAGCAGTTCGCCGAGCTGCGCTCGCGCATCGGCCTGGTGCCGCAGTCGGAGATCCTGCACAAGGAACTGACCGTCCGCACCGGCCTCAAGTACGCGGCCCGGCTGCGCTTCCCCGGCGACACCGAGGCGCGCGAGCGCGAGGCCCGGATCGACGAGGTGCTGTACGAGCTGCGCCTGGACAAGCGCGCCGACAACCGGATCACCGCGCTCTCCGGCGGCCAGCAGAAGCGTGTCTCGGTCGCGCTGGAACTGCTCACCAAGCCCTCGCTGATCTTCCTGGACGAGCCCACCTCGGGCCTCGACCCGGGCATGGACCGCGAGGTCATGCAGATGCTGCGCGGCCTCGCCGACGACGGCCGCACCATCCTCGTCGTCACCCACTCGGTGGCCGAACTCGCGCTCTGCGACCGGCTGCTGGTGATGGCTCCGGGCGGTTCGGTGGCCTACTTCGGCCCGCCGGACGAGGCGCTGCACTTCTTCGGGTACGAGACCTGGGCCGATGTCTTCCAGGCCTTCGAGAACTACCCGGACCACGACTGGGCCGGCCGCTACCGCGGTTCGGTGCACTACCAGCAGTACTCCGCGGACGTGGACTCCGCGGCCGCGCAGTCCGCCCAGATCGTGCGGGAGGCGGTCCGCCCGCCGAAGCCGCAGAGCTGGGGCTCGCAGCTGTGGACGCTGATCCGCCGCTACGCCTCGGTGCTCGCCTCGGACCGGGGCTTTCTGGCGCTCTCCGTCCTGCTGCCGGCGGTGGTCGGGCTGGTCAGCGTGCTGATCCCGAACGAGGCGGGCCTGGCGAGGAACCCGAAGTCGCAGCTCGGGATCAACAGCGGGGCCGCCACGATCATGCTGATCCTGGCGATCGGCGCCTGTTTCTCCGGGGCGGCCAACTCGGTCCGCGAGCTGATCAAGGAACGGGCGATCTACGAACGGGAACGGGCCACCGGGCTCTCCCGCTCGGCGTACATGATGTCCAAGATCATCGTGCTGGGCTTCTTCAGCGTGATCCAGGGCGCGGTCATCTCCGCCGTCGGCTTCCTGCCGCGCAAGCTGCCCTCCGAGGGGCTGATCGTCAAGAGCCTGCCGATCATCGAGATGAGCACCGGCCTGATCCTGCTGAGCTTCGCCTCGATGATGTTCGGCCTGATGATCTCCGCGCTGGTGAAGACCTCCGAGAAGACCATGCCGCTGCTGGTCATGTTCGCGATCATCCAGGTCGTCTTCACCGGCTGCCTCTTCCAGATCTTCAGCAAGCCGGGCCTGGAGCAGTTCGCCTGGCTGATGCCGGCCCGCTGGGGCGTCGGCGTGGTCGCCACCACGCTGGACCTGTCCAAGCTGATGGGCCCCTGGAACAAGGACCTCCAGAACCCCGAGTACGACGCGGTCTGGGGCCACAACGTCGGCCAGCTGCTCCTCGACGCCGGCGTGCTGATCGCGATGTCGGTCGTCATCGGCGTCATCGTGACCCGCCTCCAGCGCCGCCACGAGCCCGAGGTCATGCAGAAGGGCTGACCCCCTTCGCCCGCTCCACCGGGGCGGCCCTCCCCGATCCGGGAGGGCCGCCCCCCGGCGTTCCGGTGCCGCTCCGGCCCGGGGCGTAGGTCCTCGGACCTGCGCCCCGCGCGCCCTCGGACCGACGCGGGCGGCGGCCGCGCGGCGGTAGTTTGGCGGTATGCCCCCCGCGTCCAGCGACCGCCGGCCCCCGGCCGGACCGCTCCCCGCCGGCCGGATACCGGTCGGCCCGCCGCCCACCGGTCCACTGCCCGCCTGCGAGCCCTGCCTGGCCGGTATCGAGGCCGTCAGCCAGGCCCTGCTCGGGATGAGCCGCCACCTGGAGGTGCGCGAGGTCCTGCGCCGGATCACCGCCTCCGCCCGCGACCTGCTCGGCGCCGAGTACGCGGCCCTCGGCGTACCGGACGACCACGGCGGCTTCGCCCAGTTCGTCGTCGACGGCATCACCGACGAGCAGTGGAAGGCCATCGGCCCGCTGCCCCGCCAGCACGGCGTCCTCGCCAAGATGCTCCACGAGACCGGGCCCACCCGGCTCGCCGACGTCCGCCGGGCCCCCGCCTTCGGCGGCTGGCCGGCCGCCCACCCGGACATGGACGCCTTCCTCGGCATGCCGATCCTCGACACCGACGCCGTCGAGGACGAGCCGCAGGTCATGGGCGTCATCTTCCTCGCCAACAAGCGGCTCGGCGGCGGCTTCACCGACCACGACGAGGAACTGCTCCGGATACTCGCCGCGCACGCCGCCCTCGCCCTCTCCAACGCCCGCCTCTACGAGCGCAGCCGCGAACTCACCCTGGCCGGCGAACGCGCCCGGATCGCCCACGACCTGCACGACGCCGTCTCGCAGAAGCTCTTCTCGCTGCGCCTCACCGCCAAGGCCGCCGCCACCCTGGTCGAGCGCGACCCGGCCCGCGCCCGCGCCGAACTCGCCGAGGTCGCCCGCCTCGCCGCCGAGGCCGCCGACGAACTGCGCGCCGTCGTCGTCGAACTGCGCCCCGCCGCCCTGGAGGAGGACGGCCTCAGCGCCACCCTCGCCTCCCAGGTGCAGGTCCTCGACCGGGCCCACAGCGCCGACCTCGTCTTCGCCGCCGACGGAGTCCGCGCCCTGCCGCCGGCCCAGGAGGCCGCCCTGCTGCGGGTCGCCCAGGAGGCCCTGCACAACGCGCTGCGCCACTCCGGGGCCGGGCGGGTCACCGTCACCCTGGCCGGCACGTCCGCCCGCGGCGCCGTCCTGCGGGTCCGCGACGACGGCCGGGGCTTCGACCCGGAGTCCGTCCGCCGGGCCGGCCGCCACCTCGGCCTGGCCTCGATGCGCGACCGCGCCGCGGCCGTCGGCGGCACGCTCACCCTGGAATCGGCCCCCGGGAAGGGAACGGTCGTCGAGATGGAGGTCCCCGGTGCCTGACACCACGCCAGCGATCCGCGTCCTGCTGGTCGACGACCACCAGGTGGTCCGCCGCGGCCTGCGCACCTTCCTGGAGGTGCAGGACGACATCGAGGTGGTCGGCGAGGCCGCCGACGGCGCCGAGGGCGTGGACCGCGCCCGGGAGCTCGACCCCGACGTCGTCCTGATGGACCTCAAGATGCCGGGCGTGGACGGCATCGAGGCGCTGCGCACCCTCAAGGGCGAGGGCAGCCGGGCCCGCATCCTGATCGTCACCAGCTTCACCGAGCACCGCACGATGGTCCCCGCGCTGCGGGCCGGCGCCGCCGGGTACGTCTACAAGGACGTCGACCCGGAGGCGCTGGCCGGCGCGATCCGCTCGGTCCACGCCGGCCACGTCCTGCTCCAGCCCGAACTCGCCGAGGCGCTGCTCGCCGACGACGGCCCCCGTGCTCCGCAGGGCCGCGGCGGCACCCTCACCGAACGCGAGCGCGAGGTGCTCGGCCACATCGCCGACGGGCGCTCCAACCGGGAGATCGCCCGGAGCCTGCACCTCTCCGAGAAGACGGTGAAGACCCACGTCTCCAACATCCTGATGAAGCTGGACCTCGCCGACCGCACCCAGGCCGCGCTCTGGGCCGTCCGCAACGGGGCGGCCAGGGAGGCCTGAGCGGGGCCCGCGGGCTCAGCGGTCCCCGCGCTCGTCCACCAGGGCGTTGTACGCCGCCACCTGGGCCCGCCGGGCGGTCCGCCGCAGGGGCGCCAGGGCGCCCTGGCGGGCGGCCATCTCGGAGGCGCTGACCGCCGCCCCGTGGCCGCCCGAGGCGATCGAGAGCAGCGCGGACACCTGGCGGGCCGACTCCAGCACCCGGACCGCCCGCGGCGGGTAGCCGGGCGCGAGCAGCTCGACGTGGCCGCGCCGGCGGTAGGCGTCCAGGGCCCGCAGCGCCTCGGGGCCGGCCCCGGCGACATCCAGCCGGGCCAGCAGGACGGTCGCCTCGCGCAGCCCGTCCACCAGCTCGCGCTCGGCCTCGTGCAGCGACGGCACATCGGCGGGCGGGACGTCGTCCACCTCCGAGCAGCGCCACAGGACCGTCGCCGAGCGGTCCCCGGCCGGGCCGAACACCTCGATCTCCGGCACCAGCCCGAGCGGCACCCCCACCGCCAGCACGGCCTCGCCCGCGTCCAGCGCGCGCTGGTTGAACGACGCGGGGCCGGTCAGCCCCAGCGGGTGCCCGGCGCTCGGCAGCG
Organism: Kitasatospora sp. NPDC087315; assembly: GCF_044744345.1. Taxonomy (NCBI): domain Bacteria; kingdom Bacillati; phylum Actinomycetota; class Actinomycetes; order Kitasatosporales; family Streptomycetaceae; genus Kitasatospora; species Kitasatospora sp. NPDC087315. Next base: position 8,944 of record NZ_JBIUYD010000022.1, on the reverse strand, counting down.
CCAGCCGCAGGCCCTTCACCCCCAGCACCCGGAGCCGCCCCAGCGCCCAGGTGAGCCCGTGCAGCTCCCCGGGCCCGTCCCCGGGCAGCCCGGTCACCCGGTGGCTCTCGTCGGCGCCGAGCACCGCGGCGGCGGCGTTGTCGGGCGGCACCAGGCCGTTCAGCAGAGCGTTGCCCCAGGCGGTCAACCGCCCCGAACGGGGCTCTTCGTACGGATTGTCGGCAGGAGTCACGAGCATCCGGCCAGCCTACGGAATCGGCGGTCATCCGCGTGGCGTAGGTTTGCCCATGCGCGTGCGGCGCACCCACTCCGTGCCCACCGGCCGCCGGAGTGGCTGCCCGCCCGCACCCGACGGCCGTATTTCTGTATTGGGGAAGGCGTAGGCATGAGCGACGTGCTGGAGCTGGTGGACGTATCCGTGGTCCGGGAGGGGCGCGCGCTGGTCGACCAGGTCTCGTGGTCCATCTCCGAGGGAGAGCGCTGGGTCATCCTCGGCCCCAACGGCGCCGGGAAGACCACCCTGCTGCAGATCGCCTCCACGTACCTCTTCCCGACCGCCGGCAAGGTGTCCGTCCTCGGCGAGAAGCTCGGCGAGGTCGACGTCTTCGAGCTGCGCTCGCGGATCGGCCTGGCCGGCGCGGCCATGTTCGACAAGCTGCCCGCCGAGCAGACCGTGCTGCAGACGGTGCTCACCGCCGCGTACGGCATGACGGTCAGCTGGCAGGAGAAGTACGAGCAGACCGACGAGTCCCGCGCGCTCGCGCTCCTCGACCGGCTCGGCATGGTCAACCTCACCGCCCGCAAGTTCGGCACCCTCTCCGAGGGCGAGCGCAAGCGCACCCTGATCGCCCGCGCGCTGATGACCGACCCCGAGCTGCTGCTGCTGGACGAGCCCGCCGCCGGCCTCGACCTCGGCGGCCGTGAGGACCTGGTCCGCCGCCTCGGCGCGCTCGCGCAGGACGAGTTCGCGCCGGCGATGGCCATGGTCACCCACCACGTCGAGGAGATCGCCCCCGGCTTCACCCACGTCCTGATGATCCGTCAGGGCAAGGTGCTCACCGCCGGCCCGATCGACACCGAGCTGACCGCGCGCAACCTGTCGCTCTGCTTCGGCCTGCCGCTGACCCTGGAGCGGCACGGCGACCGCTGGTCCGCCCAGGGCCTGCCGCTCGGCTGAGGCCGCTGACGCCTCATGAGGTCTCCGGTGAGCCCGCTGACGGCCACTGAAGTCCGCTGAACCGGGGCCGGTCGCACGTGCGACCGGTTTCCGCCCCTCCACCTGCGGGAACTTTCCGCCCTAAGGCCCTTCGCTCCCTAGGATGGACACGTGGACAGCTGGATCTGGTGGCTCCTCGCCGCCGTCGGCCTCGGCATACCGCTGGTGATCACCGCGATGCCGGAGTTCGCCATGTTCGCGGTCGGCGCGCTGGCGGCGGCCGGAGTGGCCGGGCTGGGCGCCGGAGCGGTCTGGCAGGTACTGACCTTCGTCGCGGTCTCGGTCGCGCTGCTGGTCGTGGTCCGCCCGATCGCGTACCGGGAGCTCAAGAAGGGCCCGAACATCAAAATGGGCATCGAGGCGCTCCAGGGCGCCACCGCGGTCGTCGCGGAAACGGTCGACGGGGAGGGCGGGCGGATCAAGCTGAACGGCGAGATCTGGTCGGCCCGTGCGCTCAACCCCGGCAGCGTGTACCAACCGGGGCAGCAGGTCGATGTCGTCGAAATCCAGGGCGCGACCGCCCTGGTCGTCTAGGGGAGAGTCCGTGGAACCCGTCCTTATCGTTTTGGTCGTCCTGGTCGTGGTGGCATTCATCGCGCTGATCAAGACGATTCAGGTCATCCCGCAGGCCAGCGCCGCGATCGTGGAGCGCTTCGGCCGCTACACCCGGACGCTCAACGCAGGGCTGAACATCGTCGTCCCGTTCATCGACCGGGTCCGCAACCGGATCGACCTGCGTGAGCAGGTCGTGCCGTTCCCGCCGCAGCCGGTGATCACCCAGGACAACCTGGTGGTCAACATCGACACGGTGATCTACTACCAGGTCACCGACGCCCGGGCGGCCACCTACGAGGTCGCCAGCTACATCCAGGCGATCGAGCAGCTCACCGTCACCACGCTGCGCAACATCATCGGCTCGATGGACCTCGAGTCCACCCTGACCTCGCGCGAGGTCATCAACGCCGGCCTGCGCGGGGTGCTCGACGAGGCCACCGGCAAGTGGGGCATCCGGGTCAACCGCGTCGAGCTCAAGGCGATCGAGCCGCCGACCTCCATCCAGGACTCGATGGAGAAGCAGATGCGCGCCGACCGTGACAAGCGCGCCGCGATCCTCACCGCCGAGGGCGCCCGGCAGGCCCAGATCCTGCGCGCCGAGGGTGAGAAGCAGGCCGAGGTGCTCAAGGCCGAGGGTGAGGCCCAGGCCGCGGTGCTGCGCGCCGACGGTGAGGCGGCCGCGATCCGGACGGTCTTCGAGGCCATCCACGACGGCGACGCCGACCAGAAGCTGCTCGCCTACCAGTACCTGCAGACGCTGCCCGAGCTGGCCAAGGGCGACTCCAACAAGCTCTGGATCATCCCGAGCGAGGTGGGCGACGCGCTCAAGGGCCTCGGCGGCGCGTTCAACGGCCTGACCGGCGGGGCGAACGGCGGCGCGGTCGCGGCGCCGAGCGTCCCGGCGGCGCCGGCCGCCACCCAGGTCCCGCTCGACCCGGCGGCGCCGGCCGCCACCCAGGTCCCGCTCGACCCGGCGGCCGGGCCGCGCCCGCTGGACACCGACACCAAGGGCGCCGCCCGCCCCCGGGTGGACCCGGCCCGCGAGTACCGCAAGATCGACCCGGAGTGATCCGGAGCGTCTCCGGACGCGCCTGATGCGATGAGGGCCCGCCTCCCGTGCGGTACGGGAGGCGGGCCCTCGGCCGTTCCCGAGGGTGCGGCGCGGGCCGGGTCCCACGTCCCGGAACGCGGTGGGGTCTGGTGGGCCCGGTACCCGGTCCGGCATGATCGCCTCGGACAGGACCGAGACGAGAGGTGACCCATGACGCTCTGGGAGGCGATCGCCGTCCTGGTGGCGGGTGTCGGGGCCGGGATGATCAATGTGATCGTCGGCTCCGGAACCCTGATCACCTTCCCCGTCCTGCTCGCCGTCGGCATCCCGCCGGTCACCGCCAACGTCTCCAACACCTTCGGCCTGGTGCCCGGTTCGCTGAGCGGCGTGATCGGCTACCGCAGGGAGCTGGCCGGCCAGGGCCGACGACTGCTCCGGCTGGGCACCGCCTCGCTGCTCGGCGGACTGGTCGGCGCCGTCCTGCTGATCAGACTGCCCAGCGGCGCCTTCGACGCGATCGTCCCGGCGCTGATCCTGCTGGCCCTCGTCCTGGTGGTGATCCAGCCCCGGGTGGCCAGGGCGGTCGCGGCCCGCCGCCGGCCCGGGGGAGACCCCGACGGAAGCGCGGTGCTGCTCGGCGGCGTCTTCCTCACCGGCATCTACGGCGGCTACTTCGGCGCGGCCCAGGGCGTCCTGCTGATGGCGCTGATGGGCATGCTGCTCCAGGAGGACCTCCAGCGGATCAACGGCGTGAAGAACGCGCTGGCGATGATCGTCAACGCGGTCGCCGCCGTGTTCTTCCTCTTCACCTCGACCGTCGACTGGACGGCCGCCGGGCTGATCGCCGTCGGCTCGCTCTGCGGCGGGCTGATCGGCGCCAAGGTGGGCCGCAAGCTGCCGCCGCCCGCGCTGCGCGGGGTCATCGTGGTGGTCGGGCTGGTCGCCGTCACCAAGCTGCTGATCGGCTGATCCGCCGTCGCGCCCGGTGCCCGCGGACGGCCCGGAGGGCCCCGGAGCGGGGGAGACGCGTGACACCGGCGGGCGCCGCGAGGTGTCGTCGACCGCGCGGGAGCCCGCCTCCCTATGCTCCTACGTGCGCCTTCCCGTCCGGACCGCACCGGGGCCCTGGCCGCCGCCACCCGGTCCGTTTCGCGACGGAAGGCCCGACCCTTCACCCCCGACCCACGGGAGCGGTTCGATGAGCAGCAGAGCACGCCTGACCGAGGACGAGATCACCGCCGCGCTGGCCGGACGGCCGGAGTGGTCCAGGGACGGTGACAGCATCGTCCGGACCGCCGACGCCCCGGACTTCCCGGCGGCGATCCGGGTGGTCGCCGCCGTCGCCGAGGCCGCGGAGGCGATGGACCACCACCCCGACATCGACATCCGCTGGCGCACCCTGCACTTCGCGCTCTCCACCCACAGCGCGGGCGGTCTCACCGCGCTGGACTTCGCGCTCGCCGGCCGCATCGACGAGGCCTTCCGCGCCGAGGCGGGGTAGCCGGCCCGCCCGCACCGCGCCTCGCCCGCCGCCCTCCGGAGGCCTCTCCGGAGGGCGGAACGGGCCGCTCCGCCCGGCGTGAGATGCTGGCTGCCGCACTTCAGGCGGTCGGGAGGGACGGAACGGATGGCGCAGGATCCCCTCGGAGACGCCCAGCAGCAGCCCTGGTACCCCCAGCCGCAGCCCGAGTGGCAGGGCGGGTACCCGGAGCAGCAGCAGTGGCAGGGGACCGCCGAGTACGCCACCGACGCCGGGTACGGCACCGCCCCTGGCTACGGCACCGCCCCTGGCTACGGCACCGACGCCGGGTACGGGGGGAACGGGTACGGCCAGGGTGGGTACGGCCACGGTGGCCACCCGGACGGCCCGTACCAGCCGTACGCCCCGTACCCAGGTCACGAGCAGCAGCAGTACGCCCCGTACGCCGTCCCGCAGCCGCCGGCCGGGGACGAGCTCTACGCCCCGGCCGGAGCCGAGTACTCCGCCGACGGCTATGTGCACATCGAGCCGGAACCCGACCCGGAGCCGGCGCCCCAGCCGGGGCCCGCGGCGCCGTCGGAGGCCGCCGTACCCGGCGCGTCCGCCAGGCCGGGGTCGCGGTCGGCGGGCCGGCGGGCCGGCGGCTCCGCAGGCCGTTCCTCCTTCACGGCCAAGGCCCGGGCCGCCGCCGACGCCGTGGTCTCGGCCGAACACGCGCCCGGCCGGCGGGCCCTGATGGTGCGGACCGGCGCCGGTGTCGCCGCGCTCGGCGTGCTGGTCGCCGCCGGTCTGGCGGTCGCCGCCGAGGGCAGCGAGAACGCCTCCGCCGACGGTGATCCCGGCTTCGCCGTCTCCCACGCCAAGGCCTGGTCCGCCCAGCCGGCCGGCGCCGTGCAGCCGGGCGCCGACGACACGCTGGTGGGCAGCTGGCTGCTGGCCGACGCGGTGGTCCGGGCCGACTCCAGCGGTGTCCACGCCTATGACCTGGCGGCCGGCCGGCCCACCTGGTCGGTCGAGCCGCCGGCCGCCGGGGCGGTGCCCTGCGGGCTGTCGCCGAGCGTGAACGGGGCCGGTCTGGGCGCGGTGCTGTTCCGCCCGAAGGCCGATCCGAAGAGCCCTTGCACGCTGGTCGCCGCCGTCGACGCGAAGACCGGCAAGACCGCTTGGACCAAGAGCGTCTCGGACGCCAAGGGCGGTTACGCGGCCCGGATCGGCGTCACCGAGGACAAGGTGATCGCCGTCGGCGACGACCGGGTGATCGCCTGGGAGTCCGCCGACGGCAAGGACGTCTGGCAGTACACCGGCCAGGGCAAGTTCTGCACCCTCTCCGGCGGTGTCACCGGCCGGACCGTCATGGTCGCCAGCTCCTGCGCCGACTCCACCCCCGTCGACCAGGCGGTCTCGCTGAACACCGCCGACGGCAAGGTGAACTGGTGGCGGGGGCTGAACAGCCAGCCGAAGACGGTGACCGTGCTCTCCGCCGAACCGTCCGTCGTCCTGGCCACCGGCGGGAAACCCGACGACGACAAGGTGCTCGCCTGGGGCCCGACGGGCGACCCGGCCGCCGAGATCCCGGTCGCCACCGGGGAGGGCCGGCTCGATGTCGCCCAGGGCACGTTTTCGGCCACACCCCGGGTGTTCTTCCAGGACCGGACGATGGTGACCACGGTCGTCCCGGCGAACGGCGGCGGACCGGTCTCGGTCGTCGGCTACGACCTGGACAGCGGCAAGCCGCGCTGGAAGACGGCGGCGCTGGAGAAGGGCGTCCTGCGGGCGGTCGCCATCGACGACCGGGCGCTGGTGCTGGCCGCCGACGAACGCCGCGAACGGCCCGCCCACCTGAGCCGCTTCACGCTGGACGGCGGCGGCGAGGCGATGGGCGGCAGCTTCCCGCAGGGCACCGGCTCACTGCTGGTCTCCGGCCGGGTGCTGATCGGCGGCGGCAAGGTCGTCGCGGTACCCGAACACTCGGCCAACTTCGGCATAGCGTCCGGGTACCAGGCGATCGGCTGACCCGCTCCCCGCCCGGACGGCCTCAGGCCGCGGACGGCACCGCGGGCCCGGCCGGGACGGTTCCGGCCGGCAGCCAGGCGGCGAGGTCCCGGGCCTCCGGGCCGCGCAGGCCCAGCGCCGTCATCAGCGTGGCCTGCGGGGTCGGTACGAACGGCTTGCGCAGCAGCCGCATGCCGGCCTGCTCCGGTGTCCGGTCGGCCTTGCGCTGGTTGTCCTCGGCGCAGGCGGCCACGGTGTTCAGCCAGCTGTCGGCCCCGCCCCGCGACCTGGGCTGGAGGTGATCCACGGTGGTGGCCCGGCGCCCGCAGTAGGCGCACAGGTGCTGGTCCCGGCCCAGCACACCGCGGCGTGACCACGGGGCCTGTTGTCGGAACGGCACGCGTACGTACCGTTGCAGTCTGATCACCCGGGGCACCGGGACGGTGACGCCGGTACCGCGCATGGTCCGCAGCGGGTGCGCCTGTTCCACCACCGCCTTGTCCTGGAGCACCAGCACCACGGCGCGCTGGAGCGACACCGTCGTCAGGGGTTCGTAGCTCGCGTTCAGAACCAGCGTGTTGCGCACCTCGGCCCACCCTTTCCACCGGCGTGCCACGGCGGCACGACCGTCTCCACACACGTCACTGCCGCCGCGCGGCGTTGGCACCACTCTGAAGGGGCCCCGGGCCGACGAACAACGGAATTTCCGGTGTCGGGGCGGGGCGTGGCCGGCGGTGGACGGGGCGGGCCCGCGCCGACCCGGTGCCGGGCCGGACGCCTCGACGGAAAAGCCCTGGCCCGGACCGCGTAGGCTTTGTGACGCTGGAGTCGCTCCGTACCGGGGCCCGGACGAACCGGGTCCGCACCGGGCGGACGCCCGATCGAAGGAGAATCGTGACCGTGACGGACATCGTCGACGAGCTGCAGTGGCGTGGTCTGATCGCCCTGTCCACCGACGAGGACGCACTGCGCAAGGCATTCGCGGACGGCCCGGTCACGTTCTATTGCGGGTTCGACCCGACGGCCCCCAGCCTGCACCTCGGCAACCTGGTACAGATCCTCACCATGCGCCGCATCCAGCAGGCGGGGAACCTCCCGCTCGGTCTGGTCGGCGGCGCCACCGGCCTGATCGGGGACCCGAAGCCCACCGCCGAGCGGGTCCTCAACGACCCCGAGACGGTGGCCGGCTGGGTCGAGCGGCTGCGCGGCCAGATCTCGCGCTTCCTCGACTTCGAGGGCCCGTACGCGGCGCGCATGGTCAACAACCTGGACTGGACCTCCGGGATGTCGGCCATCAGCCTGCTGCGTGACGTGGGCAAGTACTTCCGCGTCAACAACATGATCGCCAAGGAGGCCGTCGCGCGGCGGCTCAACTCCGACGCGGGCATCAGCTACACCGAGTTCAGCTACCAGATCCTCCAGGGCATGGACTACCTGGAGCTGAACCGCCGCTACGGCTGCAGCCTGCAGACCGGCGGCAGCGACCAGTGGGGCAACCTCACCGCCGGCACCGACCTGATCCGCAAGGCCGACGCCAAGTCGGTGCACGCGCTGGCCACGCCGCTGATCGTGAAGGCCGACGGCACCAAGTTCGGCAAGACGGAGTCCGGCACGGTCTGGCTCGACCCCGAGCTGACCACCCCGTACGCCTTCTACCAGTTCTGGCTGAACGCCGACGACCGGGACGTCCCCACCTTCCTGCGGATCTTCAGCTTCCGCACGAAGGAGGAGGTCGAGGAGCTGGAGCGCGAGACCGCCGAGCGGCCCGCCGCCCGGCTCGCGCAGCGGGCACTCGCCGAGGAGCTGACCACCCTGGTCCACGGCGCCGAGCAGTACCAGCGCGCGGTGGCCGCTTCCAAGGCACTGTTCGGCCAGGGGGACCTCGCCGACCTGGAGGCCCCGACCCTGGCCGCCGCGCTGGCCGAGGTCCCGAAGGCCAAGGTCACCGAGCTGCAGTCGATCGTCGACCTGCTGGTCGCCGTCGGTCTGTCGCCGAGCCGGTCGGCCGCCCGCCGGACGATCAAGGAAGGCGGCGCCTACCTCAACAACGTCAAGGTGACGGACGAGGAGGCGGTGCCGGCCGAGTCGGACCTGCTGCACGGCCGTTGGCTGGTCCTGCGCCGTGGCAAGCGCAACCTGGCGGCGGTGGAGCTCACCGCGGCCGGCTGAGCCTGGCCGAAACCACACCGCTGCTGAACTGCGGTTTTCAACCCTGAGGGCCGGATCTGGTCAGATCCGGCCCTCGGGGTTTGACGAGGTCGTCCGACTGGCCTAATGTTGGACGAGTCGCTTGAAGCGGGCAGGTGCACGAGAGGCCGAGAGGCCACCGCGGACCAGCCGGAGCGGCCATCACACTCAGCAAGCCCAACTCTCACTCGATGCCCATTCATTTGGGTTGTTCGGCGTTTTTGTCGACGGGTGGGAGCGGGAATTTCGGGTTAATCCTGAAATGCGCTAATGTGGGGGTCGCCGCAGAAAAGCGGACCTGGCCGGCCAGGATCGGATGAATGAAACTCCGGAAAACGGAGCGGAAAACATCTGGTAAGCTGGAAATGCGAAAGAACGAAGCGCCCGGAGGGCCCGCTGGAAGGCGGCCTGAAGGAAGTGTCCGTTCCTTGAGAACTCAACAGCGTGCCAAAAGTCAACGCCA
>NZ_JBIUYD010000021.1:93112-171366 GCF_044744345.1 Kitasatospora sp. NPDC087315 | reverse complement strand
CCGCACCCCCCCCCCCCCCCCGCCGGCCGCGCCGCGCCCCCGCGCGCCCCACCGGCCCGGGCGGGGGGCGCCCCCCCCCCCACCCCCACTCCGCCGGCCCCCCCCCCCCTCCAGGGGTTGGCGGCAGTTCGGGGCCGCCGTTCTCACGCTTCGTTCATTGCCGGGGCGTAGCGCTTCAGCCAGGCTGCGGGGTCGGTGATCTCGCTGACGGTGGGCAGGAGATTCTCGTCCCTGAGCAGGCGCTCGGTCACCGGGTACCCGCCGGCGTCGTGGAGGGCGCTGATGAACGCATCGCCCTGGTCGTAGATGTCGGGCCTGGAAGACCCTGCCCTGAGCTCGCGAAAGCGGTCAGTGTGGTCCGGCTCGCCGTCGATTCGGACATCGGCGGTGGCCACGCCGCACAGCTCCTTCATCGCCTGGCGCTGAACCCACTGGGCGTGGCCTTCGATGACGTGGTACGGGCTGCGGCGCTGCTCGGGCGGGAGGTTGGAGGCCTGGTCCTGGAGGCCCCACCGAAGGTGGACGTGGGGCATGCCGGGCCAGATTTTGTTCTGGGCGATGTGGGTCAGCTCGTGCACGAGCACGCCGGTCAGGTAGCGGTCGGTTGCCCGGCTCTCGGCGTACGCCTCGGGCATGATGATCATCTCCGGGTCGCCGACGGAACGGCAGACCATAGCGGCGTGGACCGTCGGCCAGGCGTCCATGGTCGTCTTCCTGTACTCCTCCCGGGCCTCCGGCACAAATGCCATGGTCTGGCTGCGTTCCTCTGAGTCGGCGGGGAAGGAGCTGGCGGCCAGCCGCACGATGCATTCACCGTGGTCGGCCATCAGGTCGATGAGCTGCTCGGTGCTGACGATACGGGCCGTCACCTGGTCGGGCAGGCTCAGTCGGGAGTGCTGCTCGGCCAGCGGCCTGGCCTTGGTCATGAGTCGGCTTATGCGATCGTAGGCGCCGCTGTCGACCTTGGCGTCGTTGTGGAGCGTGATGGTGGTCATGAACTCTGCTCTCTTGAATGGGAGTTGGCTGTTCGTCCGAGTATCGGTGGATGTCCCGCTATCGCTGAGCGATGCGGATCCACCGGCGGCAGGTTGCCGCAGATTCGGCACCACACCCGCACGGGCACCCGGCGGGCTTAACGGCGGTACAGGTAGGCTGTACTTTCCGTGTCATTTGTGTACTTTTCTCCTGTGTGGTGGTCAGGGGGCTGTGTGCAGCATGAGCAGCACTGCGATGAAGACCGCGATGCCGGCCAGCGACACCGCGTAGGCGGCGGTGAGCCGGCGGGGGTCACGCAGTCCCCGCCGGGCCTGTTCCACGGCGGAGCGGTAGTCCTCCAGGCCGTCGTCCATCACCGGTGTGTCTGGTTTCGATGGCGACGCATCCGCACCCGGGCATCGGCGGCCGCGGAGTAGTCGTACCTGGTGTTGGCGTCCCGTTCCTGCTGTGCGAGGCGTGCACACTCGATGCACCCGGGACCTGCCTTCGGTGTGCGGCTGGGGCCGGCCTTCTTCGCAGTACTCATCAGATTGGTTCCTCTGCCGGCACCATCAACCACGGTGTCACAGCCACGTGCTCGTAGCTCCGGTGGTCCTGGTGAACCTTGAGGTGCCGATACGCCCAGCGCTGCGCTTCCGCGAAGTCGTCACAGACGGGTCCCTCCTCCTCGCACGGCTGGCCGTCCTCGTACTCCCCCGCGCACCGGAACCGGTGGCGGACAGGAGGCCGGTCCGGTGCGACGTCGACCTGAAGCGTCCACTCCAGGAACCGCCACAGCCTGCGGACTCCTCGGCGTTCGGCGGGCGGGACCGGCAGGATTGCACGTCCACCCGGCGCAAGCGTGTTCAGGTCGGTCCGGGCCGTTCGTTCCGGGCTGTGGGGCGGTGAGGCCAGGACTGCCTCCCAGGGGTCGCCAGGCGAAGGTTCGTCGGAGCTCACGACGCTCTCCCTACCGTGCAGGTAATGCACTCGCAGTGCGCGAGGACCGCGCTCGTTTGCAGTGCGTTGGCCATCTTTTCAAAGTCGCCGAGCGGCCGGCTGCTCCGGTAGTCATCCAACGGCGTCCAGCCCACCAACGCTGCGCCGCTTCGTCGTTGCTCGAGGGCCGGTCTCAGCACGTCTCCGCGCGGTCGTTTCTTCGCTGCCATCACTACTCACTAACTCTGGTTGTCTGTCAGCACGTTGGTTGAATTTGTCCGCACGGATGTTGGCAGGGGATGTCTGGGCCGTTGGGGAGCTGTGTGCCAAGGGCGCTGTGTGACCGGCACCGGCGACGAAGCCGGCTGGTGCGGGGGAAAGGGGCGAGGCCACGGGTGGAGTACTCCATCGGGTCGGTCGGGGAAGGGGCGGTTTGGTGCGGGCCTGGCGAGCAACCGGGGGAGCGGTGACCAAGGGGGTTCGGTGCTCTGGCAACAGGCTCTGCCCGGGTGCCCCACACCCGGGCAGAGCCCCGTCTCCTTGGCCGTCGTTGGGCCGAGAAGAGTGCTGGCGCACTCCCGAGGGAGGGGGATGAGAGGGAGTGTGCCAGCGGTGCGGTGAACGCGGCGTCCTGGCGGTGTAGGACGTGCAGTTCACCGCCCCCGCCCTGCGACGGCGGGGGTTTGGTGCCCGGCGGCCCGGGTGGATGTCCCATGCGGGTCGCCGGGGGTCTACGGGCCGGACGGTTGGAGGCCTACGCGGCGGGTATGCGGTGGCCCAGCGTCCAGCTGCGGGGAAGGCCCCGAACCATCGGCCGGGGCCGGAGCCGGCGGGCCACTGCGTTGGCTCTGGCCGAGGCGATGAACGTTGTGACACCCTCGCCAGTCACCGTGGCCGCGTCGACTGCGGCCTGCGGTACCAGGAACGAGTCAGTGAGCTCGAACTCGGCCCAGACCCGTTTGCCAGTGTCCAGCATGTCAACGCCATGGGCATCAGCCATTTCGCTGACGAGTTGGAGGCCACGGCCGGTGGTGTCGTCATAGCCGGCTTCCCGGGCCTGCGGCCGGGTGTTGCTGGGGTCGGTGACTGCCACCCGCAGGTGTGCGGCGGTGACCGTCAACTCGACCGGCAGCAGCAGATCGGAGCGGTCCCCGCCGCACCCGTGCACGATGGCGTTGGTGGCCAGTTCAGCGAACAGCAGCTTGATGGTGAACGTGTCGTTCTCGCCCAGGTGCACGCCGATGCCGATCAGGTTCTCGGCTAGGCGGTGGCGGATGGCACCGATGGCCTGGCGCTCGGCGGCCAACGTGAAATCAGCTGAGAGCATGGCCGTTGTCCTGGTTGCTCGTGCTGAAGGCGGCATGAAGTGCCTGGTCGTCCGCGCCAAAAGGGGCCCACCCGCTGGCTGCGCTGGCCAGCCGCCAACGGCGGGTCAGGCCACTGGCGGAGTTGCGGCGGCTCGGTGGTGCGGGTTGGTGCAGGGGCGCTGATTCAGTGGCCATGTGGGCTTCCCTGACGATCGACGGCTGCTGCGGTGTTACGGCCGGGACGGGCTATGCGGTGATCGCAGCCCGTTCCGGCCACAGCGGCCAGCAGACGCTCCAGTTCCGTGGTGGCTACTGGCCCTTGGTCACTAGATTGCCGTCAGCGGAAGGCCTCGACTTTCACGAAAAGTGAAAGATCGTCATACGCCCGTTCGGACGATCCAGGCTGACAGCCGGGCTGTACGACGTGCTTCGGCTCGGGCCAGACTCGCCACGGTTTCGCGGACCAGTGGGTGCCGGGAAGCCTGGTGAGGTGCGGCCTCGTACGCCTCGTCGAGGTGGTTGAGGGCCGCGTCCGGCTTGGCGAGCCAGAGGTTGGCCCGGGCCAGGTCGATGTGGTGGTGCCCGATTCGGGTGGGGGCCCACCCGGGAGTGAAGCGGACCTGCTTCCCGGCGGAGACGGCTTGTTCGTGCTGGCCCGACTCGACGAGTGTCATCACCTTGTGCACGGCGACGTTGGTCGGGCCGAAGTGCAGGGAGAAGTCGGTGGTCTCGCCGGTGACCATGGCCACCCGCTGGGCTTCGGCCAGGTGGTGCTTCATCAAATCGAGGTCGCGGGCCCGCGCGGCCACGACGGCTGAGCCGAGATGCAGTTGCCCAGTGGCCACCAGTGCTCCGGGTGTCCGCGGGTCGGTGCCGTCGAGGTGGGCACGTCCGGAGTCCTGGAGGCGGCGGCAGGCATTCAGGTCCTTGGCCCGCAGGTAGGCGGTGACTCGCAGGTACTCGCGGGCGGCGCGCAGGCCTGGCGCCCGGTCGCCGGCATGCTGCGCTGCCCAGTCCATTCGGGCCAGTGCGGTTGCGGAGAGGTCGGCCATCCCGATGGCGATACCGACGGAGTGCCCACAGCGGTATGCCTCTGCCAGGAGTCCCCACGCCTGCCGCTGCTGCTCGCCTTTGAACTCGTGTGCTGCCGTGTGGAGTTCGGCGATAAGCCCAGGCAGGGCTTGTGACATCGGCTTGTACTTCGCGGCCTGGGCCAAAGTGTTTACGTGCCTCACGGCGGCCCGCAGCGCGCCGAGGGACCGCGGGCGAATGTGTTCCTGCGGGGGCAGGTCGAACAGGTCGAGCGCGGTGCGGATCGGGCTCATGAGCGGTAGAAGCGGGTCTGCGGCGAACATGCCGTCACTGTACGTCGGGCCTGGCTGGAGGTCGGCCGGCTCGATGCCGAGTGCCCGGGCCACCGCGTTGATGAACTCCGGGGTTGCGGGTTTGTCCCCGGAGACAACTTTGGTGAGCAGGCTGTACGAAACTCCGGCCAGCCGGGCGAGCTGAATGTGGCTGAAACCGCGTTCGTCCTCGTATGCCTTGAGGCGTTGCCCGATGCTGATGCTGCTGGGTGGTGCCATGATGTACCCCGTCCCGTGTGCGCCTTAGACCCGTGTGCACGGGACCGTACCCGTTTCCGGCTGGGTGTATGGCCCGTGCGAGAAACTGTCCCGGCGTGAAGGTGCCGCCGGGACAGTCCGGAACTGACGATCTTTCACTTTTCGTGCAACTCAGCCCACCCGTGCGACGGCATGCTGGTCCATACGAGCTGCGGACCAGTAGCCGAGGCCTGAACGGGCAGTGAGAGCCTGTGGCGGCCCGGCAGCGGCCTGCGGCTGCCGAGACCTACAGGGAAGGCACGACCGTGACCACGACCGTAGAACGGCCCGCCGGCGGCACGTCGATCGATCGGGTGAAGGACGCCCGCAGCCTGCTTACCCCCACCGAGTTCACCGACGTCCTTGCCGTCGTCATGCGCAATAACCCGGAGATGGCCCACGAGACGGCGGAGCGCGTCGTCACCCAGTCGCTGGCGTTCGTCGCCGCCTGTTCCGAGTTCCCGCAGTTGCGGCTGAAGCCCAGCAGGGTTGTGGACGAGGGCTGGCACGCGCAGATCCTGTGCACCCGGATCTACGCCCGGCTGTGCGGCACCCTCGGGCTGTTCGTTCACCACGTTCCCGAGGCCCCCGACGTCACCCGCCATGACCCGGACGCCTTGCGGCGGACCCGGCAGGCCATCACTGCCGCTGGCTACACGGTTGACGCGGAACTGTGGGGTGCACCCACGGACACTGCAATCCCCGTTGCCGCGAGCTGTGAGCACTCCGAGCCCCCGCCGGCCGGCTGCGGGTTCGACTGCTCGAACACCGGCCCCAACTAGCGATCGGTACACGCGGGTTGTGCTCAGCTGGCATGCTGGCTGCCATGGACGAGACGACCATCCCGCTGGATGCTCCCCAGTGGCTGCTCCAGCACATCGACGCCGAACGCGCCGTGGCAGCTGGTTGGGCCCATCCCTCCGAGTTGATCTCCGTGTTCCCTGCGGAGGGCAAGCAGTACAACCACGTGGTGGGCGCGTCACCCACGGACTGGGTGCACTGGGTACGTCTCCCTCGGCAGGGACCGGTACCGAAGAAGCGGCACAACCGGGCGCCGACTGCCGGGGACGGCGAGACACTCGACACGGTCGAGTACACGGGCCCCCAGCAGCGGCCGCGCCCACAGGCGGCCTGATCCCCTGACCTACGGCCTGGGTGCCCGAGAGAGCGTCTCAGGGCACCCAGGCCGCCGCTGTTGCCCGCCCTGCACTCGCCGTAGGTCGGCGCAGGACCCGGCCGCACATCACCGGTTCGTGGCCAGCAGCCGCGGGCCGACACCGAGCCAACGGGGTACGACCGGGTTGGCCGCGATGTCGTGCTGCCCCTTGTCGGTGGCCACCAGGTAGATGATCTGCCGCAGCCCGTCCCGCTCGGCCTCGGGCGCCCGTACGCCAGTGGCAACGTCGGCCTGGATCGGGCGCAGCGGGTGCGCCTGGATCCGGACCGGGCCGTTCTGGGTGTCGGTGAGATGCTGGTTGGCGATGTGGAAGTTGTCCGCGCAGTCGAGGCCGGCGGCCAGGGCGGCCTGGTCGATGCGATCGCCGAGCTCGCGGCCGCCAACGGTCCAACGGTAGAAGACGCGGGCGCCGCCGTCGGGCTGGCGGATGCTGATCCACAGGAACGTCTCGGGCTCGAAGCCGTCGGCCAGGCCGTCGACGAAGGCTTGTTCGGCCGGCCGCGGGTCGAGGTCCAGACCGAGCTGCAGCACCGTGGCTTCGAAGGTGAGATCGAGGGTGGCGGTCACCGGGTTACCTCCAACGGGTACGGGTTGAGGACGGCCTGGGCGAGCTGCTCGTTGGTGTCCAGGTCGGTGGCGGTGGCCTGGTGCGGACCGGGGACCGGGATGTCGAGGGTCAGGGCGAGGCCGTCGCGGGCGGCGTGCGCCAGCCAGCGGGTCCAGCGCCGGGGACCGTCAGTCCGGCCGAAGCTGCCGATGTTCCAGGGGTAGACGACGATGTCGCGCAGGTAGAGTTCCTGGCCGCTGTCCTGATGGGCGATCTCGATGCGGACAGTGCGGAAGTCGGTGCCGGCCAGGTTGCGGAACACGATGTCGTCCCCATCGAACTCCAGCATGCCGTAGGGCTTCGGGTCCGGCTGCGGGTTGTGCCCGGGCTCGCCGGTGACGGCGTAGAGGTAGATCCGGGAGCGCTCGCGGTCGCCGTAGAACTGGGCGTCGGTCAGGGTGCGGCCGTCGGCCAGGTGCATGGTGCTGCGTGCGATCCCGTCGATGGTGGGCGGCTGCGCGCCGAGGCGCTCGCGCAGGGCCTGTTCGGCGGCGTGTTGGGAGGGCCACCACTCCAGGTGGGTGTGGGAGTCGATCGGGTCGGTGTTGGCGGGCTGGGGCCACCAGCGGCCCCACAGGCGGGTCGTCACTGCTTCACGACCTTCCGCAGGATTGAGTCGGCCAGGGCTTCGGCGAGGTCGAGGTACGGCATTTCGGCGAGCCCTTCCTCGGTCTCGCTGTCGAGGGCTTCCAGGTCCTGGGCCAAGACCTGGACGAGGTGTTCGCGGTCCACGGTGTGTTCCTTCGGGGTGGGTTGGGGGCAGAGTACGCCCGTCCTGGCGGGTGGTTACTGCGGGTCGGTCGGGGTCTTGCTGGGTCGGCCGGTGGTGCGGATGTCGGCGTAGCGGCGGACATGGTCGACGACGAACACCGGGCGGCCGTTGACGGTGGTGGCGACCGGCACCTGCCGCTGGAACTCCGGCGAGTTGACCCTCTTGTAGGCGCCCGCGCGGCTGATGCCAAGGATCTCGCCGACGCCGGGTACGTCGGTCAGCTCCGGAATGTCCGGGGCCCTGTAGCGGCGGTCCCGTTCCTTCGTGGACATGATCTCGATCGCGGCGATGGGGGCGGAGCCGTGGACGGTGCGCAGCGCGGTGCCGATGGTCTCCACGGCCTCGGTGTAGGCACGTTCGGCGGTGGGGGTCGTGGTGGTGATCATGACGGCGAAGTTCCCGTTGGGCGTGGTGGTGGGGGCCGGTTCGAAGTCGGTGAGCAGGTCCATCATCTGGTCGTGGACGTCGTCGGCTACGTGGGTGGCGTACTCGATGTATGTGCTCCACTGGGGGATCTGGCGGTTGTTCATGGGCTGTCTCCTGGTGATGGTTCAGCGGGGTGATGTCGGGGCGGGTACGGGGTTGCCCCGGGGGCGCCTTGCGGGGCGCCCCCGGGGTGGGTGTCAGGGCTTGAACCCGGCTCGCTTCAGGACTGCGAGGACGTTGGCCATCGCTCGGTGGTCGCTGGGGCTTCCGGGGAGGGTTGCGACCCGGGCGCCGTTCTTTCGGACGGCGTAGTGGCCGCTCTTGGTCTGTCCCACCTCGAACCCCTGCTTCGTCAGCTTCTTGACCAGGTCTCGCAGGTCCTTGTTCATCGTATCCCCTCTGGTTTCGCTCCGACAACCATTAAGGTACATAAATGGGTTACATTTGTCAACCCTTTATCGGTGTCACCCTCCTCTACCAGGCCTTCAGCCCTTCGACAGGAGGGCATCCACGAACGCCTGATGCGGGTCTGCCGGGGTTCCGTAGCCGGGCATGTCGAAGCGGACCACCCGGCCGCCGCCGTAGATCGACTCAACCGGCACCGGCAGTGCAGCCGGCCAGCGCCCGGCACGCACGCCGTCCTCCAGCACCTGCCGAAAGGCGCTGGTGCAACCACGCAGGCTCCGGCCGCCATGCCGCACCTCGTCCGCCTCGATGTGGCCGTCGTTCTCGACGGCAGCGAGCAGGATCTGCTGGGCTCGGGGCGGGAGGCGGTCGTAGTAGGCCCGGGCTCGCTTCGGAGTCCACCGGTTGTCAGGCTCGGCGACAGCGACGTTGCTGGCATGCTCGGCCAGCAGGGCGAGCAGCTTCTTCTGGAAGGGGGCAGAGGAGTTGTTCACGGTCACGGTGATCTGCATGGCCAGCAGGGTCTCATGATTCTTACAACGAACACTAATAAACGGGGGATGAACATCCGATCCGGTGATTCGCCGGGGCTGCGGCCTGGCCCTCCGCTACGCTCTCGCCATGACAACTACCGCACCACACCGTTGTGATGAGGTCTGTGTTTGCCCGGTGCACAGCACCCAGCTGATCTACAGCCCCGCCACCAACGACCACGCCTGCCAGGAAACCGACTGCGAACACGGCCACGGTGGCTTGGACGGGTCCGCTCTGGCACTTCACAACTTGGGAACCGCCGCTCGCAGTGCCGCCGTCACGATGGCCGATCTGAACAATGCGGAGTACGACTGCGATCCGCAGCCGTTGGCGACCGCGCGTTCTACGACGGCCTCGTGACAGGTGCCCAGCCGGGAGTCAGGCGGGCTGCCGCCGGCTCAGGACGGGGCCGGCCACGTGCGCGCCGTCCTCCTCGATGAGAAGAGGCGGGCAGGTGGGGCAGGAGTAGAGGTTCTGGGAGCCGATCCAGCGCCAGCCGGCCATCCAGAGCGGTCGGTGGTCCCGGTCCTCGGGCACTGCGGCGGCGTTCTCGCATCCGGTCGTGGTGCACACGATGGCGTCGGACTTCGACATGGGAGTGCCTTCTCTGCTCGAGGTGGGAGTCCAGGCTATCCCGCTGCCGGCCGGCCCCCGGCAAGTTTGTACCACCTTTCGTATTGCGTCCTCTAAATACACTTAGAGGACGCAATACAAAGGGTGGTACAGATAGGATGCCGGTGTGACCAACGATGAACTGCGCACCGCCAACCTCGGCCTGATGCCGGGCACCACCTTCGACAACACCCTGGCCCGCACCATCGACATGGCCGTCGCTGTCGAGACCTACTACTCACAGGCCGCCAGCCTCGGTGTCCCCCGGGAACGAGCTGCGGCCCTCCTCCGTGAGGCACAAGGGCTTGCCGCAGGAAGCACCCCGGCCAAGGAAGAAATCAGCACGGCACGCAGCCTCGCCATCGCCGAGGCGATGCGGTGACTGATGACCTGGTGGCGTTCCTCCGCGCCCGCCTCGCCGAGGACGACTACGCGGACCATCCGGACTACCGCCCGGAGTGGGCACTGCCAGCACCAACCACCAACCCGGCCTGACAGAACCGCAGCGAAGGGAACACCTTGTGTACATCACCCTCGACGAGATCAACACCGTCCACGACTTCGTCGCCGCCCGCCTGACGGAGCATTCGCGGGCCCTGGCCGACGTACTGGGCGAGGATCACCCCGCCCTCGACCTCGCCCGTGCTCTGGAGGCCACCGCCCGCGCCGCACGCGCCGGTGCCGTCGTCCTGCCGCTCGGGGCCAGCACCACGGACTCCGGCGAAAACGTGGACCTCGGTGCGGGCAGCATCGGCTGGGACCTTCTGGCCGCCGCCGCCCGTACCTGGCGTACCCACCCCGACTACCCGGCCGCCGCCGACCGGAACTTCCACGACATCCTCCACGCCGAACTGCAGGCAGTCGTCGAGCAGGCACGCCCCTCGGTCCAGCACTCCTTCGAGCTGACCTCCAAGGCCGGGGACCTGCGCTTGGAGTACACGAACTCCGTGGAGCTGGAGTGGGCACTGCGCCGCGGTCTGGAGGCCAGCGCCCCGTTGTGCGGGCTGGCCGACTGCTGCACGACCGTGCTCATCACCACCTCCCCTACCGAGTCGGCCGCCAGCTTCAACGATGTTCGTTCGGCCAGGATCTCGGTGCGCTGCAACGAACCGCGCTGCACGACGCAGCAGGCCGCTCCCGTGGTGGCGTCATCGTGAAGTGGTTCCGCCGATACCCAGCCGCGCCGCCCGCTGAGCGGTCGAACCCCGTACGGATCGCGGTCCTGGAGCACGACCTGCTCGGCATCGAGCCGGCCCCGGGCAGCGCGGCCGCCCTGGCCGTCGCGCTGCGCCGCACCGGTACCTGCGTCGAGCACCGTCCGGTCGAAACTACGGAGTTGCGCAGTCCATGCCCGACGGCCATCTGTGCGGGCTGCGGCACGAACATGACGGATACGCCGGACGGCTGGGTGGTCGCGGGCACGGAGGAGCCGTGAGCGGGAACCGGCTGCCGGTGCCGGCGGAGGAGGTGGTTGAGGGCGAGCTGGTCGAGGACGAGGACCAGGCGCTCGTTCAGTTCGGACTGCCCGCTTTCGACGCCGAGGAGCCGTTGACTGCCGAGGCGGCCGAGGATCTGGAGGGCGCCCGGCCAGAGCGCACCAAACGGACGTACGACGAGCAGTGGCTGTACTTCGAGCGCTGGTGCGCGGCGGAGGGCCGACGGCCGGGTCCGCGGACGGCGGAGACGACGATGGTCTCCTATATCTCGCACCTGCGTCGGCACGGCGGCCGGGACAGGACGGGGGCGCCGGTCTCCTCGCTGCGGCTGGCGATGGCGGCGATCCGGGACCGCAATGCGGACGCGGGGTTCGCGAAGTGGCCGCCGACGCGGGCGGCGAACGCCCTAATGCGCAAGCAGGCCTCCCGGTTCGCGGTGGAGAAGCGCGCACCGAAGTCGTCGCCGCCGGTCGACCGCGCCCGGGTCGCCGAACTCCAGGCGGGTGTGACGGCCAGCAGCGAACTCGCGCGCTACCGGGACCTGGTGATCCTTCACCTCGGCTACCGCACCCGGGCCCGGCGTTCGGAGCAGGCCTCCTATCGGGTCGACTCGATCGCTTTCGTGCCGCTCGCCGACGGCGGCGAGGAGATGATCGTTGGCAAGCGCACTAGCAAGAACGACCGCTGGAGCACGGGCAAGGAGTACACCGTGCGGGACCCGGTGGCGATCGCGGTGGTGCGCCGGTACCTGGAGCTGCTCGCCGAGTACGGCCAGGCCGACCCCGAGATGCCGCTGCTACGCGGCATCACCCCCAAGGGCGGCCTGATGCCCGTACCGGAGACCGGGATCGGGATGACTGGGCACAGCGTGAACCGCGCGTTGAAGCGGATGATCGCCCGGACCCCGGACTTCGACGCGCCGGAGGCGACCAGCCACGGCCTGCGCGCCGGCGTACCGGCCGACCTCGGTGCACAGGGCTACAGCGGGGCCGAGATCCTGGCCATCACGGACGGCGACTGGGCGTCGGAGAAGATGGCCACGCACTACGCCAAATCCGGGGCGCGCCGTGGCGGCAAGAGCAGCAAGGGCCAGGCGCAGCAGGCCCTGGACGACCTGACCATCCCGCTACCCGCAGACGGCACACTGGGGTCGTGACAACCATGACGCTGCTCAGCTACGACGGTCCGCTACACCTCGGCGGCACGCTCTTCGAACGGGCTCGCCTGAAGGAGCACGCTGAGGACGATGGGAATGGCGGAGTGCAGCGGTGGTGGGAGGTGATGGCCACAACAACCGTGGACCAGGCCCCGGTCCTCTCGAGAGCGTGGGAAGCGGAGAGGCTGCCGGTGGCGGTGCCGGGACAGGGAGACGGGTGGGCACGGGTGACGAGCCTCATCCCGGTGAACGAACGGGTCTGGACTGTGGAGGTGCGCGGGATCGGGCCATCGCCCTTGACCCGCGCTGGCCTTGCTTCCACCAAGGCCCCGGTTCAGACCTCACATGGGACATAGCCACAGATCAAGGGCCGTTCTCTGACCGTCGGTGGGGTAGTTGTCGGTGGCGGGCGGTAGGTTGTGGGTGGCGCCGAGAACGCCGCTTCGGCCCCGGCAGGCCTTCCTGCCGGGGCCGTCAGCTCTTGGCAGCCCGGGTCAGGGGGTGGCGTACCAGCTGGAAGGCGACGGTACGGGGCACGGGCTGGATGGTGGTCTCAGGCATCGTGAGTTTCCGGGGTGATGGTGCGGGTGTCGACTTCGAGGTAGGCGCGACCGCCGGGATAGTGGGAGGGCGCAGTGGTGGTGAAGCGCTCAGCGAGCAGGCGGGTGACGGTGTCTACGGCCTGGTCGTCGCCGGTGATGCGCACGCGGGCGATGCCGGGCAACGGGGCGGGGTGTTCACGCCGCCGGGGGCGGGCGTCAGACATGGCGGGCCCCCGCAGCGTTCGGACCGAGGGTGTCCAGGCGTTCGTCCACTCGGCGGGTTGCCTCGTCCAGGCGGGGCTTGTGCGGCTGCTCGCTGGTCCGGCCTGTGCTGGTGCGACACGGATTGCCGTTGTCGGCTCCGCACTCGACGCGTGGGCAGAGGATCGTCAGCACCTCGTCGGCGATCGCTGCGGTCCGTTCGACGGCTCGGCGTGCAGCGGCAACCTTCGACTCCACGAAGTACACGCCCTCCATGGCTTCGGGAAACGTGGTGGTCTCGGTGCGTAGCCAGCGTGCCATTGGGTGGTCGGCGGGGACCGGGCGTCCGCGGTTGGCGAGGTGGAGCAACTGCTTGTAGGTGGGAATTACGGCGGGTGGGTAGTCCCTCGGGCCGGCCGGGCGGGTCTCGGACCGGGCAGCCGCGCCCCAGCCGCGGCCGTCGTCGAACGTGGCCGCAAGGGGGATGTCGCCGGCGACGGCAGCGGCGAGGCGTTGCACGGTCCCGGCTTCCTTGGACAAGGATTCGGCGGTGCGGCGCAGGTCCTCGATGAGGTCGGCAAGTTCGACCGGCACGTCAGGGGTTTCGGCGGCGTAGGCGACCTGGTTGAGGAGGACGGCGGCGGAGGAGATGTGGCCGGTGATCTCCTCCAGGGTGATGCGGCGGCCGGCGCGCAGGTGTGCGGTGTCGGACTCGTCGGTGCTGGTCTGCTGGGTGGGGGTGGTGGTCACGGTCGGCTCCCGTCGGTCGGCAGCTGGGGGTGGGCGTTGCGGGCGGCGGCACGGTGGTTGAGATAGGCGTGAACACGGTCGCCGCCGAAGACGGTCAGCCCGGCCAGGTTCGCGCCTGCCCACTGCCCGAGGGTCAGAGCGACCTCGCGGGCGTCCTCGACCTCGCGGCCCGGACGCAGGTAGCTCAGATACGGCACCGCGATACGGACCAGGCGTTCGGCCGCGGCAGGCTGGTCGGAGCGGGCAGCGGCGTCGGCGGCGACGGCAGACAGGATCTCCACCGTCGTCGGCCCGGCCGGGTGCTGGTGCTGCTGGGCCTGGCGGACCCCCTCACCGTGGTCGAGCAGCCAGCGGTGGAGCCGGGCGTGGTCCTGGTCCAACTGCAGGAGGATGTAGGCGGTCAGCTCGACCGCCAGCCACTCGGTCAGCGCCAGCGAGTCCTCCGGCAGCGTTCCCGCGGCCTGCCAGCTCTCCAGCGCGGCGGTGAGCTCCCGGTACATCGTCCAGTTGGCCGGCGGCAGGTCGGTCCCACCGCGGTGGTGGTGGGATACCTGGTCCAGAGCGTTCGCCCGCACTAGTCGAACCGCCGCAGTGTGCGGCTCGATCCGGTCCGCGGCGGGCATGGGCACCAGACGGCGACGCCGGCTCACATGAACCTCGCACGGGCGATCGTGGCAATGGCGCCAGCATCGAGGCTGCCGTCATCGGGGGCCCCGGGTCCGGCGACCAGGATGTGTTCCGTGCGGTCGATCAGGTCCCACCAGTTGTCGGGCAGGCAAACCCGCTCGGCGGCCTGCCACAGCACCTCCTCGTCCCAGCCCTCGGCGTCGACGCGCACGAGCTCTTCCAACGAGCGGGTGGCGATGTCCAGGCGCGCGCGCCAGCTGATGTCCATGGCTGGGAGGCGGCTCTCGTCCCAGGCCTTCCAGCCGGTGCGGCGGCGCAGGTCTTCCAGGCCGGCGGCCGCGGATTGGGGGTAGAGGGTGAGCATCGGCAGCGGCGGCTGGCCGGGCAGGACGATTTGGGTGAGCGTCACGCCGTAGGTGCCGCCAGCGGGTTCGGGGTCGGCCGGGTCGATGCCGAGGTCTTCCAGGGTGACCAGCTGGATGCCGGGCGCGCTCTGCTCGTCGTCGGGCTCGGCACCTGCGGCCCAGTGGTCGAGGACGTCGTTCAGCAGCTCGGTGACCTGGGCCTCGGTCATCTTCTCCAGCAGGTCGAGGCCTGCGCGGGCGTGTTCCTGGCAGTCCGGGTCACTGCCGGCGCCGCGCGCCGCGGCCCACCAGGCCCTGATGGGCTCGGAAGTGAACGTGCCGGGGCCGCTGGCCAGGCGGGTGAGCGGGTTGTCGAACGCGGCGCCGGCGAGTGCTGCGACGGTCGGCCGGTCGGCGGCCAGCTTGGGGATCGCGGAGGCCTGGCAGGGCTGGCAGCCGGCCCGGCACGCGGCAACCAAGGCGGCGGCCAGGCGGGTGTTGACCGGCCGTCCGGCCGCGTGCGGGATGGTCTTCAGCATGGTGAGGTCGGGGCCCTTGTGGTGGTGGCCCGTGCCGCCTGCGGCCGCCGCCCGCCGCATGCCGGTGTTGTCCATGCGCCGCTTGGCGGCCTTCTTCTGGGAACGGTTGTGCTTGGGCATCGCGGTCTCTTTCAGCGCGCACGATCAACGGGGGGTACGGTCCCGCGACCCGACCCCCCGGCGCGCGATGGACTCAGCGAGCAGGGGGTGGTGAACCAGGTTGAGCTGACGTCGTGTGCGGTGCGGGAGTACGCCCGGCTGCGCCGGTGCCGCTCCTACCACCTTGGCCGCTGTGCCGCCCGTTCGCGGGGCCGTACGGCGGGACTCGGGCCCTCACACACGGCCCACCCGCCCACCATATCGGTCGCGATGCCGGGCTGTCTCAGGTTCCGGGGATCGGGTCCTGGTCGATGTCGTAGCGCATCGTGCGGTCGGGGGCGGTGGCGCAGTGGGGGCCGAGGCGTTTCCAGCGGGATTCGGGGGCGCGCAGAGGGCGGTGACACTCCCGGCACCGGACGAGCGGGGCGGTGCGCCGCTGGACTCCGGTGCCGGGCAGGGCCGGCTGCTCCGTGCTGGTCACGGCCGTGATCCTAGGTCAGGCTGTGGTGCTGGAGCAGCGCCCGGCCGATCGCGGTGATGGCGAGCGGCCTGGTCCAGGGGCTGGACGCGGTCCGGTGGGGTGCGGGGTCGGCGAGGCCTGCGGCGACCAGGGCGGCGTGCTGCTCGGGGGTATCGGGCTCGAACAGGCCGCGGTAGTGGGGGTCGGCGCGGGCGAGTGCGGCCAGGTCGTCGGGGTTGGGGGTGAGGTAGTCGAGGACGGTGTCCTGGTCGCCGTCGAGGATGAGGCGGGTCTCCTGCTGGATGTGGGCGTAGCCGGCCTGGTGGCCGTGGCCTTGCCAGGCCGGGGACCGGGCGGCCCAGTTGCGTAGGGAGCGTTCGGGGTCGGGGTGGTCGGTGAGGGCCTCCAAGATGGCGGCCTTGGCCGCCTCGAGGCCGTGGCCGTAGTCGTCGGCCGGGCCCGGGTTGCCAGGTTCGGCGAGTGCGGTGAGTGCGGTCTTCAGCGCGCGTTCGCGAACGGTGGTGGTGTGCATGGTGGTTCCCCCCTTCGATGCGGCGCCGACCGGAATGGCCCGGGCGGCGCCGCGTGGTGTTGTGGTGGTGCTCAGCTGGGGATGACGTGGTGTTCCCAGGCAGTGGCGATGGCGTTGAGGTCGAGTTGGTCGGGGCGGTGGGTGGCGATGTCGTGGCCGCACTGGCAGGAGGTGATGAACTCGCAGTCGCCGTACTGGAGGATCAGAGCGTGTCCGCCGGCCAGGGTGGCGGGGTATTCAGGGTCGGAGACGAGGATGCCGTGCTGGGCGGCCGCGGTGGCTGCGGCGGCCCAGGCGGTGCGGATGGTGTCGGGCAGGTCGTCCCAGGCGGGCATCGGCTTGCCGAGGTGGTTGAGGCCGCCAGTGGTGTCGCCGTAGGCCTGGTAGGCGATCTGGGCGGGGGTCTGGTCGGGCATGGGGGTCTCCTTCGTGGTGAGCAGGTTCTCGAAACAGTCGGCGATGTCGCCGCGGCCTGGGTGGGTGGGCTGGGGCACGGTGGTGGCGCTCCTTGGGGGGCGGGCGCCGGGCGCTGTGGGGTGCCCGGCAGCGATGCGGGTAGTCAGAGGCGGATGCCGTGGCGGAGCTCGTGGACGGCGAAGGTGTGCAGTTCGCGGTTGTAGCGGGCGTCGTTGAGGGCGTGGTGTTCGGGGGTGGTCTGGGCGGGCAGGAGCGGGGGGTTGCCCGCGAGGTGGATGAGGGTCTGGATGTCGGTGGCCCAGCGGGGGACGTATGCGGGCATGTAGTCCCAGTCGTTGTCCCAGAGCTGGTGGAGCCGTACGACATCCTGAGCGGCGTACCAGGCGTGCAGGTGGGCGTCGCCGTTGTCGTGGCGCAGGTAGAGGGCGGTCTCGCGGGCTATCTGAGTGCGGGGCTTGACGTCGGGGTGGGTGTGGTCGAGATCGCCGTCGGGGGTGAGGGGCAGGTGCGGCAGGACGTTCGCGGTGAGCCAGGGGTTGGTGCGGGCGGTGGTGAAGTCCGCGTCGGCGTTGACGGCGTAGTAGTCGTGGCCGTGTTCGTCGGTGAGGGCGATGGAGAGAAGTCCCTCGGGGCCCGGGAGGGTGGTGACGAACTCGGTGTCGAGGAAGATGTTGCGCAGGTTCACGGGTTCTCCGGTGCGGTCGGGGTGGGGTGGTTGATGAGGACGTGGCCGTCGGTGTACCAGGTACAGCCCTGGTCGCTGCAGAAGACGTTGTGGTGGGTGGGGCATCGGGCGTGGTAACGGTCGACGGCGGCGGTCAGGGTGGGGTGGGCTGGACGGCGCAGGCCGATGCTGCCGGTGACGCCGGTGCCGTTCCAGGTGGTGCGGACCTCGGCGCCGAACGCGGCCAGGGTGTCGGCGAGGGCGGCGAGTTCGCCGGCGGCGAGGACGTTGCGCGGCCCCGGCTCCGAACGCTCAAAGTCGAAGTCCATATCGACGATGTCGACCACGAAGACGGGCAGGTTCATGGCACCGGTGGGGGTGACGGTGTAGTGGCGGTTGTCGTGGGTGCCGAGCGTGGTGCCGTGGTGCTGGAGGATCGCGCCGTCGGGCTGTTCGGTGTCGTAGAGCCAGGCGAGGCCGGCAATCAGGATCCGGTGGACAGGGTGCTGGCTGCCGGAAGCGGGATCGGTGAGGGTCACTTGGTCCACCAGGTGGGGGTGTGCTCGTGGACGAGCTCGCGGGCCCACCCGGGCAGTTCGGCGGGCTCCAGGTCGAAGGTGTTCTTCTGCTGGGTGCCCTTGTAGTAGGCGGTGAGCACGGTGGTGACGGTGTGGGGGAGGGCGGAGCGCTCCATCTGGTTGTGGGTGATGGTGAGGCGTATCGGCTCGACGGCGTTGCCCTGGATCTGCTCTACGGGGTAGTCGTGCAGGTTGAGGGTGATGCGCTGGCGTTCGCTGTCGGGGGTGGCGGTCGGGATGGTGGTGGTGTTCATCTTGGAGTGCTCCGTTCGTGGACCAGTGGCGGCCGGGGTGTGCGGTGTTCGGGCTGGGCCAAACGGGGGTGGCGTGATGAAACGGGATTCGGTTACGCTGCACGCGTAGTGCGATAGTCGCAACTCCGCCCAGGCCGTAGCCCCTTTGTGGGCGCGGCCTTTTGTTGTTCCCGGGGGCGGCGTGTTCCCACAACCTACCATAAATGACTTGCAAAGTGGATGCCTTTTATGTGAGAGTCGTGCTTGCCGGACGAACCGGCCGGCCGCCGACCACCGCACCCGCATGGGCCGGGGCCGCTCACGGATAGGAGACTGGGGGATGTCGACCGCAGTACTCGCGCCGTCCCGCAGGGACAGGCGCGGACCTCCGAGAGGACTCCTCACCGTGCCCCTGCCCCGCGACCCGGACCAGCCGTCGTCCGTCCGCCGCACCACCAAGCCGCACCGCGACATCCGACCGAATGTGACAGCCGGCCGCTCCGTCTACCTCGACGCCGAGATCAAGCAGCTGGCACAGCAGAAGGTCGAGGCGGACGACGACGGCCTATCCCTCGCGGACCACATCCGCAAGGGCTGGGACAAGTTCATGGCCGGCGAGCTCGTGATGCGGCCGGCCAGGCGGGCCCAGCGCGGCACCGGCGCCAGCAAAGCGCGCCTGGTCCAGTGGGAGTCCGACGAGTACTGGGAGGCGCTGGTCACCAAGTGCGACCTGATCAAGGAGCAGGTCGGGTTCAAGATCAACCCGTCCACGGTCGCCGAGCAGTACCTACGCGAGAACTACCTGGGCCTGGCCGACGAGGACGAGGACGCCGGGTAGCCGCACCACCGCGGGGATCCGGCGCCTGACCACCGACAACCGGGCCCGACGTCTCCGCCCCCGAACAATCGCATAGGAGAGAGTGTCCCCATGGCTGCAACGGCCACCGGGGCCCCCGTCAACGCGGGGGCCCTGATTCCGCACACCCTGCTGGGCAACCAGCTGCGCCGCGCACTGAAGCAGGCACGCCCGGCGCGCATCATGGTCGACGGCCCGTCCGGGTCCGGCCAGACCTGGACCGCGCTCGACCTGGCCACCGGCCTGGCCACCACCACGGGCCTGATCGGCGTGATCGATACCAACGGCGGCGCGTCGCTGCGCTACGCCGGAGAAGACGGCGACGGATTCGACTTCGGCATCATCGAGTTGACGTCGTTCGCTCCCGAGAACCTGTGCATGGCTCTGTATGAGTTCGGCACTGCTGGCTGCGATGTGGTGCTCGTCGACTCGTTCAGCGCGTTCTGGTCCGGGTCGGGCGGTCTGCTGGAACTGGTCGACGCCGAGACGGCCAAGGCCGACCAGGCGGCCGCGCGCGCCAAGCAGCCCCGGCCGGGCAGCTCGGCCGGATGGAACGCGGTCCGGCCCCGCGAGCGGATGATGACGGAGGCGCTTCTCGCGTTCCCTGGCCACGTCATCGTCACCGTAGGCACGGTCACGGAGACCGTGCTGGAGGAGACGGCCTCCGGCCGGGCGGTGCCGCGCCGCCACGGGCTGAAGCTCGACCAGCGCCAGGGCGTGGAGGCGCCGTTCGATGTGGCGCTGAGCCTGCTGCCTGGCACCGATCATCACGCTGTGGTGGCCAAGAGCCGAGTCCGTGCGCTGGACGGGCAGATCCTCAAGTTCGGCGAGCGGCCGGCCAGGGAGGTCGGCCGGCAGATCGCCGAGTGGGCGGTCGACGGGATCGACTGCGCCCCGCTGTCGGAGTTCTACACCACGGTGTACAACCAGGAGGCGACGGTGGCGGATCTGGAGCGGCTGCGGGGCCGGATCGCCGATACTCGGGCGCACGGCATGGCCGCGTTCAACGTGATGCCGCGCCAGGGCAACGGGCTCGCCGAGAACCACGGGGATCCGATCCCGCTCGGTGTCCTCGCGCAGCGCAGGCTGGAGGCTGCCCGGGCTGCCGAGACGCAGGCCCGCCGCTTCGCGCCCCCCGCACCGCCCGAGGCCTCCGTGCCTGTCCCGCCCCCGGCGCCGCGTCCCGTTTCCACCACCCCGGTTAGCGACGGAGATGGTGGCCGTGAGCGGCGGCCGGGCCGGGACGGACCGACCAGCATCCCCGAGGAGATCGACACCGTCGGCGAGACCGAACCCGCCCGCCTGGCCCTGGCCGCCGCCGTCGCCATCCTGCGCAGGCCCGACGCCTGGGACACGCAGCTGCGGGTCGCGGAGGCATGGGCCCATGCCATCAAGACGAACGTCCTTGACCTGTCGCTGCTCTGCGAGGACGGCCGGATGCGGGTACTGCGGGATCTCCTTCAGGACCGCCAGGCCGAACTGAAGGCGAACATGCTGTTCGCCGACACCCCAGCCTGACACCCCCCTTCGGGACCGGGCCCGTCTTCACCCCGGACGCCCAGGCCCCTTTGGAGGGGGCCCGGGCCAGCACCACCACCCCGCCGTGCCCGGCCGGACGACACTGTCCGGCCGGGCACACCGTTCCCCGGGAGCGCCGCCGTGCGCCGCAATACCCTCCCTGCCCTCATCGCCCTCGCCGCGCTCACCGCCGGCTGGCTGGGCCTGCACCGCGCCCGCCGCGGCGTGGCCGCCGCCCGCGCTGACGCGCTCACTGCCCGGTTCGAGACCGCAGTAACCGCTCACCACCTCTCTCGCCGGTCTCCCGGCTCCTGACCCCGGAAAGGGGGGAAGCACCCATGCCCAAGAAGCAGAAGTCCATGACGAAGGCACAGAAGGCCGCCCGGGCCCGTCTCATCGCCTGGGACACGCTGACCAGGGCGGACGGCTATGCCAACCGCTCCTGCGCACCCACCGACGACGGGATCGACCCGGACAAGTGGCTCTCCGACAAGGCCAACGACATCATCGCCGCCAAGCGTGGCTGCACCGGCTGCCCGGTCCGCAAGCCCTGCGCCGCGTACGCGATCGAGTTCGGCGAGACGGGCGGTGTCTGGGGCGGCCTCACCGAGGACGACCGCCAGAAGGCCCGCCGCAAACTCGCCCGGGCTGGACACTGCCAGCGGGACGCCGAGAAGGCGGCAGATACCGCCCGGGAGCAGGGTCTGGCCAACGAACTGGCGGAGCCGGACGGCACCGTGGTGCGCACCGCCTTCCAGGTGGAGCTGGTTGCCGCACTGCGTGCCACCGGCGGTGACCTCCGCGCGGCCACCGCGTTGCTCGGCAGCTCGTACAGCTCGACCTGTTCGATGTACCGGGCGCTCGCCGAACGCGCGGGCATACCCGACCTCGGGTACGAGCACATTCCCGAGGTGCTCGCCCGGATCGCCGAGGTGACGACGGTGTCGCGCACGAACCTGGCCCGGGCCGCGTGAGCACCCGGACGGTGGCCGCCGCGGACTCCACCGGGGCGCGGTTGGTCACCGGCACCGCCCAGGTCCTGGAAGGCCTGCTGACCCTTGGCCTCACCGAGCAGGCCCGGGGCCTGGACGGCCTGCTCGACCTGCTGCTGCCCGACCTGCCGCCGGGGCCGGAACGTGACGCCGCCTACTTCCTCGCTGGGGCCTCGGCGGCCACTGCCTCGGCCGCCCGCCGGTGGCGCGGCGGCGGCTGGAACCCGGGCGAGTTCGCGGCCGTCGCGGAGCAGCTGCGTGCGGCCGGCTACGACGTGATGGCCCGTAAGGCCGGCAGGGCGCTCGGCGCGGCCGCGCTGTTCGGCGACCCGGCCGCTGGGAGGCCGCCGTGCTGAACACCCGCCGCGGTCGGCCCCCGCTGCTCACCATGGACGACGAGGAGCGCATTACGCAGTTGCTGGAGGCAGTCGCCGGCGGGACGGGGGTGAAGGCGGCCGCCGCCGAGCTCGGGCTGTCGTTGTCGCCGGTGTACCGGCTGCGCCGTCAGAACCGGAGGTTCCGGGATGCCCTGACGGTGGCGGTGCGGGCAGGCCGGAGCACCCGCATGCAGCCGGTGAAGCACGGGACGGAGAGCACGTACGTCAACCGTGGTTGCCGGTGCGAGAGGTGTGTTCCGGCGGCTGCAGCGGCGCGGGCGGGCCGGAAGCAGGGCGCGCGCGGGGGCCGGGAGTCGAGCGGGTGAGCGATCAGGAGCCCAGGGAAGAAGATCAGTTCGATCGGGGGCGCGGCCAGGCGCCGTCCGGGTTTCGGCCGCCGGCCGGTGCCGGGTGGTCAAAAGGGTGCGGCCCAGCAGGGTTGAGCGGGGCGGGGTGGGGCCCGTTCCCGCAGGTGAGAGGCCGGTCGGTGAAAGGGTGGCTATCCGGAACCGGGCCCGTTAATATCGGTTTCGGGTCGTCAGACGGACCATCACGTCATCGGATGATGATCGGACTCATCCCTGTGGATAGAGATCCGGCGCACCGGGGCTGATGAGTCGCCACGGGAGCATCATGGGCGGTAGTGTGATACCCGGCCATAGATCGATGATCTTGACGGCCTCACAGACAAGAGCACAGGAACGCCAAAACCCCGAGTCCTCGGATCCCAGTTTGCTTGCCGGCGCTGGGGAGGAACTCGGGGCGGAAGGCGCCAAGACCTACCAGAGAATGGTCTCGACGTGATTGATGGTACCCGTGTACCCCCCGAGGGGCACAAGACGACCCACCCCCTGCGCATGACCACGCTGCGCCGGCCGGGTGGGTCGCGCCATGTCTGAGGCCGCACGGCAGGTTTCCCCGCCGGTTCTTCGTCTCCCCCAGGTGTCCGCTCCGATGTCGCGCTCCGCGCGTTTCCGGACCGGTTCGTTGCCCGCTCCGATTCCCCTAGGGGGTCGGTCGCCTTGAGCTGAGTCTCAGGGGCGGTGTCCTCGATCCCCTTCCCGGGGGACTTCCCACCGCCCGCGCCGTTCCCGGGTGTTTCCCGCACCCGACACAACGGCCGCCATGTCACTGCCGGCGTTCCTGAGCTGAGGTTCCCGCCTCTGCCCAGTCCATCCGCCGGCTAGGGCCCGCATCCCGGATTCCACTCCGGTTCGCGGGACAACGCTCACCGCTCCAACCACGGAGCGGGTCCTTCTCGGTTCCCACCAGGAACCACCCACCAGAGCGGCCTCCTAGATCGAAATCAGGAGCCGACGCCGAGGGCGGCCTTTTGCGTGCCCTCGTACGCGACGAAGGAACGACGTTCATGATGCAGGATCCGCATGCCGTTTGTCAGCTCGAGTCCGGCCAAATCCCGGATGTCGACCGAATCTCCACCCTCTCGGGGGACATTTCCGACCACGGCACGCACCCGCCTTCCCCGGCACGGGCGCCTCGCGGCTCGGCGGCCGCGACGCAGGCCGCTCTGGAGCGGGCCCGTGCCCGGGTCGCCCAGGCGGAGGCCGACAGCGGTCTGCCCGCCCTCTCGCTCGGCCCGGACCAGGCTGCCCAGGTCCGCACGATGGTCCGGTACGTCAACGCTCACCCATACCTCGCCCGGCTCGGCGGCGGGGAGCGGCTGACCGCGCATCTCTACGTGGCCCACGCCAACCGCACCGGCTACGCCACCCCGGGGCTCAACCGCGTCGGCGCGCTCCTGGGCGTGGATGCCGAGACCGCCGGCGACTACCTCACCCGGGTCACCGGAATGGGCTTCCTCCGCAACAGCGGCCGGACCCGCCGCGCCGACGGCTCGCTGTCCGTCTACCGGGTCGCGGTCCGCCCGATCACCGACGCCGCAGCCCGCGGTGTCGCCCGGCGCATGACGGCCTCCCAGTGCGCGGTTCTGACCCGTTGGACGGTCGCGCTGCTGTCCGACCCCGACGTGAGCGGACTCAGCCCGGACGACCGGTGGCGCCTGCTCCTGGCCGCCGCCGAGTACACCGACGGCGTCTTCTTCGGCACCCAGCACGTGCTGGGCGGCCTCTGGGGCCTCTCCTCCTCCGGTACCCGCAAGGCTGTCGCCCGGATGCGGCGTGCCGGCGTGCTGACCTCGGAGCAGCTGCGCGACGGCGGCAAGATGGGGCTGAGCCGGTGGTGCATCGTTCCGATAGTGGCTGCTGTGGCCACGGCCCGGGCCGGGTTCCCCTCGACGGAAGAAGGCAGCACCGTTCTTCCTGACGGCACTTTTGCAGGTCTCGACCGGCGTCCCTTTCTGCCGGATGGACCTTTCAAGATCAACTATGGCTCTGACCTGCACAAACACCAGATCGCCGCAGGTCAGGACCAGCGTCCTGTTCTGCCGGGACAGAACGCTCACCCCTCGACGCTGCTTGGGGAACTGTCCGTTCAGAAGGTGCGGGAGGTAGCGGCCGAAACGGACGGAACCGTCTCCACACCTGCACCTTCCAAGCCGGACACCACGACCGGGCCGAAGCCCATGCGGATCACCGAGGGCACCCGGTTGCTCGGCTCGGTCTGTGCCAGGCTCGCCATGACCGACCCGCGCTGGACCCAGGTCACGGGGGTGGTCCTGGAGCACCAGGGCCTGGTCGTCGACGGCCTCCTGGCCGCCGGCTGGCTGGCAGGGCAGGTTGATGCCCTGCTGGCCGGCCGCCCGTTGCCCCATCCGGCAGAGATCACCACGAGCATCGGCGCAGTGGTCGCCGGCCGCCTGCGCGCAGCCGCCGCCGGACCCGTGCCCCAGCCCCAACCTGCCGACCCCACGACCCTCGAGGACGGTCGGAGCAGCTCGTGGTGGCTCAATGAGATCGGTCCCCGGCACAGCAGTACCGAGGCCGCCAACCGTACGGTCGTGGAGGCTGAGGCCCGAGTCATCCACCCCGAGTGCGAAGGTCAGGACGGCACGTGCGGCCGCCCCGCCAACCCCGGCGAGCTCTGCCGGAACTGCGACCCGCGCCCTACCACGGAGGAGCTGGCTGCAACCGCCGCATTTGCTCGGTGGGCTGCCGCCGACGCCAAGTTCCGCGGCCTCGACACCGAACCGAACTCCGTACACCGGGGCTGGCTGGACGGCTGGGAACTCGACGGTGCACGGCCGGAGAACTGGCACGCGTCGGACAGCGAGGCCTCCGAGGCGGAGAAGTTGATCGGCCGACCGTGGTGAGCCCACACCGTCCCGCGTACCGCCGAACCACCACCCGACTCCGGCGACCCCGCCCCCTGTTCCCCACCGCCACCCAGGCGGCCTGACCAGAAGGACCCCGTTGCCCACCACCACCGCCGCCCCACCACCATCGCCGTAGACGCCTGCCTTCTCCACGCCACCGGGTGGCTCAGCCAGAACCAGCACCTGGCAGCCGGCCAGCTCGCGGATGCCTACCGGGCCGCTGTCGAACGCAAGATTCTGGACCGACACATTCGTGAGACCCACACGCAGACCGGGCCGAGCTGACAGAATGTCGTCTGAGCAACGGGCTGGCCCGATCCCGTATACCGTCGGTATACGGGATCGGAGAGCAGCTTTCGGATCGCCAGCCCCGTATACCGACGGTATACGGGAGCCCCCGGGAACCGGTCCCTGACGCGGTCATATACCGTCGGTATACGGCTGCTGGACACGTCGACCCCCGCCGGTTGACGCCTTCGCACAGCCCCTTGCCCGAGCCCGTATACCGACGGTATATCCGGGCTCCTCGTGCCAACCGCGGGTTTCCGCCGGTTAGGGTGCATCCCGAGAGAGTCCCCCCGTTACACGAAACACCCCCTGGAGATCCACATGGGCGCTGGCGCCTCCGGACCCGGCGGCACCTTCCGCCGTACCAAGAAGAGCATGTGGGGCGAGGCGAGCGAGATTCAGGACATCCCCCTGGACGACCTGATCCCGAACCCGTTTAACCCCCGCAAGCTCTATGAGCACGACAAGATCACCGAACTCGCCGACTCGATCAGGGCTGGTAAGCAGGAGGATGACGGCGAGTCTGGCCTGCTTCAGGTGATCGTTACGGCGCCGGCCGATGAGTTCTTTGAGTACTGGAACGACCGGCTCTCCGAGCGTCCCAGGGAACTGGAGAAGCTGACCACCGCTGAGGCTGCAATCACCGGCGACCTCGCACAGAAAGTGGTCATCCTCATGGGCCACCGCCGCAGCCTCGCACTCCGCGAGGTCGGCGAGGAGTTTGCCCCGTGCCAGGTGAAAGCGCCGCTCATCAAGCGCGCCAGGATCCTCGGCTTGCCGGAGAACATGCAGCGCGTCAACCTCAACCCCATCGAGGAGGCCGAGGCCTACCAGGCGCTGCTGGACGACGGCCTGGACCAGAATGCCGTGGCCAAGGAGGTAGGCCGTAGGCAAGCCCACATCTCCCGGCGCGTCAGCCTGCTGTTCCTTCCGTACGAGGTCCAGGAAGCCGTGGCCAGGGGAGAACTCAATGCCACGAACGCGGACACGCTCCGGACGAAGCTCAAGCACACGGACGTGAAGGTCTGGCAGCGCGACATCGTGAAGGCCTGGAACCTCATGAAGGGCGAAGACGGGCTGAAGGTCGGCGCTGCCGTTGCACGGGTCCTGGCCGATCGAGACACCAGATCCGCAGACCCGAACGAGAAGCCGGCCCGGCAGTCGCAGCAGCCCCATCGACCAGCGTCGCTTCCCTCCCCACGCGACGAGAACAAGACCAGCCAGGGGGCGCCCGAGAACGAAAGCACGCCCCCAGAACGCCCCAACACCCACCCACCGACCGGACAGTCACCGGCCGCGCAGAATGAAAAACGCCATGACCAGGAGCAGCTGGACCATGGCACCCTGACCGAACAGCCGGCAGCCGAACCGACTCTGGAAGAGGACGCAGCTGCCCGCCGGGACGAGACCTGCCGCGTGATCGTGGCCGCCGGAGACCTCGACAACCCCCGCCAGACCATCCGGCTCATGACCCCCGCACTGCTCGACCCCACCTCCTACGCCGCGCTGGAACGTGCACACCAGTGGCTGCGCGACCACATTGCCGGGCCCGACATTGACGACCCAATCCCCTATCTTGCAGCGGTACTTGACTCTGGAAGCGGTACGCTGACCACACGCGCCGCTCTCGCCGTGGCACTGGCCGCCGCCGAGATCCGCGTTTCTGCCCCACACCGCACCTGGGACGCCCGCGACCGCGCGCACCTCGAGTTCCTGCGAGAGAACGGCTACCGGTTCACCGACTGGGAACACGGCAGGCTCGGCGTTACCGCCTGAGATATACCGACGGTATACGGCCTCCCCGGTGCGGACCCATCACCACCGCGGAGGCCTACCCGTGTCCGAGACCGCCCATATCCGTAACCTTGCCGAGTCCATGACCGGCCCTCTCGAAGACCTCGCCACCATCCAGGAGTACGACAACGAGAAAGGCCACCCGGACGCCCTGGCCTTCTGCGTCCGCTCCGGTGGCGCCGGGAAGACCCACGCCGTGCTGAACCTCGGAATCGTCCTGGCCCGCCGCGGTTTCAAGGTCCGCATGTGGGACCTCGACCCCCAGCGAGGCCTGTCCTACATCCTCGGTTACGGCGAACCGGCCCGCGGCCAGAAGACCATCTTCCACGTCCTGCTCGGCAAAGCCTCCCTTGCCGAGGCCACCGTCCCTGCCCGCTACCGCATCGCCGCGGGTGACACCGACAAGGCGTTCCGGGAGATCCCGAACCTCTACCTCGTCCACGGTACCAAGGAGCTGTCCGACGCGGAGGTCACGCTGGGCGCGGCCCCCGCCGGCAACCTGTGGCTCGCCAACCTCCGCGACGAACTTCCTGAGGACGAGGGCTTCATCGACCTCGTCGACTGCGGTCCGACCGCCGGTGTTCTTCAGGCGTCGATCATGCTTGCTTTCGAGCACTGGGTGGGCTGCCTCAACGACGAGTACAAGTACATCGTCGGTCTCATGGATGTCGAGAAGGACATTGAGACCGCTCGTCGGAAGTTCCGCCGGTTCGGCTGTGTCACCGAGGTCAAGCACATCCTGGTCACCAGCGTCTACGTCAGCGACGACGACATCGTCAACCGCCAGAAGAGCGCCATCGCGGACGACGCAGTTCGCCACGTGAGGGACGACCCCGACTGGGCGTCCAAGCTGCTGCCCATTGTCCGGTACGAGCAGAAGGCGAAGGAGGTCTTTTTCAAGCAGAAGCCGTTGCGCTTCCACGCTCCGATGTCGCCGGCCCTGGACGACTTCGAGCGGGTGGCTGACGTCCTCGGCTACCCGCGCCGGGCACCCCAGGCAGCCTGACCACGCTCATATACCGACGGTATACGCGGCCGGCCTCGAGGGAACGAAAGCTGCCGTATACCGACGGTATATGGCAGCCCGGGCCGGCCGCAGGGACTGGGTACTGCGTGAAATGAGTTTGGGTTACACTCGCGGTGTTCTGCGAATCTCTCTGCCCCTTCATGGCGGCAGCTCGTGGCTCGTGGGGACACTCTCAATGCCCCCGCATCTGTGGTTGGTTCGTTGTCGGAAACATTGAACCTCCACCTGGTGCGGGGGCATCTCCATAGCTACGGTGAGCCACCGCGGGGGCGGTGGAGGGTCACTTGTGCGCCATTTAACTGGGTGGGTGTAGCGCTACCAGGCAGTTCTTTGCGACGCTAGCCACCGGCTCAGCGCTCACCGGCGGCACAGAGCGACTTCCCCCCTTGATGCCGGACGGACGAGGAGACTCCCATGGCCGGCCAGGCTGCACCATCAGACCGCGACCTCGGCACGGTCACCCCCTTCCGCAGAAGGTCCGACCGGCCCGCTGGCACCGACCATGGCACCGCCGCTCAGTTCTGGGAGCAGATCTACGCCCAGCAGGGCCGGACGCTCAGGGACATCGGCACCGCGGACCCCCACCGCATCGCACTGGCGACGTTCGCTCTCCTCCTGGACGGCGCCGAAGCTGAAGGCCAGGTGCCGCCCACCTCCGCCGCGTACCTGAAGGGCATGCTGATCGAGGCGATCCAGGCACCTGACCAGCTCTGACGATCCGTTCGGATACGGCGCGGCGCTGAGGTTGTTTAGTCTGAAACCTCCTCATCCTCAGGTCCGTCTGTCATCATGAAGCCCGGCATATGCCTGGACGTGATCATTCCGCTACGCCCCCGGCCTGACGTACGGCATAGACGGCGTCCCGGGCCCCCGGGGGCAGCGGTCGAGGCAGGGGGCGCAGACACGATGACGACACGACGGCGGCCGGCGGGCCGGGTACCGAACCCGGCGAAGCTCCTGGACGAGCTGGACAGCCCGGAGTGGCTGGAGCGCAGCCAGGGCCCGCGGTCCGGCAGCGGCGGGGCCGGTACCGGCGGGGGCAGCGCACCGGTGAACGTCAGGCTCCTCCAGCACATCGCGAATTGCGACAACGCCGTCTCAGGCTTCATCGCCCGCGCCCGCGAGGCCGCGGGCGACGAGTCCGCCCCGATGCCGGCCGACCGCTCCAGCGCCTACCAGGAGGCGATGCGCCGCGCCGCCGAACTCGGCGTCGACTGGCAGACCTACATGGCCGCCATGGCGTGGCGCAACTCGGTCGAGAGCGAGCTGTACATGGGCAACACCATGGTGGTGCGCCGGGAGCCCTGCCCCGAGTGCCGCACCGTCGGCCTGGTCTGGGTCAGCTCGATCAGCCGGGCGTCGTGCATCAACCGGCACTGCGCCGCCGGCACCGAGGACGGCGCCCCGCGCAGTTGGACTGTGGCGCAGCTCGCCGTGGCCCGTGAGCGGCGCGTGCCGCTGAAGGCTGCGCGCTGACGCGCTGATCGGCCCCCGTTCCGCCCGGCGTACCCCTACGCCCCCCTTGTGAGCCGCCCCGGTGCTGTGACCCGGCCGGCCGCCGCCGACAGAGGAAGTCCCACATGTCCACAGCGCTGGAACCCGCCCCGGTCCCCGGCATGCCCGTTCGGCGGCCGACCGATCTGTTCGACCTCAAGACGATCGCTGCGTTCATCTCCCAGTGCGGCAACCCGGTGAGCCCGACCACCCTGTGGCGGTGGGCCGCCCGGTACCAGGTGACGAACTGGGGACAGCCCCGGGCGGCCCTCTACTCCCTGTCCGACATGCTGGAGGTCCACCGGGACGCGTGCATGAAGAGGTAGGCCGCCGGCGGCCGCGTTCCCGGGAAGCCCCCGCACCACACGGTGTGGGGGCTTCCGCGTGTCCGGGCCACGCCATAAACGACTTGCAAAGTGGATGCTGTTTATGTCAGGATGGGATCACCGACAACGAGCCAGCCACAAACCACCGGGAGGCCCCGCATGCTCACCCTCGACCTGCGCCCCGACACCGCCCGCTACACCGACCTGACCGACCACCAGCAGACCCAGATCGACCACATACTTGACCTTCTCGACACCGAGTACGGCGTCCAGGACATCTACCAGCGCCGCCTGGTCTCCGTCCTCGGCGCCCAGATCCTCGGCATCGACCTGCCCGCCGGGGCCGACCTCGCCCGTTGCCGGGGCACCGACGCGAACTGCCCCGTCCTCACCGCCAGCGTGAGCCTGCACCGCACTGCCGACGGCTACCGCTGCACCGACTGCATGCCCGGCTTCATCAGCCAGTTCGGCGAGTAGCCCCAGACTCCGGCCCGGCCACTGGTCGAGCCTCCCCCCCCCGGTTCCCGGGGCCGGGCCGGACCCAAGCAGGCCGGGCGCGCGGTTGCGGTCGACACCCTCTCCCCGCGCGCCCGGCCGCCGCACTTCCACGCACCCTCACCGCACCGATAGCCGCACCGGCCGGAGGCACACCCCGCCATGCCCACCAGCACCCTGCCCGACACCGTCCGCACCGACATGACCGCCGCCGCCGCGCTGCTGCGCGACCGGGGAATCTGGCGCGGCGACACCGGATTCGCCGCCCCCGACGGCTACCCCGACCCCTGGGAGCCCCTGGCGTTCGCCGGTGCCGGACCCGCCGGAGC
This sequence comes from Kitasatospora sp. NPDC087315, assembly GCF_044744345.1. Classification (NCBI taxonomy): domain Bacteria; kingdom Bacillati; phylum Actinomycetota; class Actinomycetes; order Kitasatosporales; family Streptomycetaceae; genus Kitasatospora; species Kitasatospora sp. NPDC087315. The sequence continues at coordinate 140,705 of NZ_JBIUYD010000021.1, read as the reverse complement.
CCTCGACCCCATGGCCGCACTCTGGCTCGCCGTCCACCCCGGCGACCTTCCGCCCGTCTTCACCACCGCCACCGCCGACGCCTGCGCCGACGCCTGCGACCTTCTGCTCGCCGACCCGCGCACCGGCCCCGCCATCACCACCCTCGCCAACAGCCTCACCCACGTCATTCCGATCAACGACCCGATCGAGCGCATCGCCCACTGGCTCGACACCGCCAGCGACAGCGAGGTCATCGGCCGCCTGCTGCGTATCGCCGACGGCCTCTGACCACCAGACCTAGGACGGAGACCGCCAGGGGTGATTGCCGCGCAATCACTCCCTCAGCTCCCGGCCCACGTCACCCCGCCCAGAAAGCCCCGATGACCATGCAGAACCACACGCTGGCCCGAGCCCACCGCACCCTGCGCCGCGCCCTCAACTCCGCCTCCGCAGGCCTCGCCTGCGCCGTTGCCTACTGGGACACCGCAGCCACCGGCACCACGCCCGACGACCGGCACGCACCTACCACCGTCCTGTTCCCCGACGACCCCATCAGCACCCACATCAAGCGCCACAACGACGGCACCATCACCGGCACTCTGTCCGGTCCCTGGGGCCACATCGCCGCCGGGCCCGACCAGTTCGAGCGTCTGGCCGACCGGGCCGCCCTCACCGCCACGATCATTCGCGTCGCCCGCGACAACGCCACCACCGGAGGTACACCGTGACCACCCAGCTCCTCACCGCCACCGGGCCGGCCTCACCCTGGTTCACCGCGCCGGCCAGCCCCGGCCGGCGCGACACCGGCCGCGCCGAAGCCGTCGCCGCCTACGCCGCGCTCCAGGCCGGCGCCCTCGGCCTGCACGCCCCGCACAGCAACTGGACCGGCCACACCGACGGAACCGCCCAGTACAGCGACGACGACGTGCGGCTCCAGTTCGACGCCCACGACCTCGCCGCCGGCCGCAACGCCATCACCGCGCTGCGCGCCGGCGCCTGCGGAGCGCTCCACACCTTCCCCGCTACCAGCAGCGCCGCACTTGCCGCCGGCCTGCTCGCCGCGGCCGAGTGCCCCGGCCACCAGCAGTCCCCGGTGTCCGTCCTCACCCTCGCCGAGGCCCGCCGCCCCGCGGCCGGCGCCGCCTGGTGACCGCGGCCGCGCCTGAGGCCCGGGTGTTCGTGCTCCGGCTGCCGCCCAATCTGGTGCTGCTCAACGGGAACCACCGGCTGCACTGGGCGGTGAAGGCCCGGAGGACGAAGGCGATCCGGGACGCCGCCGGCTGGACCGCGCGCCAGCACAAGGTGCCGGCCCTGCGCCGGGCCCGGATCACCTTCGTCGTCCACCCTGGCCGGGCCGGCCGCCTCGACCCCCACAACTGGTACCCGAGCGCGAAGGCCGCCATCGACGGCCTGGTGGACGCCAGGGTCCTGCCGGACGACGACCACACCCACCTGCTGGGGGTGGAGGCGCAGCTGGGGAAGCCGGTCAAGGGCGGGCGCCTGGACCTGGTCGTCACCGAGGTGCTGGACACCGTGGCCGCTGCGGGCGGCATCCGCACCGCTGATAAATGACTTGCAAAGTGGATGCTGTTTAAGTAGAGTCGGGGCTACCGACAACGAACCACCGCACCACCCGAGAGGACCCCATGACCATCACCGCACCGGCCCGCCCCGGCACCGACTGGGTCATCCGCGCCATCGACGTCAGCCGCCCCCGCAGCCCCTGGGAGAACCCCATCGTCCCCGGCACCGAATTCACCGCCGACACACAGGCCGAACTGGAAACCCACCTCCCGCGCATCCGCGCCATCCTGGCCGACCTCTCCGACGGCTGGAACATCCCCATCGAACTGCTGCGCATCATCGCCGTCGAGTACCACGGCGTCGCCGTCGCCGGTACGACCATCTACCCGTCCACCGAGAACCACCCGGACACCAACCTCGCACTGCTCAGCCAGCTCTCATACGAGCTGACGCCCGGCCGGGCCGCCTGACACCCCACAGACAGGGCCGCACCCCATCCCCTCCCGAGGGGGTGCGGCCCTTCCCCGCCCAGCGGCCGGGCCGCCCGAGACCCCACCCCCACTGGGGCCTCTCGGCCGCCGGGCACCCCCTCACCACCGAGAGGAACACCGTGCTCACCCTGCCCCGCACCCGCCCCCAGCTCCCCGCCGGATGGCCCCAGCCCCGCTACCGCGAGTACCACCGCGCCATCAACGTCGCCCGAATCATGGACTTCCTGCTCGCCGAACAGATCGTGCACAGCGCCGAGCAGGCCACCGACCAACTGATCACCGACGCCGCCCGCGCGATCGCCGCCGGACACGACGACCCGTCCCCCGAGACCTGCCAGGCCGTCCGGAACGCCATCGCCGCCATCATCACCACCCCGCTGCCGCCGCTCAGCAACGACGACGCCATGGACCAGCTCCACGCACTCCTCGACGGCACCGAGTGGACCGCCAACGGGTGGGAGGAAGTCGCCCGGATCATCCGCGCCACCGGCCGCACCATCACCGACCCCAGCACCTGACCACCCGGTCCCGCCCGACCAGGGCGGCACCACCCACGACTCCGAGGATCCGATGAACAACCAGAACGACCCGCGCGAGCACTACGCGATCCGCACCGACGACGGCCACTACCTCCACCACATCCCGCACCACCTTCTGGAGCGCTACCGCCCAGGCGACACCGTCACCCTGACCAGCAACGGCCAGCCGCTCACCCCCACCCCCGGCCTCCGCCACTGGTGGACCGCCGAACAGCCCGTGACCGGACCGCTGACCGTCCACTGGACGCCGTACCCGAAGACCATCGGCTACCAGCTGAGCGACCCGACCGACGAGTCCAAGCAGTTCCCCGCCACCATCACGCCGGCTCAGCACAGCGACATGAGGCACGACTTCGGCGACGTCATGTACCGCCTCTACGACCCGGTCAACGAGCAGCAGCCCAAGCAGCACGAGACCCTCACCACCGGTCCGTGGCGCACGCTGGAGGGCGCCCCACCCCCGGCCGAAGACGACCCCCGGTGGGTTGTCGACCTGCCCGCCTCGCTCACCAACTACCCCGAGTACCGGTGGTGGCTGCCCGGCAAGCTCGGCGGCCTCTACGACGCTGTCGAAGCCCACGCCAAGCGGAAGCGCACCAGCCTGTTCGGCGTCGGTCGGTCAACCGCGCAGTACGACGGCGTTGAAGGGCATCTGCGGGTCGAGATCGACGTTCCGTTCGCCAGGCCCGTCACCCGCCAGAAGACCACCGACTGGCGAGGCAAGAAGCTGAAGCGCCCCGAGACCGTCCAGGAAACCGTCAAGCGCAAGCTCGTCCTCCCCGTCCCCACCTGGGTACACGGCGACAGCTACGCCGACGCCCTCGCCGACTGGACTGCGCAGTTCACCTTCTGGACCGACCTGATCAACTCCGAGACCGGGGTCAAGGCCTGCAACCACTGTGGCGGCCACGGCTACATTCCCAACGGCGCCGAGAAGTACACCCCCGCCCCCGCCTCCCGGGAGAACTGATGGCAGACATCGCCGTCCAGGCCGCGATCAAGGCCGTTGTCGCCAACCTGACCCAGCAGGTGGTCGCCGAAGCCACCGCCGACGCCCGGGCCGCTGTCGAGGCCGCCGCCATGCAGCAGCGCGGCTGACCCCACCATCCCACCCGGCCCCCGCCCGCCATCCCAGCGCGGCGGGGGCCGACCCGTACCCGGAAGGCAACCCTGGTGAACACCCCCATCACGGCCGCCGAGCCGTGCCCCCTCCACCCCGAGAAGAACCGCTACGCCACCGCAGAGACCGCCGAGAAGGCCGCCACCCCCCGCGCGATCCTCCTCGGCTATCGCCGCCAGCGCCCCTACCTCTGCGGAGCCTGCGATTGGTGGCACATCAGCACCAAGCCCCCGCGCGCCATCTCCGCCCCCACCGGCCCCGACGGCCGGCCGTACGACCACGAGGCCCTGGTCCGCTGGTTCAACGAGTGCCCCCGCGACATACAGCAGCACCTGGTCCTCAAGGACGTCGAACAGCTCCTCGTTCCCGAACTCGCCGCCGCACTGCGCGACCCGGCCTGCGTACCGGCCTGGCTCCACATCCTCAAGCAGCAGCGCACCGCCGCGGCCACCGCCGCCGCCGGGCCGATCGGCGGCCGCCGCGCCGCCCGGGCCCGCCTTGCCCTGCTCACCGCCAAGCAGGCCGAAGCCCGCACCCTGCTTTCCATCCAGCCGACTGCCCCGCCGGCCGGAAAGGCCGGCCCTGGAACGGTCCGCGACTACGCGGCCGCCGCGCTCCGGCGCCGCCGCGCCGCCGAAGCGCACGCCGCCGCTGTCGAACTCCTCATCGGCCGCCACCCCGCCGAGTTCGCCCAACTGCTCGACCACGCCCGTCTGCAGCACAGCCTGCCCCCGGTCGACGACAACGCCACCGCGGCATGAACACCGTCTCCCGCCACGGACTCACCCTCTGCCCCCTCTGCCAGCAGACCGTACGCACCACCATCACCGCCGCCGGCCGCCGCCAGGCCGTCGACCCCGAACCCGACGACCAGGGCAACGTCGTTGCCCGCCTCGACCACACCGGCACCTGGCGCTCCCGCGTTCCCACCGCAGACCTGCCCCAGGCACTCCATGAGAAGCGGTTCATGCCACACGCCGCCACCTGCACGCGCTCCGGCCGGACACTCTCCCCGGCCCGGCTTCCCGAGGGGGTGGCCAGCCTCGACGCCCACCGCAGACGGCGCAGCACGCCTCAGCGCTTGTTCTAACCCAATAAATGACTTGCAAAGTGGATGCTGTTTATGTAGGTTCTCTTTCACCGCGAAGATCACCGCACCTCCACCGGGTGGTGCCCGACCTCGAGGAACCACACCTTGACCACCATCACCCCCAACCCGCCCTCCCCGTACGCCACCGCCGACCCCAACCTGCGCCACACCCTTGCCCCGCCGAACAACCTCCTCGGCCGGTTCCGCACCCCGGCCAGCACCCTCGCGCTCACCGACTGCCGCGCCCTGGCCGTCGTCCCCAACCAGCCGTACAACTTCAGTGCCTCGCCGGTTCTCCCCGACGGCCTCTGCACCACCTGCATCGCCACCTGGATATACGACGAACCCGCACCGGCCGCCCCGCTCGCCCAGCCCTGCGAACGCTGCGACGCCCTCACCCAGCACGGCACCCTCTGCGCCGTATGCCGCATTGACGCCCACGACCGCTGGACTGCCGACGGCTGCCCGTCCTGGGAGGCCACCTACGAACCCGGCAACATCTCCACCTTTCACCTGGGCTGGCACCACACCCCCCACACCGCCCGCGCCGCCGCCCGAGCCTGGTTCTGGGAACAGCACACCGACACCCACACCCTGCTCTGGTATCCCGTCGAACCAGGCACCGACAACTGGTACGAGGCAAACCGCATCAACCATGACGGCACCGAATCGCCAGCCAACCTGATCATCCGTCGACTTCGAGGCACCCAAACCGCCGCCTGACCACCCGGAGACCCGCCATGGCCGCCGCCTACCTACCCCTCGGCAGCACCCGCTACCACCTCGACGCCAACTGTCCGGCCCTCGACACCGCCCGCCTCCACAACGGCGGCATCGTCGCCGAGATCACCCCCACCACCGGCTACACCCCGTGCCTGCTCTGCGTCGATACCGCCCCCACCGAGTGGACCGTCACCACGGAGACGATTGCCGAGCTGTGGGAGCTCATCGGCCCCGCCAAGTACCACACCAGCATCAACCCCGACACCGGCCGTGTCGCCATCGACGGCCTCACCCTCCTCGAACACGGCAACGCTGACCGCCAGTTTGCCCGCTTCGGGGACACCATCCGCTTCGACCGCAACGGCTGCTACCGCGTCCGGCCCGCCGCCCCGTCTACCTGAGGACCTGAAATGGATGTCACCGAGTTCGCCCGCCGCCAGATCGAATCCGCCCGCACCACCCTGCTCGCCGAGACCGAGCGCGTGGCCGACCACGCCCGACACATTCATGCCGACGCTCAGGCCGGACGGCGGGTGGCCGGCGACCTGGAACGGCTCATCCAGTACGCCACGGCCGCCCTGCGCCGCGCCGCCCAGCTGGAGGGCATGGAGGAGATGGCCTCCTACACGACCGGCCCCGAGGCGCGCACCCCGCCGCCCGCCGCCTGACCGGACCCGCCCGACCTGCGCCCAGGAGAACCCCATGGCCCAGCCCTACCCGCACCGCCTGCGCCTCCACGAAGGCCGCAACACCCACGCCGCCCGACCGGTCCGACTGCCGGACGACACCACCGCCCTCCTCACGCCGTGCGGCTACATGAACGGTCCCCGAGACGAGCTGAAGGCCGACGACGCGGTGATCACCTGCCGTGCCTGCGTCCGCACCATCACCACCGAGGAGACCAGCCGATGACCCAGCCCCAGCCACGGCACTTCGTCCACTGCTACGTCTACGACGGCTTCGACTGCACCTGCAGCATCCCCGCAGGCACCTACGACGGCGACCGCCCCGGGCCCGAGGAGAGCCAGCCCGAAGCCGACTGCAGCAACTGCAGCAACTGCAACGCCGTCGACCGCAGTACCTGCCCGACTTGCAGTTGCACCCCCGCCCTGCCCGCCCAGCCCATCGACCTCCCCGCCATCCAGGCCCGCACCGACGCCGCCACCCCCGGACCCTGGTGGGCGGCCTTCGTCGCGGCCGCCCGCACCGACGTGCCCGCCCTGCTCGCCCGGGTCCGGGAACTCGAGGCCGAGCGAGCCTTGTACGTCGGTGTCGAACCCACCATCGCCGAGGAGATGGCCGAGCTGAACCGGCGCCTCGACGCCGTCGAGAGCCTGCTTCCCGCAGACCCTGCCGAGGACATCAACGCCAGCTGGATTCCGCCCCACCGCATCCGCGGCGTCCTCAGCGGCCCCACGCCCGCCGCCGAGACCGTGGCCAACGACCGCCCCAGCGGCCCGCAGACGCCCGCCTGAGCGCCTGCCAGCCCCAGACCGGACCACGAGCCCAACGGGGGCGCGCTGGCCCGCCAGAGCGCCCCCACAGCCCCGCCATGCCGAGAGGGATCACGATGCACCAGCCGATCGCCACTGACCGCGGGCAGCATGAAGCGCCGCGCGGCGTCGGCCGGCGGTTGTTGCAGGGCGGGGTGGGTCAGGGCTTCGGCGGCTCGGGTCGCGCGGGGAGCTTCGCCCCGGGGCGCCGCAGGTACCAGGCGGCGAACTCGTTCAGCAACTTGGCGCGATCGGCGCCCTGGGCCTTGGCGGCGACGAGGAGGTCGGTCCATGTGTCGTCGTCGAAGCGGACTGATCGGTGCTGGGTCTTCGGGGCGTTCGGCATGGCCACACAGTACCCCGGGTGTACGTACATCGAAAGCCCGGAAGCCCTTGTGGTGTACGTACACCAGGCGCTATGGTGTACGTACACCCCGACGGAGAGCAGGGAGCCCGCCATGGACCTCACCCACACCCGGATCGAGAACGGCACCACCACCCTCATCACCACCCGCGCCGCCCTCGACGAGATCAACGCCGGACAGATGGACAAGGCCGTGAAACGCACCATCCGCAGCATGGCCGCCGCCCGCAGCAGCGCCGACATCGAGTACCGCGACGGCCGCAAGGTCCGCATCCGGCCCGCCACAGTCGAGGAGATCGCCGAGCACACCACGCCGGCCAAGTTCCAGCCCGGCCAGCGCATCGTGGTCGGCAACGGAACCGTGCAGACCGTGGTGAAGGTGGCCGACCGCATCGGCAGCGAGCCGCAGCGTGTTGAGGTCGAGGGCAGCCTTCAGTGGCTCGCCGACGACTGCGAACCCGCTCCCGCCCTGGAGTACCGCACCCTCAAAGGCGCCAAGGTCGGCGACGTCATCACCCTCTGGCAGCGCGGAGACAAGAAGGGCCCCGTCGGCGAGCCCATCACGATCACCATCACCGGCACCCGCAGCGGCTGGGACGCCCGCTACCCCAGCGGCCGGGAGGGCTTCCTCGGCGGCACCGGTTCCAAGTACTGGGTCGTCGCCTGACCCACTCCCCGGGCGGCCGGAACCCACCGGCCGCCCGCCGGACCGGTCCGACCCCACCCGCGCCCGCCACACCAACAACGGAGATACGCCGATGAACGACCTTGACATCCCCACCATCCCAAGCGCCCTCGCCCACCTCATGTGGGAGCTGGAGCAGAACACCAAGCCCGGCGAGCCCGACCCCCGCTCCGCCCTGTGGGACCGCCTGTTGCTCCAGGAGGGCTATGACGTCGCCGCCCCCCTCTGGTCCGCCGCCTGCGCGTACTACGACCACGACCACACCGAGAGCTGACCAACCAGCAGGGGCGGCCGTACGGCCCCCGTCGCGTCCGCCCCGGCACCCGACGCCACACACACCCACCACGGAGACCCACATGGCCAAGCGCACCGCCCGCCAGGAGATCGAGCGAGCGTTCCACGTCAGCTTCAAGCTCCCCGAGCAGTCCGCCCAGTTGCTCGACGCCTACGCCGCCGAGGTGCTCGCCCAGGCCCGCAGCCGCGTGGCCGTCCTGCCGACCGCCAACTACGGCCGGCTGATCGCCGCCACCCGCGAGCAGATCCTCAACGCGATCACCGCCGCCGGTGGTGCCCGGTGACCGACACCCCGCCGCCCAGCCTCCGCGACCGCATCGAGCACGCCCTCCGCACCGCAGCCGTACCGTGGGCCGCCACCATGCCCCCGATCACCCAGCACGGCGAAGACGAACACCGTTCCGAGACCGGATGCTCGCTCTGCCACGGCGACGCCCCGTCCATCGCCGATGCCGTCATTGCGCTGGTGCAGCCCGAGTTGGACGCCCGCGACGCCGAGAACGCCAGGCTCCGCGCCGAGAACGAGCGGCTGCAGGCCGCCGCCGCCACCCTCTCCGCCCTCCACGCCTACGGCGTCGACAACTGGGACGGCTACAGCGACGCCCTCCGCGCCCTCCACGGCGAGGACTGCGACTAGCCCGCCCCCAGCGGCCCGCAGACGCCCGCCTGACAGCCCCACAGCCCCAGACCGGACCACGCAGCCACGGGGGCGCGCTGAGCCGCCAGAGCGCCCCCACAGCCCCGCCACACACACCCACCACGGAGACCCACATGTCCCAGCCCACCGCCCGCCAGCGCCTGGAGAACCTCCTCGACCGCTACCGGGCCGAGACCGTCAAGACGCCCCTCGACACCCACCACGCCGACGCCCTGCGCCTCGCCGCCGACGTGCTGGAGGCTGGCAATCCCGACCGGAGCCCCGGGTTCAGCGACGGCGTCGACTGGGCCGTCGCCACGCTCCGCTCCGCCGCCGACAAGACCGTCGGGGGCGACCGGTGACCGCCACCCCGCCGCCCAGCCTCCGCGAGCGCCTGATCGCCGCCCTCGACGAGGACACCATGCGCCCCCGTGACCAGCGGCAGGGCCTCATCGAGGCGATTCTCACCATCGCGCAGCCCGAGCTGGACCGGCTCACCACCGCCCTCGAAGTCGTGACCGCTCAGCACGCGAAGGCCATCACCGCCCGGGACAAGACCGCCCGCAAGGCCAAGCTCCGCACCGACATCGCCGACGCCGAACTCGCCACCCTGCGTACGGCGGTGCGCGACCTCGGTGGTGGCCCCGTGCAGGTGCAGAACCTGTACGCGCAGCTCAACCTCCGCACGCGCCAGTGGACGGAGGCAAAGGCCGAACTGGACGCCCGTGACGCCGAGAACGCCAGGCTCCGCGCCGAGATCCTCGCCCAGGGCGACGCGCTCATCCGCAGCCGTGCCGAACTGGCCTCCGCCCGCGCCAACGCGTTCACCGAGGCCGCCGACCACCTCGACCGGATCGCCGACGAGGTCGAAGCCAAGGTCGCCGCCTACTACGGGCCGGAGTCCGGAATCGGCCCCGGATCCGCCGGCATGGTCCGCATGGACGCCAAGGAGCTCCGCACCCTCGCCACCGCCCGCACCCCGACCAGCTGAGGACCCGCCCATGTCCGCCACCCGCTGGACCCGATACCCCAGCCCCGAAGCCAAACTAGCCGCCCTCACCCAGCCCATCGTCGGTGGCCACCTGGAGTGGACCGGCCCGACCAGTGACGGCCACCCCCTGCTGAAGCACGCCGGACGCAAATGGCCACCGGTCACCATCGCATTCCGGACGCACTACGGCCGCGACCCGATCGGCACCGTCCGGCCCGGCTGCGGCGTCCCGCACTGCCTGGCCGGCGCCCACCTCGACGACACGCCCACCCGGGTCGCACACCGAGCCGCATACGCCGCACTCGGCCTCTGACGCCCCCTGACGCCCGACGCCGCCCGCAACCGCGGGCGGCCACGACCTGAGGAGCACCCCCGATGGGCATCTGGAACAGCGCCGTCCTGCTGTACGGCATCCCCCTCCCCGACAACCACGACGCCGCCGGCTCGCAGGGCGAGGAACTCCGCGACAGCGTCCTCAACCACCACGACGGCATCAGCCACGCCTCCGCCGGCCCGTACGACCGCCACACCACCTACCTCTGCACCGAGTACGCCGACGCGGACATGGGCGAGACCGAGACCCTCGCCCCCTTCGACCCGGCCGGGCAGGACGAGCGCGACGCGCGCCTCCACCACGCCTGCCTGGAGCTCGACTTCGCCGACCACCCCGACCCGGCCTGGCACCTGATCGCCAGCCAGAGCTGACCCGCCCGCCCCGGCCTGCCGCACCCGGCGGCAGGCCCCACCCCGACCCGAGGAGCACCAGTGACCGACCAGCCCGCCGACCTGCTCACCGCCGCAGCCCAGCGCCTTCGCGAGCACCCCACCGCCCCATACGACCAGCCAGTCAGCGAGTGGCTCGACGCTTACGCCGCCCGCTTCGTCACCTGGCGTGGCCCGCACATCTCCGCCGAGCTGGGCCACGCCCTGGCGGTGGCCCGTGCGGTGCTCGGCCAGAACGGCGGCCAGCAGTGACCCGCCCTCTTACCCCGCGCGAGGCCGACGCGATGCGCTACGCCACCAGCGGCCTCGACCCTGCCCAAATCGCCCGCCGCCTCGGCATCACCCCCAGCGCCGTCAGGTCCACCCTCCAGCGCGCCAGCCGCAAGCTCGGCGCCCGCACCCTCGACCACGCCATCCAGATCCACAACCAGCCCACCCCGAAGGAGACCCCCATGCCCGGCCAGACCCCCGCTCAGATCGCCTACCAGGCCTACGGCGCCGCCACCGGCGGCCGCACCTACGACGGCCGCCCCATGCCCGCCTGGGAGGAAGAGCAGGCAGCCGGCTCGGCAGTTGCCCGACTCATCGCCAAGCTCGGCGCCCGCGACCGCGCCAACCTCGTTCACATCGCCCACCAGCAACGGCTCCTCACCCACGTCAAGTGCGGCACCCACAACGGCTACCGCCGCCACCAACGCCTCCGCGAACTGGCCTGCCCGGACTGCCGCGACGCCGAAGCCGACCGCAGCGCCCGCCGCCGAGCCGCTGTTCGTACCGAGACCCGGAGTGAGGCCGAAAAGGCCTACAGCGGCTACGCCGACGCGAACCGGGAGGCAGCGCGCCAGATCCGGGCCATCATCGCCCCGGCCTTCGACCAACCCACCTCCTGAGGAGACCCATGACCCCCGACCAGCTCGTCTGGCCGGGTGTTGGCGCATCGTTGCAGGTCAGCGGGGATGTGTTGACCACGTTGAGGACGTGGGGTGCCCATCTCCCCCATAAATGACTTGCAAAGTGGATGCTGTTTATGTGAGAGTGGAGTCACCGACAACGAACCACCACAACTGGGAGGACCCCGTGTCCAAGGCCTTCACCATGTACAAGTCGCCTTCTGGGAACGGCGGTTACATGCTCACCCCCGTCAGTCAGGTCCAGGCGGCGGCCGAGCATGGCAACAACGTAGCTGTGCTCCACGGCGACGGCTCCGTGTCGATCACCTACGCCATTGGCACCCGGACGACCCGCTACACCCCCGTGACCAAGTCGGAGGCCGACGCGATCATGGACGCGAACGGTGCCCGGTTGCTGGCCGCCCAGGTGCTGCTGGAGCCGGTGCGTGCCGCCCTTCGTGCGGCGGAGGGCGTGCAGGACGGGGTGCACATGCTCGAGGGCCCCGGGGCGCGTACGGGCGTGGTGGCTTTTATCGGCAGTGCCAGGGTGAACGTGATCTGGTGGCACGCCACCTTTGAGGAGCAGCTGGCGGCCGAGCGGCCGGGGCAGGACCCGTGGGCCGACGGCGGCGCCAGGGGGGCGGTTCGCCCCGTGCTGGAGGCCTTCGCGCGGGAGTACGGGGCCGTCCTGGCGGAGAACCGGGGCAACTTCACCATCACCCCGGCCTAGTGCCGGTGTCGCCCCGGGTCCGCACCGGGGCGGCACCCTCCCCGCTCAACATCCCCGCTCGCCCGCCCTGGGGCGGGCCCTGCCCCTTCACGGAGGTTCCCTCGTGCTGCGTCTGATCATCGCTGTTCTGTTCATCGCCCCGGCCCCGCTGGCCGACCAGCCCATGCGCGTCGCCATCCGTGTCACCGCCACCGGGATGACCGTGGCCCGGGTCCTGCCCGAGCCGGCCTGTGCCGCCGCCAGCGATGCCCTGACCGTCGCCCTGGAGGCTGAGGGGCTGGAGTCTTACGGGGTGAGCGCCCGCACCTTCCGTGAGGCTGCCGCCGCCGTCCAGCGGCTCTACGGCGCCGACCAGGCGCCCGGGCCGGACAGCTACCCGCCCACTGTCTGCTGACCGGTGTTCGGGGGCCGGCCCCGGGGGAGTGCCTCGGGGCCAGCCTTTTGGGCTGGTTCCACCACCCCTATAAACGACTTGCAAAGTGGATGCTGTTTATGCGAGTGTGGTGCCACCGACAACGAACCACCACAACACGGGAGCCCCCCATGGCGCAGACCACCACCCTCACCGCGGAGCAGCTCGGCAACTACCGCCGGCTGCTCACCAGCCCCTGGCGCCTGTTCACCCGCACCAGCCGGGCCGCCCTGCGCCACCTCCTCGAAGCAGCCGAGCGCCAGGCGCAGCAGCACGCCGAGGACACCGCCACCGGCGCCCGGCCCCACACCGTCATGGCCGTCGAGTCCTCCGTCACCCCCACGACCGCGAAGGCCACCGGCATCCTGCTGGCGGGCGCCGCCGCCGGACACGTCCTCATGCCGTTGTCGGTCACTGCCGGACCGAACGCGGTGTGCGTCGTGGTCCGCCCCGCAACGCTGGAGCAGTGGACCGCATGGACAACGGCGATCGGCGCCCGGCCGGGCGAGACCATCCACCGGGGCAGCGTGTCGAAGGCGAAGGGGTGCCGCGCGGGGGCGCCGGTCGTGCTCATCGGCTACGGCGTGAGTGCCCTGTTCGTCACCGACGCCCGGGCGGTTCGGTAGCCGGGCCCCCGGCCCGGACCGGTGCAGCGCCCCGCTCCGGGCTGTTCCCCGGGGCGGGGCGCAGCCGTGTCCGGCGCCGGCCAGTACAGGCCGGCGGCGGGGGAGTGGAGAGGCCGGGCCGGAGAGGTTCAAGATCAACTCTATAAATGACTTGCAAAGTGGATGCTGTTTATAAGAGGATGGGGTCACCGACAACGAACCACCACAACCGGGAGGGGCCCCCAATGATCCACGCCGACACCACCAACACCGCCGCCACCACCACCCGCCTCATCCGCGCCATGGACCGCCAGCACCCCGTCACCATCACCTACACCAAGGAGAACGGCGAACAGTCCGTCCGCACCATCGAGATCTACGACCTCGTCATCTCCAGGGCCGGTGACGTCCTGGTCAAGGCGATGGACCGCAGCACCGGCGAGTCCCGCTCCTTCCGCATCGACCGGATCACCGGCTACACCGTCCACCGCACCGCCTACCTGGTCGAGCGCACGGAGACCGACACCCCCGCCGCCCCCACCCTGCGCCACCCCGGCAACCCGGCCGCCCTCCTGTGCCCCACCGTCGCCAAGTTCGCCGACCCGGTCACCGTCCTGGCCGGTCTCCTCTCCCTCTGACCCGCCCGCCGGGCCGCACCCCACCAGGTGCGGCCCGGCCCCACCACCACCCCACCGGAAGAGGCCACCATGACCACCACCGTGCCCAGCCCCGCCGCCGCCCTCACCGAGATCGCCCGGCTCACCGACGAACTGCGCAGCCTGTACCGCCTCCCCGCCCGCACCGACGAAGACGACCAGCGCATCACCGACACCAAACTCCGGCTGCGCACCCTGGCCGCCGTCCCGCCCACCGGCCACACCCTCCCGAAACCGGCCGCCGACCTCATCGCCCACGCCCACACCCACGGCTGGGAGGCCTACCCCTACTGGACACACGGCCCCGGCATCGAGAACCCGTTCGTCCTCGTGCACCTCGCCTACCTGCTCACCCCCGCCGAATCGGCCAACTACCGCTCCGACCGCTGGACTTTCCAGTACACATGGCACTCCCGGGGCTGCGCCCCCGGCCGGATGCGCCGGTTCGGCGCGGGCACCGTGTGCAGCCCGGGCGGCCTGCACAACGCCCCCGCCCCCTCCCTGCGCACCGCAATAGCAGTCATCGCCAACCCCGTCCGCCCGTAGCCTCCGCCCGGCTGCGCCCCGCCCCCGGGGCGCAGCCGGGCCCCGCCCCGACCGAAAGGAACACGCCCCCCTTGACCGCCGTCCCCAACGCCCTGGTCATCCACGACAGAGGCAGCCTCGAACTGGTCGTCCTCCCGTTCGGCACCGGCGGGTTCGCCAGTGCCCTGGACGACATCCTGGACTGTGACCTCATCACCGCCATGACCCTGACCGAGCGTCTGGTCGTCTGGCGCGACGACGACGGCATCAACAGCGGCAGGCCTGTGAACCGGGCTGCGGGCGCTCTGATCCAGCGCCACCGCCGGGACCTCCTCCCCCCGGCCTGGGCCGTCTGGGGCCGTGCTGTGCTCACCGGCGGGGCCGACCTGGCCGAGCTTGCGCAGCCGCTTACCGCCGATCAGCTCGCCGGTGCCGTGTCCGTGCTCAACAGCATCGGTCCGGCGTCCACTGCCCGCTGACCGTGCCCCGTTTCCCCGGGGTGCACCCGGGGGAACGGCCGGCCCCGTCCGTGCGGTCGGGGCCGGCGGGGCCGTGGTAGATGGCCAGGCCTGATAAACGACTTGCAAAGTGGATGCTATTTATGTCAGAGTGGTGCCCACACCGAGAGCAACACCAACGCGAGGAACCCCATGAACCCGCACCTCTGCGACTGCGACCCCTGCTGCCGCACCGTCCCCAGCTGCCACGAACCCACCTGCCCCGCCATCAAGACCACCCCCACCCCGGCACCCGCCTCCGACGGCGAGTAGCCCCACAGACCGGGCGGCCCCACCCCACAGGGCCGCCCGCCCGCAGCACCACCGAGCGCGGCCACGACCGAACACCGGTCACCCCCGAACCGACACGGGGACACGGCCCCCGGGGCGCTGCGAACACCCGGACCAGCCGGAGCGCGGACGCGCGGACCCAGGGCGGACCCCCTCCCGCCGCCCAACAACTCCGCTTCCCCCTCCGGCCGGTCCGGGCCCACACCACCACCACACGAGAGTGAGCCCCGCCATGCCCAGCACCGCCGTCTTCGTCCTCCGCACCGCGACCGCCCTCGACGCCGCCCCCGTCATCGCCACCGTCCTCAACGACCTTCCCCCCCTCCTCGGCACGCCGCTCTCCTTCACCTACCGGGTTGACAGCATCACCGCAGACCTTGAGAACTGGCTCACCCCCGACCAGCGCAACACCGTCTCCAGCATCCTCGCCGACCACTTCATGCACGCCGGATGGGGCTTCAGCCACACCCTCCAGCACGGCACCACCACCACCCTCACCACCCACCTGACCCACCCCACCCAGACCACCCTCACCGGCCACCCGGCCACCGACACACGCCCCGTACTGCTCTCCACCACCCTCGCCGCCTTCGTCAACCGCATGACCAACCAGGACACCATCGACCACCTCACCCAGCCGCTGTCCTGCCCCGAGGCCACCGTCATCGCCGACCTGCTCGATGTTCTCGGCCACCAGGACGCCGCGAACACCTGGCGCACCCAGCACGCCGCCGCCGACCCCGACACCGCTTGCACCCTCCGCTGACCCACCCCACCCCCGCCCCGAAACGGAGAACCACGTGCTCACCACCCAGACCCCGGCGACCTGCCACCATCTCTTCGCCCACCCGGCCACCGACGCCGACCACGACGCGCTCACCGACGACCTGGCCTACTTCCGCAGCATCGGCGACGGAGCCGGCATCCTCATCGCTGTTGCCCGGCTGACCGGCGCCGCCGCCTGCCGCAGCCAGCTCACCGGGGCAGCACGGTGAACCTTCTGACCCTGCGCCACCGCGTCCACATGCTCCTCGGCGGCGAAGCCGAGCAGCACGACAGCGACATCACCACCGTCACCATGTCCAACCCGGTCCAGGCCGGTGGGCCGTGGGCGATCGTCGTCACCACCGCCGACCAGCACACCCTCCGCCTGACGTTCACCGACACCGGCACCGAGTACTACACCTACCGGGCCGAGATCGATCACTTCAACGGCATCGCTCTCGGCACCTACACCAGCCCCGCTGACGCCCGCCTGCACATCGAGACCCACTACACCGACATGTACGGCCCGATGCCGATGCGCTGGTCCCCCGAGATACCAAAGGCCGACGAACCCCAGACCCTCTACGTCACCAAAAACGGCAGGGAGTGGGCCACCAGCTGCCGGGTGATGCCCGTACCGGTCCGGGACTGTTACGACCCCGACGCCGAGGAGTAGCCGGGCCCGACCGGCCCGGCCCCCACCCTCCCTGCCCGCCGCTGAACCACCACCGGGCGGCCGCCGGTATCAGGCGGCCGCCCCTGCCCGGGCCACCGTCAACCAGCGCTTCACCGAGAGGACCGACATGCCGTACGCCGTACTCAGCCGACGCCCCGCCGAATTCAGTGACGCCAGTATCGGACCCATCACGCACCACACTGAGCAGCCCGTCGAACCGCTGACCATCTCCTGGGACAGGCAGGTCGACACCCCCCACGACCCGGCCAAGCCGACCGTCGTCCACTGCGTCACCACCGACGGCCGCCCCGTTCTGCTGCTCCTCGATGAGGAACTGCGCGAGGCCCTCGGCCTGGCCCTGGTCGACCCGAGCCTGCCCGACGTCGAGACGGACCAGCCCGGCCCGCACCGCGCCCGCCGGCGGTTCGCACCGCGCCGCCACGTCCGTATCCGCTGACCCCGCCGCCCGGCCGGAACACCTCCGGCCGGGCCCGACTCCCAGGGGAAAACCGTGCCAGGCCCCCAGAACCCCCGCACCGGCCTACCGCCGGCCCCGGCGCGCTGCGACCGCCGCACCTACACCCTGATCGCCGCCGAAGCCGCGGCCACCGCCGGCCGGATCGCCCGCGGCCCGCTCCTCAACCCCGCCGGCCACCACCAGGCCGTCCCGGCCGGCCTGCGCCGCCACCCACTCATACCCTGACCCGGCCTCCGGCCAACGACGAAGCCCCCGGCCCGTGTTGCTCACAGGCCGGGGGCTCCACCTACGACTCCCGCACACCACTCTAGGACACCACCGTCCCGGTCACGCTGTTCCGTCGTGCCACGCCGTCTTCAGCGCCGACACACTGAACCCCGGCCCGAAACCGATCAGCAGACCCCGCTGCCCGGCCTCCGGCGGATCCGCATGCGTGCGCTCCAGCACACGCAGCACCGACGGCCCGCCGAGGTTGCCCTCCTCGTCCAGCGACGCCCACGAGTTCCGGAGCCACTCGGCCGGCACGTCCAGCTCGAGCGCCAGGTCGTCGAGGATGCTCACCCCGCCGGTGTGCGCGACCACGAACTCCAGCGGCCACGGCCCGGCCGCTCCGCCGGCCAGCCACTTCCGCAGCTCCGGCGCCATGTCGCGCACCGAGTCCGTCGCGGACTTCTCGCTGTCGAAGTGGATCCCGAGCTCGTCGACCCGCTTCCTGTAGCGGGTCTTCGTGCCAGGGATGACGTACTCCCACGTCTCCCCAACGGCCAGACCCGGGCCGAGAGGTGAGTCCGATACGACTGTGGCGATACCGGAGTCCCCCCACAGCGCCTTGTAGATCATGTGCTCGATCCGGTCGTCACCGTGGTGGTACATGCTCGACAGCGACTCCCCGCCGGCCACCAGCACCCGCGTTCCCGGGTGCGCCCGAACGTAGGTCGCGGCCATCACCAGGGCGTGTGCACCGCCCCCGCAACCCAGTTGCGTCATCGGCCACCGGCTGACCGTGGCCGGCAGGCCCAGCGCGTCCTGGAGGTGGATGTCGAGGCCGGGAACCCAGTCCGTGGTGCTGCTGGTGGTGATGATGCAGTCCACGTCGTCCGGGGCCGTCCCGGTGGCCTTCAGTGCCGCCTCGCAGGCTGCGGTGGTCATTGCCAGGACGTCGGCGATCGCGGTGGTGTTGCGTTCCTCGACGGTGCGGTCGGCCAGGACGACGTCCAGCGGCTGCGAGAAGCGGCGCGCCGCCGGGGACTTGGCGAGGACCCGCTTGATCACCCCCATCCGGGGGTGGTCGGCGTGCCGGACGGTGATGTCGTCGATCAGCTCCTGGATCGTCACGACGTGCTCACCGAGTACGGAGTGCGGCCGGGCTATGTAGGCGTGCGGCATGGGAGTTCCCCCTCTGGGGTAGGGCGGTGCTGGTTCAGCGGCGCAGCGTCGCGTCGGCGCGGTAGTCGGGGAGCAGGAACATCAGCCGGGCGCCGGGGGCTCCGAGCGGCATGGACGGGGCGATCGTGACGGAGATCAGGCGGTTCTGGCCGGCATCCCACATCTGGCGGGTGTCGCCGTCCTGCTGGTAGTAGGCGTCGGGCATCGACCGGTAGAGCGGGCCGGCCACGGGGTCGGCCTCGACCCGGCTCTGCAGGTCGGCCAGCTCGAGGTTCTCGCGGTACTCGTTGCATGCGGCCCGCAGCTGGGGCAGGACCATGCGGGCCCAGCTGTTTTCCCAGTCGTACAGGCCGGTTTCACGGGCGTAGGGGGAAAGGACCATCCATTCCATCGTATTGCGTGGTGCCTCCCTTCCGGGGAATAGGGAAGCGAATTCTGTGTTGTGTGCGAGGACGTTCCAGGCGAGGTCGTTCGCGTAGCAGGGGTGAGGGTGGGCTGTGACGATTTCTTTCCAGTGCCCGCCGATGGTCATGCCGTCGTTGGGGTTGAGGGTGTGGGGTGGCTGGTGCCGGTAGACCAGGTGCCACAGGGTGGTCCACCCCTGCTTGTCCAGGTGCAGGATCCGGGCTACCTGCTCGACGTACTCGGGGGGTACGGCGCCGCGGGAGCGGCCGCACTCGAAGCGCCCGTATGTGCCCAGTGCCCGTCCTGTCAGGTGGTCCATGTGGTCCTGGGTCAGGCCGGGGGCCCGCCGGCCCGAGCCTTCGGTGCGGCTCGGGGGGAGTTCCAGGTCGGTCGGGTCGATCTCCGCCCGCCGGGCGGCGAGGAACGCCTTAAGGGCAGTTCTGTCCGGAACGTGCCTTCTGTCCACCTTGGCTGATGCTCCCTTTACCGACACGCCGACAGACTCAACCGCAACGCGACCGATTTTACCTTTTCTATAGGGACGAATCTTCCCTGTAAAACACCCTGCGGGTAAGCCACAATCACATGAGGGAGATCATCCGTCACACAGGGGGACGAAATGCCAAGGGGGGCACCGAACATGCCGAACAAAAACTCTTCACCCCAACTAAGGCAACCCTCACCACGCACACACTTGCGGGCCGTGCCCGACCCCACCCCGGGCCCCGGCACCGACGACCCTCTCCCGCCGACCCTGCGCTGCGCCCGCGCGGCCGGCACCCCACCCGGCTACACACCGGACGTCACCACCCTCATCAACCAGCTGCGCCACCACCCCGCCGCGCCGCGCTGACCCCTCCACAGCGCGGCACCGCAGGATGGTGGCGCAACCACCGCGGCCCCGCAGAACCCGGGTCCTACCGCACCAGCGCGAACACCCCGCCGGCCACCACCAGGCCGAGCAGCGCCCCGGAGACGACCTGCCCCACGGTGTGCTCCTGCACCCGCACCCGCGCCCACCCGAGCACCGGCACCACCACCAGACCGAGCAGCCACCACCAGCCGTACGCCTGAGCCAGCATCACGACCGAACCGGCCGTCACCGCCGCGTGCACGCTGATCTTGTACCACCGGGTCACCGGCCAGATCGCCGTGATCGTCGCCCACATCGCCGCCGTCAGCGCGATCATCGGACACGGCGCCGACGTCACCGCCTCCAGCGCGATCCCCGCCGCAGCAGACGCGCTGATCACCGGCAGCACCGACATCCGCTTGATGCGGTTCGTCAGATGCCGCTCGGACCAGCGCCCGCCCGACTTCCCGTAGACGATGTACGCCATCGGGACCACTGCGGCGAAGACGATGGCGAGCGCTGCCCAGCCGAGGCCGGCCCAGCCGTAGTGAACGCCGAACCCCAGCGACACCACCACGATGACGTTCTTCGGGTCCACCCAGTCACTGACCCGCCGTGCCACCTGCCACAACATCCCGGACTGCTCGCTCACACCGCCCCCCTGGTGTACTGCGCGGCCACGTCCATCGCCCACCGGATTTCCCGCTCCGGCGCCCGCAAGTCCTGCTCCGCCAGCTCGTCGTGCTGCTTCGGGCCCTCCGTCTCACCAGCTGCCTTGCGCCTCAGCGCCGACCGCACCCACAGGGCTTCCGCCCCCGGATCCGAACCGACCGCCGCCGACCGCGCCGTCCCCGGCTCCGCGTACGGCTGGAGCGACAGGAACCCGTCCCGGACGGTGAACGCGCTGTGTGCCACATCGATCGTCCGGTCCCCGATGGTGAACAGCTCCCGCCAGCGCGACCGCCGTTCACCCATCACGAGGTGGGGGAACTGGTCGGCGATGTCGGACCACAGCGGGTAGATCCGCCACAGCGCGTACTGGTCCCGGACGTAGCGCACCAGCGCCCGCATCGGAGCGAGCACCAGGCCAGTGACGATCAGCAGGATCGACAACACGATGATCACGTCGGACAGTGCGTCGACCTGGGCGTTGTACCCGTACCCGAGGTCGGCGATCGTCCCCATCATGATCATTACCCGGTGCAGCGTGTACACCACCCCCAGGGAACAGCCCAGCGCCAGACTCGTGACGCCGGTCCGGGCCAGCCCCTTCGGCACACCCCGCCGCCCACCCAAGAACACCAGAGCCCCGATCAGCATCGACGCACCGAGGTAGGTGTAGAAGATGGCCAGGTAGGCGGTCACCCAGGGGTCGTCGAAGTGCTGGACGATGATGTCGTTGGCGTAGGGCGTCGCCGGCCGGGGCACTGCGGTGAAGAACAGCACCCCCATCACGGCCGCGGCAACACCGACCAGCGGGAAGTTCGCCCGGATCCGACGCGGGGAGGCGTCGTGTACCGCGTAGAGGTAGTCGAAGAGGCAGGCGATCGAGCCCATGCCGAACAGGTGGCGCAGCAGCACCGGCAGGCCGGGCACCCAGTGGTGCAGGAAGCCGCTGTCGATGGCGGGCCCGCCGGCCGCCAGGGCAGTTCCCAGCGCGCCGACGCTCAGCGACAACGACCGCGAGGTGCGGTTGCCGTCCCTGACCGCAGCCGGCAGCCGCCACAGACACTGGCCGATCAGCGCGACCGGAAGCAGACCGAACAGGATGAGGTTCACCGGGTACCCGCCGTCCCGTAGTCCTGGCGCACGGGATGTGCGAGTGTGGCCGTCAGCCGCTTGCCGTCCGGCGTCGTTCCCCGGCCCGAGCCCAGCCGGCTCGCGAGCAGCAGCGCGATCGTCTCCGCCTCCTGCTCCTCGACGGAGTCGTAGCTGGCCCTCGGCAGCCCGAACAGCTTCGCAACATAGCGCGGTTCCATGTCCGGGAACGCCTGCTGGATCATCTCGGGGTTGTAGTCAGGCTGGTGGCCGGCCGCGATGTGGCCGAGCTCGTGCAGTTTGATCAGGGTCTGGTGGGCCAGGCTGGTCCGGGACTCGTAGAAGACTGCGTCGACCGACGCCAGGGGCACCCACAGGCCCGTGTGGGCAGCGGTGTCGGCCGTCGACGGCAGCGGGTGCATGGAGATGGGCCGGCCACGGTGCTCGGCAAGCGCGTCCGCGAACGCGTCAGCGCTGAACGGGTCGGGTATCGGCAGGTTGCTGAGGATCTTCTCGCAGCGGCTGCGGAGACCTCTGGGGAGGGGCATGAGGGACCTTCGGCTGTGAACGTGCAGGCCGGCGGAGGCGTGCGGGGAGGAACAGAGAGGTGCGCATCCAAACACACCGGCACCTGACCTGGCTACGGTGAACGGTGCAGCCGTTCGATCTCCAGCAGCTGGTCCATGAGCGAGCTGACCACCCGGCGGTTCGCCGGCCCGAGCTCGGCAGCACGGTGCATCAGCCCGGCAACCCCATCGTTCCCGCGCGTGGCCGACAGACCGTGGGCTTCACGCACCTGGTCCAGCATCCCCGCGGCCATCTCGGCATCACTGAGGAAGTAGCGGGCACCGTTGCGCAGGCCGAATGCGGCACCGAGTGCGTCAAGGGTCGCCACGGTGGGGTTCGGCGCCAGTCCCCGGCCGTTGCGTGCCTCCCTGATGTGCCGAACGCTGTCGGTGGAGAGATGCCGGGCCGGCTGCGTGGCCTCATAGGCACGTTCCACCAGCTCGGTGTACGTGATGTGCGGTGAGTTGGCCAGGTTGCGTGCCTCGTTCACGGCGTTGATCAGGTCATTCAGCCGGCCCGCGATGGTCCGGGCCTGCTTCACGGCCTGGGGAGTGTCTGCTCGGCTCACCCCTGCCCCCGCTTTCTTGTCGTGTCCAAAGCTAGAATAATCGCTATCAAAGTAGCGCGCCCCACCCGCTGTGCGGTGACAAACCCTCTGGTTGACGGTCGTACCAAGTGATTATGCTGCCGGAGAGCGCTACTTTGATAGCGGGGAGGCAACAAGCGAACCCCCGCCCTACGACAACGAGGTGGTTGATGTGCAGCCCGTCCTCCAGCCGTCCGCGGCCGCCCAGACCCAGCGCCCCGTCCCGTCCCCGACCCTGCGCTGCGCCCGCGCCGCCGGTACCTGGCCGAACATCCCCGACATCTCCGTCGTCATCCAGCAGCTGCGCACAGCAGCCAGCAGCCCTGGGCCGCGTTGACACCGCTCCCGCCCTGCCCCAGCATCGAACCACGCGCCAGGCCCCGGCCTCCGTATGAACTGTGAACTCCCCCCGTGCACAGCAACGGAAACCGCCGGGGCCAGCGCGTCACCCCAACTCCTCGGCCTGTCAGGGCCATTGAGCCTTCAGCTCGTCAGCCAGCAGCCGGGCCCCCACCGCGATCCCCGCCGCGTCCGTCTCGCACTGCGAACCCTGCCCGAACGACGCCTGGTCCTCGCACCGGCCGCGGCTGTAGGAGTCACCCGCCGATCCCACCCGGCC
Source organism: Kitasatospora sp. NPDC087315 (assembly GCF_044744345.1). Taxonomy (NCBI): domain Bacteria; kingdom Bacillati; phylum Actinomycetota; class Actinomycetes; order Kitasatosporales; family Streptomycetaceae; genus Kitasatospora; species Kitasatospora sp. NPDC087315. Next base: position 117,352 of record NZ_JBIUYD010000021.1, on the reverse strand, counting down.
GATCAGCTCCGCCACCCTCCCCGCCCGGACGGCGTCCACCGGGTACCGGTCCACGAGGTTCGGGGCGTCCACCGCCGCCAGCTTGGCGACCGCCCCGAGCCACAGCGCGCACTCCCGCCCGCCCCCGTTCAGGCACCGGACGGTCTGCGGCGGCTGCAGCCGCCCCTCCAGCAGCACCACCAGCTCCCGCCCGCGCACCGCCGCCGTCGTACCAGCCGTCACCGGCGTACTCGAGACTGCCGGCGAGTCCTGAGCCGACCCCGCTGCCGGCCCGCCGCCCGTTCCGCCCGAACACCCCGCAACCCCGGCCAGCACCACACCCACCACCGCCACCGTTCGTACCCGTATCCGCATGCGGCGGATCCTCCCACCCCGGCCGACCACAGGAGCCCCGAACACCTGAACCCGTAACACACCCGTGAGCTGGCAGGACCGAGCACCACCACCTGTAGGGGATCATGGACCGTGTGCGCGGGGGTGCATGGAGCGAGGCATGGCCGGACCCCCCGGGCACGACACCACGCGCCAGGCCGTCCAGGCCCGGCGCGCCGAAGCCGTGCGCTTGAAGCTCACCCTCGGCTGGTCGCACCTCGAGATCGGCCGGCACCTCTACGCCGACCCCGCACACAACACCCGCGGCAAGGCCGTGCCTGAGGGCTACGGCGCCGACCGCTACAAGGCCGGCGAACCCCCGCTCGCCGACAGCCGCCTCGTCCAGGCCGTCGCCAAGGACATCGCCCGCGCCCTCAAGGCCTCCCAGTCGCGGTACGACGACGACCTGGACGCGCTGCGCCGCCTGCGCGTCGCCCAGTACGAGCAGCTGCTCCGCGACGCCCTCGCCGAGGCCAGCGCCGACGACGACCCGGACATCTGGGAAGACCCTGAAGACCGCCTCAAGATGGCCGATCGCCGGTCCAAGGCCCGCGACCAGGCGCTGCGCGTCCTCGCACGCCTCGACGAAGTTCAGGGCGTCAAGCGTCCGGTGCGCACCGAGGTCACCGGTGCCGACGGCGCCCCGCTGATCGACATCGAGTCGGTGGACGAGCTGCGCAAGCTCATCGCCCTCAACGCGGCCGCCGACAAGCAGCAGGGGCCGGCCGGTGGGTAAGAAGAAGCGCCGCGACCCGGACGCCGAACTCGCCGCCGTCATCGAGGAGTACAAGAAGCTCCCCCCCGCTGACCGGGAGGTTATGGCCGCCCAGGTGAAGCCACCGATGCGCGTTCACCTGGCCCGCGTTGAACGCGGCATGCTCATGGACCGCTCGCCCGGCCATATGGCCACCGTGCTGACCGACGGTGTTGAGCTCCAGGCCCCGCACCTCGACCTGATTGACGGCCTGTACCGGCGGATCGAGGCTGGCGAGCGCATCAAGGCGATGGTGGAGATGCCGCCCCGTCACGGGAAGAGTCAGCGCGCGTCCCGCTGGGGCCCGCTGTGGTTTGCCCGCCGCCAACCGCTCAAGCGCATCATGCTCGCCTCCTACGGCAGCGAGCTGGCCGACGACCACGGCCGCTGGGTCCGCGACCTGGTCAACGAGCACACCGACCTGCTCGGCGTCAAGCTCCACCCCGGTTCCCGGGCGGCGAACCGCTTCGACTTCATCGCGCCGCCACGCTCCGCGGTACGCGGCGGCATGGTCACCGCCGGCGTCGGCGGCAGTTTGACGGGCAAGGGCTTCGACCTGGGCATCGTCGACGACCCGTTCAAGGGTTCTGACGACGCCGGCAGCCCTTCACAGCGCGATCGCGTGTGGGAGTGGTACCGCTCGGTCTTCTACACCCGCCGCGCGCCCGGTGCCTCACAGATCATCATCAACACCCGCTGGCACGAAGATGATCTTTGCGGACGCATCCTCCAGCAGGACCCCGACGGCTGGGAGCGCATCAACCTCCCAGCGATCGCCGACTCCGCGGACGACATCCTCGGCCGACCGATCGGCGCCGCCCTGTGGCCGTCCCGCTACGACGAGCAGGAACTCGCCGAGACCCGCAAGGCTGTCGGCGAACGCATCTGGTGGGCCCTCTACCAGCAGAGGCCCAGACCCATGGAGGGCGGGGTCTGGCGCTGGTCGTGGATCAGCGACAACCGCATCACCCCGGAGGCGCTACGCGGTATCACCCTCACTCGGGTGGTCGTCTTCATCGACCCGTCCGGCGGCGACGCACTGCGCGACGAAGTCGGCATCGTCGCAGCCGGACGCGACGTCCAGGGCGGCCTGTACGTCCTGGCCGACCGTTCAGCCAAGCTCGGCGCGGAACAGTGGGGCCGACAGGCCTGCCTACTCGCCATCGAGCTCGGCGCTGACGCTATCGGCGTGGAGAACAACTTCGGCGGTGACATGGCTCGTCAAGTTGTGCGGCAGGCCTGGGCCGAGCTTGATCGCGAAGGCCTCACCGGAGGCCTGCTGTGCCCCCGGTTGATCGACGTTTTCGCCAAGAAAGGCAAACGGCTCCGCGCCGAACCGGTTGCCCAGCTCTACTTCCAGAGCGGCGTCCACCACGTCGGGGAGTTCGTGGAACTGGAGGGCCAGATGGTCACGTGGATGCCCGGCATGGACTCCCCGGACCGCATGGATGCCTGCGTGCACGCACTCACCGAACTCGCCGACTCCGCCAGCGGCGGATCCGCCGACTCCTACACCCGCGGCCCACTGCCCGGCCGCCGCTGACCACCAATGCCTGAGGAAGGACCCATGAAGATCTGGCAGTTCATATTGGACGCGTGGAGCTGGCTGAACTACAAACCGGTGTTCAGCTCGCAGGGAGGGGCGCCGAACCGGCGTGCCTACCCCGAGGCGCACGCCCGCTGGGTGCCCGCTGAGGACGCCCGCCGTCTCGCCGCCTACAAGACGATGGTCGCCTACGACCTCAACCAGGCCGGGGCGCTCGCCGCGATCCAGAGCGGCACCGACGACGACCGCCGCGAGTACGGCGACGTCGCCATGTTCAACGACGCGATCATGGCGCACATCCTCGGCCGTGAGCAGCACATCGTCGTCAAGGGTGCTGACCGGACCGGTGACGGCGGCGCGGACGTCGAGCACGCCCAGGCCGTGCAGGAGCGGCTGCGCAAGTGGGCGGAAGACGAGCTGTTCTCGCTACGTCTCCAGCAGGCCGAGCGCAAGACCGTCGTCCAGGGCGACGGGGTGTACTACCTGGCATGGGATCCCGAGCGGCAGCGCGTCCGCCTGGTCGCCACCGACCCGGGCTTCTATTTCTTCGAGCCCAGCGAAGAGCCGGGCAACGAGTTCCCCCGCTGCGTGCACCTCGCCTGGGAACTCCCCGCCGACCCCCAGCGCGGCCTCAAGGCCCGGGTCAGGCGCGTCACCTGGGAACTCGACTACGTCGGCCCGGCCCGGAGCTCCACCGCCGACGGCAACGGCCGGCCGGTGCGCGCCCCGGTGGAGCAGGACGACACCACGCTGCAGATCGCACCGGGCGACGTCTACGACAACGGGGTGATCAGCCGCCAGTACGCGTGGAACGACGGCCCGTCCGTGTGGACGTGCTACCTCACCGACGCCACCTGGCTGATGGAGGACCTGACCGGCGACATCGACGTCCACACCCTGCCCCGGGCCCACGCCCAGTACGCGGTCCGTGAGGACGGCGAAGTCCTCGACCGCCTCGACCTCATGATCGACTTCATTCCGGTCGTCCACGTCCCCAACACCATCCCGGACGCCGAAGAACACTGGGGCCGCCCGGCCCTGGCCCGCGTCCTACAGCTCCTGGACGACCTCGCCGGCAGCGACACCGACACCGCGCACGCCACCAGCACCACCGGCATGCCCGTCATCGCCGTGTCCGGCCTCGAGACCCGCCAGCACAACGTCCAGGTCCAGGCCGGCATGATGCTGAAGCTGGAGACCGGCGGCCGGATGGACGTCCTCAACACCGCCGCCCAACTTGCTGAACTTCGCAACGCCGGACACGACCTCCTCGACCGGCTCTCCGCGAACCTGCGGATGCCCGCCGTCGCCCTCGGCACCGCCGACCAGGCCCAGATGCCGTCCGGCTACGCCCTGTCCCTCACCATGAGCCCGCTGGACATGATGGTCGCCTCCGGCCGCCTCGCCCGAGCCCACAAGTACAGGCTTCTGCTGAAATTCGTTCAGCGCATCCACCAGGCCGGCCAGCACCCCGACTGGACCGGTCCGATTGTCCCGGCCGACCTCGAGTTCGGCCCCTACACCCCCACCGACCTGGCCGGCCTGCTCCAGGACATCGCCACCGCCTACACCGCCGGGCTGATCAGCCTCGAGACCGCAATCCACCGCCTCATCGAGGCCGGATGGACAGTCGACGACGCCGAAGAGGAGATCCGCCAGATCGAGGCCCGCCAGTTCGCCGCGGCCGGCCAGCTCGCGGACGCCACTGGTGACCCGCAGGCCGTCCGCGACTTCCTCCACCTCCAAGGCCCGCCCCCGGAACAGCCCCCGACCGTGGTTCTGCCCCAGCAGGTACCCCAGCCGCCCCAACCCGGCACCCCGCCGTCCGTGCCCAGCACCCCTGAACAGGGCAAGACCAGGTGACACGGCGACAGAGCACACCATGATCGCCCCTACACTCGGTAGTGGCGCGGGGGCGTTCACGGTGGAGGACAGAGGACACCCATGCGCCGTGCCGAGATGCGCCGCCAGCTCCTGGCGGCGGCTACCCTGTACAACACCCCGCCCGAGCCGACCCCGCCCGCCCCGTCCGGCGGCGGTGGTACCCCGGTACCGACCCCGGCCGAACTCGCCGCCCGCACCGGCCAGCAGAGCACACCCCCGCCCACCCCGGGCCAGCCCGACCCGGGGAACACCGGTGAACCGGTCCTCACCTACACGCAGCGCCACCTCAGCCACCTCCTGGCCAAGGAGAAGAAACAGGGCGCCACCGCCACGTTGCGCACGCTCGCCGAGGCCGCCGGCCTCGACGCCGAGAACATCACCGACGAGCAGCTGAAGACGTTCATCACGGACGCCAAGACCGCGCGTGACGCCGCCCTGACGGAGGAGCAGCGCCGCGCCGCCGACCTGGAAGCCCGGGAGGCCGCGCTCGCCGCGAAGGAGGCCGCTGCCGCCACAGCGGCCGCGACCGCCCAGACGGTACTTCGCGAGGCCAAGCAGCAGGCGGCCCTCGCCCGGGCCGGTGTCGACCCGGGCGACCTCGACGTCGCACAGGCCTTCCTCAGCCGTACAGTCGCCGACGATGCCGACGATGCCGCGCTGCTCACCGCCGTCGAGGCGCTGAAGGCGAGCAAGCCGAAGCTCTTCACCAGCACCGTGGTGCCGGGTATGCCGCCGGCGCCCGGCGGTGCCCCGGCCGGAGGCCCGCCGAACCGCACTTCCGGGTCGGTGGTGAAGGCCGGAGACCGCGGGCGCGCCCGCGCACAGGCCATGGGTCTCGCCTGACCCCCTTGCACCATCCGCAGTACTAGGGACCACGCCCTTCCCTCCCCGTGGACGGCACCACCAGGTGCCCACCGCCCCCAGCAGACACCTGCCCCCAGGGAGGGATCCGGCGTGTCCATCCAGCCGATCACCACCACCACGACCCACACTGCGAACCGGCGCTGGCTCGCCGGCGTCCATGGCACCGAACTCAACCAGCCCGCGACCCTCGACCTCACCCGGTTCACCGAGGGTCTGCACTGGGTGCGCGGCTCCGGCGTCTCCCAGCCGTACTGCACCATCAAGAGCGGCATCCCGCTCGGCCGCCTCAACGAGTCCGGCCTCTACGCGCCGTACAGCCCGCCGACGTCCGAGACGCAGACCGTCACCATCACCGGCGGACCGACCGGCGGAACGTACACCCTCACCTACAACGCCCAGACCACTGCGGCGATCGCCTACAACGCGACCCCGGCACAGGTGCAGGCCGCGCTGGAGGCGCTGAACAACATCGCCGTCGGCGACGTGAAGGTCACCGGCGCCGCGGGCGGCCCGTACACCGTCGCGTTCGTCGGCCACTTCCTCGGCGTCAACGTCCCGCAGATGACCGCCAACGCGGGCGGCCTGACCGGCGGCACCACCCCGGCCGTGAACGTCACCACCCCCACCGGCGGCGGAACCGCGACCGCTTCGGACGGCACCGAGGTCCTGGCCGGGTTCCTGGAAGCCGACGTCCCGTTCAACCCCGGGGCGTCCAAGGCCGTCGTGGCGCTGCGCGTTCACGGCCAGGTCGACGTGTCGAAGCTGCCCGTCCCCGGGTTCATCCCGCCCGCGCCCGGTTCCACCACGGCGCTCATCCACTACATCGGCATCTGAGGAGGCTGACCCATGGCTATCGAGATGCTCGCGAACCTCCTCAAGGGGATCGACGCAACCGAGATCCACGCATTCGTGCGGGCAATCAAGTCACCGGCGGACTACGAGCTCACCAACACGGTGATGCCCGTCCGCACGCTCAACAGCGTGAAGTGGCGCACGAAGCAGACGAAGCGCCGCATCGCCGCGGCCAAGTACCGCACGTGGGACTCGACGACCCCGATCGGGTCGCGCGAGCTCACCAAGACCGTGACCGAGGGCATGTTGCCCCCGCTCGGCCAGAAGTTCATCATCGGTGAGCTGGAGCAGATCCTCCTCGACACCTCCCGGGGCATGGACGACGGAGACATCATCGAGCGGCTGTACGACGACATCGCCGCGCACGTCACCTCGATCCGCTCCCGCCTGGAGCTGGCCGTCGGCGATCTGCTCACCGACGGCAAGTTCACGCTCGCGGGCGAGAACGGCATGTACACCGAGTACGACGCCCAGGTCCCGGCCGCGAACATGCCCACCGCCGCCGTGCCGTGGACCGATCCGACCGCGGACATGATCGGCGACGAGAGGAAGTGGATCGAGTACCTGCGTTCGATCGGCGCGCCGCTGCCGGCCCGGGTACTGACCTCGTACAAGGCCCGCGCCCTCATGCAGGACAACCAGTCGTACCGGGCCGCGTACTACGGTGCCGCGCCTGGGGCGACCCTGCCCACAGCGGTCCTTGCCCAGACTGAGGTCGACGTCGTGCGGGCCCGTTACGGTCTGCCGCCGATCACCATCTACGACGTGCCGATCCCGCTGGACAACGGCACCGACGTGCGCGCGCTCCCCGAGAACCTGTACATCCTGCTGCCCCCGAACCCCACCCAGTGGGCCGAGACGCAGTACGGCGTGACCGCCGAGGCCCTGGTGCTGTCCAACGGATCCAACCCGTCGATCATCCGGGAGGAGGCCCCAGGCATCATCGTCACCCACGGCTACAGCGACGACCCGCCGCAGGTTTGGACCAAGGGCTCCGCCGCCGCGATGCCGGTGATGTACGTCCCGGACATCCACATCACCGCGAAGGTGTGGTGACCGTGGAGTTGGAGGCCAGCGTGTTCGTCACTGACCCCGACACCCACCAGACGGTCGTGCTGAAGGCTGGCTGCCGGCCGGAGCCGCGCCTGGCCCGGCTGGTCTCCAACCCGGCGGCGTGGGTCGGGGGGCAGCTGCCTGACTTCAGCCCCGATCCGGTGACTGTGCCGCAGACGGGTCCGGGTGAGGGGGGAGAACAGTGCCCGGCTCCGGAACCCGGCCCCGAGCCGGAACCCGGTCCCGAGCCGGAACCCGATCCGGAGACCAAGCCCGCCGCCCGGCGCGGCCGCAAGACCGCCGAGTAGCACTGATCCCCTCGGGGGCCCGGCCGGGCCGTCCTCCCCACCCCGGGCCCCCGAGAACCCTCACCCCAATCACGACGGGAGGTGACTCCGTGGACGCCGCCACCCGGGCCTGGCTCCTCGCCGAACTCGGCACCACCACCGACCAGGCCGACCTGGACGCACGCTACACCCGGCTGCGCTCCGCCCGCGCCGTCGCCCTCGAAGTACTGCGCGAACGACGCCAGACCCTCCTCGCGCAACCGCTCAAACTCGCACTCACCGGCGTCCTGTCGATCGACAACTCCGCCAACGTTGCTGCCATCGAGCGCCAGATCGCCGACCTCGCCGACCCGGCCGCCCCACCCGCACCGGACGACCCCCAGCCCGAATCACCAGACGCCGGCCCCGGCATCGTCCAACTCCACGCCAGGCCACGCCGATGACCGCCACCACCTGGCGCGACCAGGAACTCCACCGGCTCATCGACACCACCACCTGGCAACTCGCTGCCGCCTGGGACGCCCTGACCCGGGCGCAGCACGCCGTACTCGCCGCCGTTCGGGCCGCCGCCGGTACCCGGCGCCGTACGGCCGCCATCCGTGCCGCCCTGCGCGCGTTCACCGCGGCCGTTGCGGCGTTTGACACGGCCGTCGTCGGTATCGTCGAGCGCTGGGCGAGCACCGAACTGCCGATCGCCTACCGGCACGGTGCCGAGGCCGCGCTGCACACCGCTCCGTGGCCCGTTCACCTGCCCCGCCCCGGCTTCCACTGGACACCCGAGCACCAGCAGGCCATACACACGCTCACGGCCGCCGCCTACGAACGGCTGCTGCACCGCGTCAACGACACTGTCCGCCGCGCCCGCGCCTTCCACCGTGCCGTCGCCGAGACGGCCCGGCGCCGCGAAAGCACCAGCACCGAGGTCCTGGCCCGCGAACACCGCCTCGGTGTCGTGGTGTACGCGGACTCCACCCGCTACCCGGCGGCCGCCTGGGCCCGCAGCGCGCTTGCCGCGCAGGCCGTCACCGCCGCGAACACCGCCGCCGTCCGGGCCGCGGTCGGCGACCTCGAGGCCGAGTGGGTGCAGGTCGTCGACGGCCCCGGCTGCGGCTGGACCAGCCATCCGGACAGCGACCAAGCGGGCGGCACGCTGCGCACCGCCGCTGCGGCGGCCGCGTACCCGATCGCCCACCCCGGGTGCATCCGCTCCTTCATCCCCCGGCCCGACCTGACGGGCCGTACCGACATTGAGGACGGCCAGCAGGCCGACGAGGAGGACACAGCCGCATGGCGCTGACCACCATGGGGCTCGGCGTGCCCCTCTACCAGCACCCCGGCATCGATGCCGCGGCCTGGGACACCCTGGCCGTCAGCGGCCTGCCGCTGCGCTGGGTCGTTCTCAACCAGGCCAACGGGCCCGGGGCGACCGAGGACCCGGTGCTGTACGACGCCGGTCGCTCCGTCAGGTCCACGGGGACACCGGTGCTCGGTTACATCAACCACGGCTACGGCTCCGTGGTCGACTTCACCGTCTTTCAGCAGGCCGACCAGTGGGTGGCCCGGGGCATCACCGACGGCATCTTCCTCGACCAGGTGGCCACCGCGGCCGCGAACGTCCAAGCCGTGGCCACCACCATCCAGGGCCTGCGCAAGCGCGGCGCCAAAACCGTCGTACTCAACTGCGGCACCCTGCCCGACGAACGCTACTTCGCCATCGCCGACCAGGTCGTCACGTTCGAAGGCACCCTGCCCGACTACCGGCAGGCCATGGCCACTCTGCCCGCCTGGGTTCGAAAGTGGCGCCCCGAGAAGACCGTGCACCTGCTACACGGCATCACCACCTGGGCTGATGCCCGCGAAGCCGTCCTCCTCGCCCGGGCGAACGGCTGCCACACCATCCACATGCACACCACCCCCTACACCGGGCCGGCCTCCAACCCCTGGGACGGCATACCCACCACCTACTGGCAGGACCTAACCGACCTGATGGCCCGGTTCCCCGCCCGCCCTGCTCCCGGATGGCCGCGGTGACCGGCCTCGAGAACCTGCCCGCCACCGTGACCGCCTCCAGCCGGCTCCTCAACGGAGGCCCACCGGCCCGCCGCCCCTCCAACCCGGGAGACTCCGTGACCAGCCTTGACAACCCCGGCCAGCACCACGTCGTCATCACCGCCGAAGGCTTTGCGGGCAGCGTCCATCTGGATGGTAAAAACATCAGCAAGACGGTGCGCGGATACAGCCTTCAGCACATCGCCGGGCAGCCGGCGCAGGTCGTGCTGCACCTGAAGGAAAGCACCACAGCCGCGTTCGACGGCCTGGCCCGCGTCGCCATCGCCACCGAGAGCCCGGGCCCGGACATTGTGGGGTTCCTGACCGGGATCGACCCGGACGAACTCGCAGCCGCGGTCTTCAAGCGCACCGACCTGGACGGCGGCCGCAACGAACTGACCCGCGCGGCGCTGCGCCAGCTCCTCGACTGGGCGAAGGGCGCGAGCTGATGCCACTGCTCGACGTCTCCGGCCTCAGCGCTCTCGTCGAAGAGCTCGTCATGGGCGACACCGTCCGCGTGACCCGCCGTGGCGTGGGCCGGGTCCTGAACGAGGACACCGGCGAACTTGAGGACGCACCCGCCACGCTGGTCTACGAGGGGCCAGGCGCGGTCATCGGTACCGGTGCGCAGCCGATCGGCCGCGTCGTACCCTCCGATCTCCAGGACCACATCGACGACGCCAAGAACGCCTACAGGCTCCTCACCCCGGCACACACCCCCGTGCCGCGCCGCGACGACACCCTTGCCGTCATCGCTGTCCATTCGAAGGGTGACCCGTCGCTGCTCACCCGCAGCTGGCGAATCGCCGAAAGCGGACAAGGGCAGACGTTGATCGCCGTACGTCTGTCCTGGTGCGACGAGATTCAGCCCAAGGGCGCACCGTGAACACCTTCACCGATCCTGCTGCCCTGGCCGCTGCGTTCGACCAGGCCGCCGAACGTGTCGGGCCGGCCGTCACCAGGCTTGTCCGCCACCAGGCCACCCTGCTGCGCCAGCAGATCCGGGCGCACGCATCCGGCCGGCCCGGACCCAACGCCATCACCGGCCGCTACCGCGAGTCGTGGACCGTTGAAGTCGCCCCCGGCACCGGGGGTTTCGCCGAGGCGACGATCGGGACGGCAGAGCCGTACGGGCGGCGCCTGGAGTTCGGGTTCGTCGGGGTCGACTCGCTCGGCCGGCACTACAACCAGCCCCCGTTCCCGCACGTTGCCCCCGCGATGTCCGCGTTCGGCCAGCAGGTCGACGAACAGCTGCGTACCCTCGCCGGGCAGGTGATCACGTGAGCGTCGGCCATGTCTCCCCGATCGGCGACCTGATCGACCACAACACGGCAACCGGCGAGGCGGACTGCGTGTGCGGACCGGACACAGTGCCCGTCGAGGCCGACGGCGGCGGTGTCAACTGGCTGATCGTGCACCACTCCCTCGACGGCCGTGAGCAGCAGGAAGGCGGTGCCCGGTGATCGCCCGCCGCCCGGTCACCAAGGCCCTCGTCGTGCTGCTTGCTGATGCCACCGGCAAGCCGTGCGGAAACGGGAGCCTGCCGCGCACCAGCACCGGACCGGTACCACCTCCGTACACGGTGCTGCACCTGGTCGGTTGGGACGTGCAGGGTGCGCCGATGAGCGACCTGTCTGAGGACGCCAGCGCCCTTTACCAGGCCGTGTGCGTCGGCGAGACCACGGATCAGGTCGAGTGGCTGGCCGACCGGGTGCTTGCGGCCGTGCTGGAACGCGACCCGGTGACCGGCCGGTGGCGGTACCCGCTCGTTCTCCCGGCGGGTGTGGTGTGCCGGGGCCGGTTGCTGGACGTTGACACGGGGACAGACCCGGTCCCCGGCGACGGTATCGTTAACGACATGATCAGGTTCCGGCTCGATCTCACGAGCAGGACCACGCAGCTCTGACGCTGTGCAGGACCCGCACCGCGGCGGCCCGAAGCGCGGACGCTACCCCCTTTGCGGGTGGCCACCCCTCACCGTCCACACGGGGCCGGGCCGCACACACCGGGCTGACCCCACCAGGTATCTGGGGTCCACCATGCCGACTACCATCCCCGCCCCGACGCCGGTTGAGAAGTACACCAGGCGCGGCACCTCCATCTTCCTGTTCCTGTCGACCATCGCCGCCGCCTCCATGATCCCCACCCGGACGGAGCTGGCAGCCGGCACGAACATCTCCGCCGCCATTGCCGAGGTCGACGGCTGGACGTTCGAGAGCCAGGCGATCGAGACCAAGGACATGTCGGACACGTTCGACTCGTCCATCCCCGGCTCGGACAAGGCCGCCGACTCCTCGTTCACTTTCTGGGAGGACAGCCTCACCTCCACGCTGGAGGAGCTCTTGAAGAAGGGGACCAGTGGTTACGTTGTGATCCTCAGAAAGGGTGACGTACCTACGAACAAGTCCATGGACATCTTCCCGGTGCGGGTTGGCTCGCAGTCGTCGAGTTTCACGGTCGACAACGAGGCCGCCAAGTTCAAGGTCTCCTTCTTCGTCACCCGGCGCCCGGTGCAGTCCGCTGCGGTCCCCGCCGCGTCCTGACGGCCCTTTCGCTCCCGGCTGAGCGCTCTCGCACGTACGAGGGGACGCGCGAAAGCGCCCGGCCGGGCCCCTCTTCCCCTCACCCCGAAGCCACGAAGGACAGCCACCATGCCCAAGACCACCACCGCCGTTCCCGAGCCGCCGGCCGACGCTGTCGCGGCCGACGCGCACTGGACCGCCACGCTGGAGCGGCTGCGCAACCGCAAGCTCGCCACCACTCCCCTGCGGCTGTGGGACGACATCGGGCTGAAGCAGGCGTTCAACGGGATCCAGGAACGGGCCGCGAAGGCCGCGCTGATGGCCGCCGCGAACCCCGACAGTGAGTCCCACCGGATCGTCGCCGACACGGCGGCCGCCGAACTGGCCAACGCCACCGTCGGCGCCGACAAGGTCAGCACGGTGCTGACCTTCCGGGCGCTCCCCGGCGAGACCTTCACCGATCTTGTGAAGGCCCACCCCCCGACCCCGGAGCAGGCCGACCAGGCCCCCAACTCCGAGTGGAACGCAGAAACGTTCCCCCCGGCGCTGATCGCCGCCGCCAACGTCGACGGCATCACCGAGGACCAGGCCATCGAGTTCCTGGCCACCTGGGGACACGCCGACCGCCTGGCCCTGTTCGACGCCGCGCTCACCCCGCAGACCGAGAGGCGCGCTGACCTGGGAAAAGGCTGAGGACTGACCCCCGGTTCCGTACGGAACTGGAGCTGTGCGACCGGTGGGGCATCCCGCACTCGCAGTTCCTCGGCGGCGAACCGGGCCGTTGGACCCCGGGGGACCGGGAGAAGGCCGTGGCCTACGCCGACTTCGCGCGCCTGACCTGCCCGCAGTGCGGCACCCGGGACGAGGAGTGGCAGCCCGAGGCCGGTGGCGACCGTCACGCCTACGAGGTGTCCACGACCCGCTGCTCCGGCTGCCAGGCGATCGAGCGCAAGCGCGAGGAACTGCCGGAAGGTCTGTCCCCGGCCGGGTTGAAGCTCGGTCTCGTCCCGGCTGAGGAGTACGCCCGCTTTATCGAGCAGCGCGAGCAACAGCAGGCCGCACGGCACCGCTGACGACGTACCCGGGCCGGGTGCCCGGGGAGGATTGGGAGGTGCCTGGTGGGCGCGGAGTGGAATCTGCTCCTGCGGCTGCGCGGTGACGGCCGTGAACTGGCCATCACCCTGCGGCAGGCAGGACAGTCCGCCCGCGAACTCGGCCGTGAGACCGAGACCTCGCAGCGCGGTGTGCGCTCGCTGGGAGACGAATCCCAGCGGACGTCCCGCCGCGTCCGCGACCTGGGCACCGATGCCCAGTACTCCGGCCGTCAGCAACGCCTCACCGGTGACTACGCCCGCCAGGCCGGCCGCGACCTGCGAACCCTCGGGACTGATGCTCAGCGAGCCGGAACCCAGCAGCGTGAAGCCGGCCAGGCCGCCGATGCGGCCGCCACCCACCTGCGGGAGACTGCGTCTGCCGGTGATCTCGCGGCCCGCTCCCAGCGCGGCGTGGCCACCAGCTCCCAGGCCGCCCAGACCGAACTGCGCGCCCTCGTCGGGGCGTTGCGCGCCACCACCCGCGAGGTTCGTGATCTTGGGGCTGCCTCCGATACCTCGGTGGGCGGGATCCGGCGCATCGGCGACGCCGGGGAGGAGCACCTGGGCCGCGTCGGCACGATGGCCCAGACAGTTAAACAGCATCTCGTGTCGATGGGCGCCATGCTGGCCGGCGGCTCCTTGATCCTTGGGCTCCACAGCATGGTCGAGGCTGGTAACGAGTACCAGTCCGGGCTGAACACCTTCGGTGCGGTCACCGGCGCCACCAACCTGCAGATGCAGCGGGCCTCTGCCACCGCTCTCCAGCTGGGCAACGACCTCAAGCTGCCGCGCAGCACTGCTGCCGATGCCGCCGAGGCCATGGTTGAACTGGCCAAGGCTGGTTTCCGGACTGACCAGGCTATGGACGCCACGAGAGCGTCCCTCGTACTGTCAGCGGCCGCCGGGGTCAACGCCGCTGACAGCGCTAAATATTTGGGCGACATGATGGACCAGTTCGGCATGGGCGCTGACCAGGCGTCCAAGGCTGCTGACGTCCTCGCTGCAACCGCCAACCAGGCGAGCGGCGATATTATCGACATTTACTATGCGATGAAGTACGCCGGGCCGGTTGCTCACGGCCTCGGCGTTTCCATGGAGGAAGCCGCCGCTGGCGTCGGCATGCTCGGCAAAGCCGGCATCCTCGGCCAGACCGCAGGCACCACGTTGCGCGGCATGCTCGCCAACATGGCCAGCCCCACCAAGGCCATGTCCCAGGGGCTGAAGGAGCTGGGGATCCAGGCGTACGACGCCCAGGGCAACTTCAAGGGCCTGCGGTACGTCATCGAGCAGCTCGAGCAAGCTGAACACCGCATGTCCCAGCAGGACTTCACCGCGGCGGTGAAGAACGCGATGGGGAAGCCGGCCATGAGCGGGGCGATCGCCATGGCCCACCAGGGCGTTGCCTCCTTCGACGCCCTCAACATGGCCGTTCGCGAGGTTGGTGCCGCATCCCAGATCGCCGAGTCCCAGGGCAAGGGGCTCACCGGTGCCATGACCCAGCTCAAAACGCAGGTCAAGCAGACTGGCATCGAGTTGTACAACGAGATGTCGCCCGGCCTTGAGAAGGCCGCCCGCGGCCTGACCCGCCTCCTGTCCGACGGGACGCCAGCGCTTAAGGGCGTCATCGCCTACGGCCACGACCTCGCCACCCTCTACGGCCCCACGATGGCCGAAAAGTTCCGCTCGGGCGTCGGTGTGGCCAGCAGCTACGTTCGGTCGCTTGCCGAACCGCTCAAGGACACCGCGTGGGAGATCGCTGCCACCGGCCTGCGCGGGATCTACATCGCTGGTCGGACCTTGGCCGACGTTCTACGGAACCTTGCGCACGGTGCCGAACCCGTTGTGAAGGCCTTCGCGGGCTTCAACCGGGAGGGTGAACGAAGCGTTGGCGTGCTGGACATTGTCGCCACCGGTATGGACCTCGCTGGGCGCGCCATCGTGTTCGTATCCGGCGCCCTGGTGCCGATCGGCCGGATCCTCGGGAACGTCATCACCCTGTTTTCTGAGCTTCCTGGACCAGTACAGCTGGCCATCGCTGCAATGCTGCTGGCCCGCCGTGTCGGCCCGGTGATGGAAGGCGTCGCCAGCACCGTCAGCGGCCGCGTCACGGGGGCCTGGCGCGGTCTCAACGACCAGATGACGTATCAGCGGACGCTGGCCGAGGCCTCCGGCGTGAGTATGGGCCGCCTGGGTGCCGCGTTCGCCGCGCTGGAGAACCGCGTCCCGATCATCGGCGCCATGGCCAGCTCCTTCCGGAACGCCCAGGCCAACATCGGCGGGTTCACCGGTGGTGTGGCAGGCGCGGCAGCGGCCGTCGGTACCGGCCTCAAGGGTGCCATGACCGGCCTCATGGGCTTCATGGGCGGCCCATGGGGCATCGTAATGCTTGGCGTCACTCTCGGCCTTGGCCTGCTGGCCCAGCGCCAGCAGGCCGCCGCCCAGGCTGCCCAGGAACACCAGCAACGCATCAAGACGCTGACCTCCGCGCTCAAGGAGAGCGGAGGTGTCATCAACGACAACGTTCGCGCCCAGGCCGCTCAGGTCCTCGTGGATACCAAGGTCAAGGACAGCAAGGACAAGCTGGTCCAGACGCTGGAGAAGGCCAACGTCCCGATGCGGGAGCTGACCGATGCCTACCTGGGGCAGGGCACTTCTCTCGAAACCCTCCAGCAGCGCCTGAAGCAAACCGCCGACGCCAACCGGACGTGGGTGACCACCTCGGCCGGCGGGTCGTACGTTTACACCGATATCGGCCTCAACGCGAAGCGCGCGGCCGACGCCCTCGGCGGGGTGAAGGGCGAGCTCCAGGAGAGCATCGACAACGTCAAGCGGATGGCGGACGCACAGCGCGGCGCCGGCGACGGTACGACTGCTTTCGACAGGTTGAAGACGGCGGTAAAGGGGCTGTCGGACACCACTGGGGACGCCGACTCCCGCACCCGCAGTCTGAAGGAAGCGTTGGACCTGCTGAACGGCGGGACCGTCAGCATGCAGGCTGCCGAGGCGCGGCTGAACTCGGCGATCCTCTCCGGAAACGATGCGATCAAGGACGGCATCAACAGCGCCGACGGCTGGGGCAACGCCCTCGTCCAGGCCTCCGGGGCGATCAACACCACCACCCGCAACGGTCAGGCGCTCTACAACAACCTGAACGGCATCGTCGACGCCTCGGGGGCGGCCGCCGTCCAGGCCTACAACCTGTCGAAGGCCCACGGCGAAAGCATGGCAACGTCGATCCAGGCGGCCGCCGACCAGATGGCCAAGGGCCGTTCCGCCGCGGTCAACCTGGCGCAGTCGTACGGGCTGACGAAGGACCAGGCCGACCAGGTCGCCAACAGCATGGGCCTGATCCCCGGCCAGGTCGCAGTGCTGCTCAAGACGGAGGGCGTCGACTCGACGCTGGCCGACTTGCTTGCCGTACAGACGCAGGTCAAGGCGCAGCCCAAGGCAGTTGAGATCAAGGTCGAGGCGCTGTCCGCCGACGCGCAGACCATGCTGCGCTCCCTCGGGCTGACGGTGGAGACGATCCCCGGCACCCGCGAGGTCAAGATCACGGCGCTCACCGATACGGCGCGCGCCGGCCTGGACCAGCTGATCAAGACGCAGGCCCAGATCGCGGACAAGACCATCACCATGACTGCCGAGACCCGTTCCGCGATCCAGGGCCTGACCGAAGTCCAGCGGGAGATCCGTAACACCCAGGACAAGTCGGTCACCATCACCGCGCTGACCGCCGAGGCACAGAGGGCCCTCGCCGACATCGGGTTCAAGGTGCAGACCCTGCCCGGTGGCGAGGTCAAGGTCACCGTGCCGACCGGCACGGCGCAGAGCGGCATCGACAGGATCCAGGGCGCGCTCAACACCCTGCGGGACAAGACCGTCACGGTCACCGTCCAGGAGGTGTCCGCCCCTGGCACCCGTGGGCGCATGTCGTACGAGAACCGGGCGATCGAGGCCGATGGCGGGATCCGCTCGGCATTTGCCGACGGCGGGATCAGGGCCCGCGCGTTCGCCAACGGCGGCGAGCAGCACGTCGCGCAGATCGCCCGCGCCGGCGAATGGCGGGTGTGGGCGGAGGACGAGACCGGCGGCGAGGCTTACATCCCGCTCAGCCTGGCCAAGCGCGGCCGCTCGGAGCAGATCCTCGACGAAGTTGCCCGGCGGTTCGGCGGGCAGGTCGTCTACGGCCTAGGAAACGGCCGGGCCCGCCAGTTCGCCGACGGCGGCTTCAGCACCGGCCTGGCGGCCCGCTCGTACGCCACTGCCCGACCCGGCCTGCCGCAGATCCCCGCCCCGCTGGCGGCCAAGCTCGTGACCGCCCGTCCGAGTGCCACCACCGTCGTCGTGGTCCAGGACAAGGCGAACGGGCAGCCGCTGATCGGCCAGCAGACCGTCAACATCACCCGGCCCGGCGCCACCGAGCAGCAGATCACCTCCGGTATCGCCTACCAGGTACGCCGGGCCCAGCGTGAAGGGATCCGGCGCCGTTGACCACGCCCCTGATCGACCACCAGCATGACCTTGGCGGCGTCCTGATCGGCGCCGGTACGAACGTGCCGATCCGCACCATCATCGTCCTCGGGCTGCCCGACAAGCGGATCAACGATGTTGAGCCGTCCGGGGAGGACGGCCTGTGGCCGGGCGCCGAGCAGTACGGCGGCCGCCTGGTCCGGATTGACTGTGCGGTGAAGTGTCCCGGCGACCCGGCGGCCGCACTCGATATCCTTGCCGCGCTCCAGGAGCAGGCCGACCCCGACAGCGTCCGGCTCGTCGGCGGCGAGACCGCCCAACTGCGCCTGAAGTATCCGGGCCGGCCGGTCCGGGTACTGCGCGGGCGGCTGCGCAAGCTGGAGGAGGACCAGGAGCAGCTGGTCCACGGCTGGGTGCCGCTCGACATCGAGTTCATGGCCACCGACCCACTGTTCTATGCCGACCAGCCGGAGCAGACACAGATCCGGCTTGGCTCGATCAGCCAGGGTGGATTCGCCGCCCCGGTTGTGGCACCGGTCGTCACCGCTGCGGTGGCTTCCGGTCAGCCGCCGGGCACGCTGCTGAACCCCGGGACCTCGTCGACCTGGCCCGTCCTGCGGATCAACGGGCCCTGCGTCAACCCGGTCATCACGCACGTGGAGAGCGCGCGCAGCATCGGCCTGACCATTTCCCTGCTCGCCGGGCAGTGGGTGGAGATCGACACCCGGCCGGGCTGGCGCACCGTGCTGAACGACGGCGACGGCAACGTTGCGACGCTGCTGCGCTGGGGGGACCGGATCGACGAGTTCGTGATCCCGCCTGGCCGTTCCCAGCTGCAGTTCGCAGCGACCGACCCGACCAATACTGCGCTGCTGACTGCCACCTGGTGGCCGGCCTGGCGCACTCTCAAGAAGGAGGCAGCCTGATATGGCCCTGGTGAAGACACCGCTGATGATCAACGGGGCCACGCACCCCGCCCAGTCGTTCAGGTTGATGATCCGCGACCTCGCGCGCGGCAACGAGGGCGTCACCGCCGGCGGTGACCTCAAGGTCAGCTCGCTGACGGTGCCCGGTACGAAGGTGCGGATCGCGGACGGTTCCGGCATCGCCAAGGGCCGCACCAGTACCTGGCAGGGCCACTACACGTTTTACAACATCGGCTCGTTCGACGTTGACATCGCGCCGACCGGCTCTACCGCCCGCTCCGACATGGTCTGCGTGCGCGTCCTGGATCCCGAGTTCGAGGGCGGGCTCAACCCGGCCACCGATGCCACCGTGGAGTTCGCCGTGGCGTCGAACGTCGTCTCAAGCGCGACTCGGCCGCCCGCAGGCTGGACCGCGCTGCCCCTGGCTCGCATCGACATGCCCCCCGGCACGTCCGTGATCACCTCGGACATGGTCAAGGACCTGCGGTTCCTGGCCAACCCGCGCCGCGAGCGCCGAATGTACCCGCTCGTCGGTCAGCCCTACGACCCGATCGCCTACACCAACGACACCTGGAAGGACTGGCCGAGCTCCGGGCGCTGGCAGCTCGACATCCCCTCCTGGGCGGTGACCGCGATTCTGTCCACCACCATGTCCGGGCTGCGCCTGGTCGGCGGGAACTTCTTCGCCGACCTGCGTCACATGCTCAACACCACGGCCGGTGCGAACAGCCAGATCGACGATGACGGCGGCACCGGCTGGCGTCGCGCGAACCACATGATCGGCGACGTGATGGCGATTCCGGCCGACATCCGGGGTACCACCCAGACCCTCAAGATTCAGACCCAGGTTCACCCGGACCCTGGAACCATTGACACCAACGGTGCCACCCGTCTGTTCTTGGACATCGAGTGGGTCGAGGGCCTGCTGTGACCGCCCTTGGACGGCTGTGGCGGTACGTTCTGGCCGATGCCCTCACCGACGTAGTGCTGCACCCGGCGCTGCCTCTGCAGGACGTGGAGTTCGGCCCCCAGCTCGACGGTCCCGGATCGCTCAAAGCCACGTTGAAGCCCAGGTTCGTCAAGGCCAACCCCCAGTTGCTGTCGAAAGGGTCGACCGTCGTCTACCCGGTACGGGACAACCAGATCCGTGACGGCTACCTGTTGTGGCTGGTCGAGCCCGAGGGCGAGGTCTACACGGTGGAGGGAGCCGGCTGGCCCAGCTACCTGCGCCGCCGTCACGATCTGCACGGGGATCTGGGCAGCCGCGGTCCCTACATCCAGGCCGACCCGTGCAAGATCATCAGCGACGTGTGGGCATACGCCCAGGAGCAGCCGGACGGCAACCTGCGGGTCCAGCTCGATACCGCGGTGAGCCCGCTGCGGGTGGGCACCACCGAGCAGCCCATCACCTACCCGTGGTGGACGAACCCGGTGCTCGGCGAGATCGTCGACACCCTCACCGCCGCTGCCGACCACCCCGAGTACACCCACACCGCCGAAGCCGGGCCCGATGGCCGTCCGGTCCGCCGGGTACGTATGGGCTACCCCCGGCTCGGTACCCGGCGGAACGACATCTCGTTCGCCACCGGCGTCAACATCATCCAGTCGCCGGCCGTCACCTACGACTACGACCACTACGCCAACACCGTCATCGCCACCGGCGCCGGCGAGGGCCGCGATGCGGTACGCGCCGTCAACTCCGTCCGCGACGGCCGCCTGCGCCTGGAGAGCCTCCTCTCCCGGCCCGACATCACCGACAACACCCTGCTCGCCTCCCTCGCCTCCGCCGCCCGGATCGGCCGTCAGCAGCTCGGCACCGTCCACCAGATCACCGTGCGTCACCACCCGGCCGCCCCGGCCGGGTCCTGGCAGATCGGCGACGACGTCCGCACCACCGTGCACAACCGCTGGACCGACCTGGACACGTGGATGCGCATCACCGGCTGGACAACCCACCCCGACACCGACACCTACACCATCGACCTGGAACCGTCCGCGTCATTCACCTACGGGAGCACCAGTGGCTGAGAACATCGGCTGGCGCATGGCTGCGCTGGAACTACGACTCCAACGGCTGGAGTCCTCACCCCGCCTCCAGCACTCCAGCATCGAGAACGGCGCCGTGAACGTCTACGACGGCAGTGGGTCACTTCGCGCTGTCATCGGCCAGCAGGGCGACGGCACCACCGCAGTGAACGTCACCAACGGGCCCGTACCGCCCACACCCGCCAAGCCGGCCGTCACCCCGGCGCTGGCCGCGCTCACGGTCTCCTGGGACGGGACATGGCAGGGCGCGGTGGCCGCGCCGCTGGACTTCTCCCGGGTCGAAGTGCACGTCGGCACCAACGCGACGTTCGTCCCCAGTGCGGCTACTCTGGTCGGTACCATCGAGACCCCGCAGGGCGGCCCCGTGACCGTTCCCCTCGGGTACGCGCAGTGGTGGGTGCGCCTGCGCGCCCGGACGACCGCAGGCGTCGCCGGCCCGGTCACCACCGCCGTTTCCGGAACGCCGCGTAGAGCTGACGGTCCGGATCTTGAGGCCAACGCCATTAACGGGTTCACCCTCACCGGTGTCACCGTGACTGGTTCAACCGTCCAGACGGGGACCTCCGGTCGCCGGGTCACCCTCACCCCGAACGACCCGCTCACCGGCGATCCCAACCCGGCTGTGACGCTCTACTCCGGTGCGGCGGCAGAGAAGGCACCCGCACAGTTCACGGCGGCTGTGGCGCCAGTCGACGACTCGCCAGCCACCCCGGTCACCACGTTGTCGAGCCCGCGGATCGCCGACACCGGTGGCACGCACGTCTCCACCCTGTTGCTCGGCGGTGGCAAGCCGGGGTCGGCGTACTCCGGCGTCGCCCGTTTCATGCTGCGCGCCAGCGGGGCCACCGGCCTCAACGGCGAGGCGAGCATCGCAGGCAGTGCCGGTGACGGGGACACCGAGGGGATGGTGAGGCTGTTCGTCCGGGCCAAGGCCAACCCGGCCAAGCACGGCATGGTGTACATCGACCCCGCACTGTTCCAGGTCGACCTGGCCGACGGTTCCAGCCTCAGCTACGCCACCGGCAGCGGCCTCTACATCAACAGCCCCGTGAAGATCAGCGGCGGGGACCTCACCGTCGGCCCCAGCGCGAACATCGTCCTCGGCGCATTCTCCAAGATCACAAACGGTGAGACCTGGACCGACATCACGTTCAAGCCCACATTTGGCAACCTCGGGGACGGCACACCCGGAAGCTGGCGAAAAGTTCAGGTGAAGAAGCAGACCGACGGCACGGTGGCCCTGCGTGGAGTGGCCAGCGTGCCCGGCGGATTCACCAGCGGCGTGATCGGTACCCTGCCCAGCGGTTACGCCCCCGTCGTCGACGAGATCTTCCGGCCGGCGGCCGGCGGCGCAGCCGGGGTCATCGTGTTCATCCACCGGGACGGCCGGATCGAGGTCGTCTCCAGCAGCCCCATCAGTGACGGCTTCGTCTCCCTCTCCCGCTGCGTCTGGGACCTGGGCTGACGCAGAGACAGCGGGAGTGAGCACGACAGCGCACGACCGCTGCGGCTCTATCATTGATCATGTGCGGACGACCCTCCGTCCGCCGCCGCTCACGCGGTCCGCACCGCCCCCGAGGGACGTCCCAGCTCCGGCCGGGGCCACCACAGCCATCTGACCGGGCACGGGGGAGAGCGGACCAGCATGACCACCAGCCACGGCATCTCCGTGCGCCTCTACAACCAGCACCCGGCCCTTGGCCGGCACCAGGTCCTCGACGCCCGCTCCCTGCGCTGGCAGCATCACGAACCGGCACCAGCCGCCCTGCGCGCGGTGCACTGGGAACCCAAGGTGCCGGTCCTCGACCAGCAGAACCTGCTCCAGCAGGGCATCCGTACCAGCCTCCTGGTGGACGGCACCGACGACGTCGACGCGCTCGGCAGCTGCACCGCCAACGCCGCCGCCACCGCTCTGTCCGTGGTTCTCAGCGCCGGGCAGTGCGCCTCCTCCGGCCTTGACCTGGCGGACGCGGTCGCGGCGCAGGAGTGGACCATCCGGCTGTACTCGGAAGCGACCCGCCAGGACGAGTGGCTGTCCCAGCAGTGGCCGCACGACGACTGCGGTTCCTCCGGCCTCGGCGTCGCCCGCGCCACCTACCGGCGCGGCCTCATCAACTCCTACGTCCACGCCACCACCGCCACGGCCCTGGTGAGCCTGCTCCAGCACGGCCCGGTGCTGCTCGGCCTGCCCTGGTACAACGCCTGGTTCACCCCGCCGACCAACGGCAACATCGGCGAGCTGACCAGCTGGGAGGCCTCTGGTGTGGCTGGCGGCCACGAGGTGTGCGCCATTGGCGTTGAGCAGCTCGGCTTCGACCCGCACGGCCGGGTCGACCCGGAGCACACCGTCCTGCGCGTCCGCAACTCCTGGGGCGGGAGCTGGGGCCTCGACGGCGAGTTCCTGCTGCCGCTGAACATCTACGCCGCGCTGCGCCGCGAGATCGACGCGATCCAGCTCCGCCCGGCCGGCGCGCCCTGACCGCTCGCCGCCCCCGCCTTTCCTACCCCTCACCCCACCGAAGGGGGAACCCGTGACCGAGTTCCACGCCGCCGTCGTCCACCCCGACGGATCCACCACCTACTGCGGCATCGTCGACCAGGCCCACGTCGACCAGGTCCGCGCGATCGCCGCGCTCGACAGCTCCCCGCGGTTCCTGCGCGAGCACCCGCGCCAGCCCGGCGCGCTGTACGTGCTGCGCGAGGACGGCGACCTTGACCACTACGTGCCGACCGACGCCGACCCGTACGAGGTCCGCGCCCCCGACCCTGGCCCGGCCGCCGTCGGCCGACGGCCGCGCAAGCTGTCCGGCCCGGCTTACATCGACGGTGTCGAGCGCCTCGGCGGGCAGGTGATCGGCGGGGCGATGGATCACCCCGAGTCCGGGCCCCGGGTCACCTGGCACACCACCGAATGCCCTTCCGGCGCCCGGTACTTCGACTCTATGGGCTCCTACCTGAGGTCGGCCGGGGTTGAGCCCCAGGTGCTGTACGACCCGACCAGCGACCGGCTCGGCCAGTTCGGGCCGCTCACCCAGTCCGGCCGGGCGCTGGCCAACGACGGCACGCGGCGCACCAACCGCGAGGGCTCGGTGAACATCCAGGTGGAGGTCGTCGCCCGGGCCGGCTCCCCGTGGACCGACGGCTTCGACCCGGCCGCGAAGCCGAACTTCCAGCTGCTCCTCGCGGCCGCCCGGGCGCACGGCGTGCCGGACACCTGGCCGGCCGGGCCGCCTGCCAGTTCGCCGTCCGCACCGATGTCCCGGCGCCGTGACATCTGGCAGTCGAAGGGCGGCCACTACGGGCACTGCCACGTCCCGGGCAACGACCACTGGGATCCGGGCAACCTCGACACGGGCAAGGTGCCCGGCGGCAGCACGCCCTCCCGGCCGCAGCCGGTTCCGGATCCGAACGCCTTCCCCGGTGCCGACCAGTTCGGCCCCGGCGCGAACAACGCGTGTGTCGCCCGCCTCGGCGAGCTGCTGGTGGCCCGGGGCGGTGGCCGCTTCTACAACGAGGGCCCC
>NZ_JBIUYD010000021.1:78702-93013 GCF_044744345.1 Kitasatospora sp. NPDC087315 | reverse complement strand
CGGGCCGCGCTGGGGCGATGCCGACCGCAACGCCTGCCGTGCCTTCCAGGAGGCCCAGGGCTGGACGGGCGGCGACGCCGACGGCATCCCCGGCCCGACGACATGGGAACTGCTGGTCACCGGCCAGGGCAACAGCATTCCCGCCGAGCCCGCTCCGCAGCCTGCCCCGGACCCGAACGCCTTCCCCGGTGCCGACCAGTTCGGCCCCGGCGCGAACAACTGGCACGTCACCAGGCTGGGGCAGATGCTCGTCTCCCGGGGCGGTGGCCGCTTCTACAACGAGGGCCCCGGGCCGCGCTGGGGCGATGCCGACCGCAACGCCTGCCGTGCCTTCCAGGAGGCCCAGGGCTGGACGGGCGGCGACGCCGACGGCATCCCCGGCCCAACGACATGGGAACTGCTGGTCACCGGCCAGGGCAACAACATCCCCGCCCCGACCCACGCCCGCGGCACCCTCGGAGCCTGGCCCGGCTCCCCGCCGCTGCGCTACGGCTACACGAACGACGCGATCACCCGTCTCCAGCTGCGCCTGCGCGACGCGGTTGGCCCCGACCAGGCCGCCCGGCTCAACCCGAACGGGGCGACCGGCCACTACGGCGAGGAGACCCGTGCCCTGGTGACCTACGCCCTGCGCGGCCACCCGGAGACCTGGGACGCCGGCGCGACCCGGCACGACGGCCTCGTGGGCGCCCGGTCCTGGGCCGTCATCGACCAGCTCTGACCCCTCCGTGGGTCCGGCCGTGCCCGCGCAGCCGGGACCCACCACCACCCCACCTCAAGGAGACACACGTCATGAACCTGACCGACGCCCAGCTCTGGGCCATGATCATCGCCTTCTTCTCCCCACTGGCGACCGCCGTCGTTCAGCAGCCCCGATGGTCGAACGTCCTGCGGACCATCGTGGCCTCACTCATCGCCGCAGCAGTCGGCACCGGGTCGGCGTACTTCGCCGGCGACTTCACCGGCCGCGGTGTCGTGTCAACAGTCCTGCTCGCCGTCGTCGTCTCGACCACCGCCTACACCAGCGTCTTCAAGCCAGTCGGCGCCGCGCCCGCGATCGAGCGCGCCACCGCCTTCGGCACCCGCCAGTAACCCCCGACCCGAGTAGCACGAGGAGCAGCCGTGACCGCTGCCGAGATCATCACCGCGCTCAGCGGGCTGGGCGTAGGCGGCATCGCGACAGCGGCCGGCAGCTTCCTGATCCAGCGCAGAACGACAGCCCAGGACGGGTACAGCAAACTGACGAACGACCTCCAGGAGGAGCGCACCGCGCTCCAGGAGGAACGGCGCCTCCAGCAGGCCGAGTTCCAGGCCGAGCGGGCCCGCCTCAGCTCCCAGCTCAGCGAGGCACAGCGGCAGCTGAGTGCCGCCTTCGACGAGGCGGCCTCGCTCCGGGAAGCGCGGCGCCAGGTGACGGCCCAGCTCACCGAGACCCGGGCCCAGCTGGCCGAGACCCGCACGCAGCTTGCCGAGGCGCAACGCCAGCTCGGCGAGGCACAGGCCCAGCTGATCGCCGCCGGGGCCCAGGTGACGCTGGCGGTTCAGGCGGCCAACCAAATGCGTGAGCAGATCGCCCAGCTCACCGCACAGATGGCCCAGATGGTCACGCAGCCCGGCCCAACCGCGGCCTGACCCCATATTAACGGGCCCGGTTCTGGGTAGGCCCCGGAAGGACCCACCTCTGCAACTGGCCGGGGGGTCATGTCTGTTCGTCTTCCACGATCCGGCGCAGTTGCTCCATCGTAGGCAGCTGGCGGGCTGCCGAACCGCGAGCGGTGTTGATCCGCGTAGCAGCTCGGTCCAGTGCTCGGCGCAGGCCCTGCGGCTGGAGCGGCATTCCAGCCGGGCGTAGCGGAGTTCCTCCTTCGGGGCTCGGTCTGCCGCCGGTGTGGTTGGGTGCCAGCGAGACGAACAGGTAGTCGTGGTGGGGATCGGCGTCCTGGTCGGGGTGCGCAGCTGCCCAGGCGCGCAGCTCGGCGACCAGGCGCTCGCGGATCAGCCGGTAGCGGTTGAGCGCGGCCACGGTAGTCGGGTGCAGTTCGATCGGCGAGGTCAGTATCCGTTCGCTGGCGGGCCTTCGTTGGGGGTTCAGGCGCAGACGTGCGGTGACCGTCGGTCTGCGGTGCCCCGGCTTGAGCTGGGTGGTGATGTCGGCGGTGAGCATGGCGGCGAGTTCGCCGCTGCGTCCTCGGGTGTCCAAGGTCAGACCGATTGCTAGCAGGATGCGTGCGTGGTCGTCGTCGAGGAGCGGTTTGTTGTTCTGCTGGCTGAGGTACCGGCGCAGGCTGGCGGCCTGGGTACTGGTGGTGCCGGGCATGAGGGCAGGGGCGGGAACGCAGTGCTGGAGGTCCAGGGGTAGGCCGGCCCGGGTGGAGAGTGCGTTGAGGCAGCCGATTCGGGTGCGGTTGGTAGTGGGGGCAGTGGGACCTGAGCGGGCAGCGGAGGATCGGAAGAGGCCGTCCTCGGCGGCCGCGAGGAACTGGCTGATGGTGTCGTGGGTCAGCGGGCCCTGGGGCGGGATGACGTTCTCGGCAGCCGCTCGGTCCAGCTCATGCATCACTGAGGTGTACTGGCGTAGCCGTTCGGCGGTGATGCCTGGTTCGGATGTCAGCCCGAGGTAGACGGTGCGGAGCTGGTCGAGGGTGGGTCTGCGGGTGGCCGTCATCGTGGGTCCCTTCCGACGTTGGTCCCGGCAGGTTGCGGGGTGAGGCCGATGTGAGTGTCACGATATTAACGGGCCCGGTTCTTGAGCCTCACTTTTTCGAATGACCAGATTCAGGCCTACTGGGAGGTCCGGCCGTCCTCCGACGGGTGAGCGCGGGCGCCACCTCACCGGCGACACGGGGCTGTGGCTGACCGGGGCGGCTTCGGGCAGGGAACTCGCCTCGGCCCGCTACCTGCTGCACCGCATACCGGCCTCCGGGGAGGATCGGAACGGCCAGTAGCGGGAGCGGTCAGCCGGTGGTGCTCCTCAGAGGCCATACCGGCCTGCGCGCCGTAACGCCGTGGGCCCGTGACGACGGTGCTCCGTCGCCACGGGCCCACGGGGCGCAGCGGCTGCCGCAAGAGGGGCGTCTACAGGCCGAGGCCGTGGGGCACGGAGTAGGCCGGGCGCAGCCAGAACACAGAGGTGCAGCCCCAGCCGTGAAGGTGGGGCGCATCGTCCTCCGGGGTGTCGTCCTCCGGGGCCTGGCCGAGCGCGGCGGCGCCGGCGGTGGTCAGGTACACCGCGTCCCAGTCGGCGGCGAGCGCCGCCCAGTTCGCGAACCGGTGGTCGTCCGGGTCGGAATCCTCCGTCGCCGGGTTGGGATACGCCTGGACCAGGGCGAGCAGGTCGTCCATGCCGTCCACCAGCAGGATGCGGGCATCGGCGTCCGGAGCGATCAGCAGGTGCTCGGTGTAGGTGCTGGGGTCGCCGCCCTGCTCATCCCACCAGTCCGACCACGCGGTCCGCTCGATCGCCTCGCCGGCCCCCGCCGTGACCGGCGAGGTCCATAGGCCGGTGCCGGCGAGCGGACGTGCCATGCGCAACTCCGGCTCCGGACCGATCCGCCGGAACCTCTCCGGCTCCACGAAGCCGTGGTAGAAGTCCTCGTCGTGTGAGTGCGCCACGGGGGGCAGGTCGGCCGGCGGAACGGAGCGCAGGGGATGGGCCGTGGCGTGGGCCGCACGCCACGCCTCTTGAACCTGTCGCTGGCGCTCCCGGGCCTCCTCCGCCCTCGCGCGGCGGGCCGCCGCCTGCGCCTCGATCTGCTGCTGGTGCTCGGCCGCTGCGCGCTGGCGCTGCTCGGCCTTCGCGGCTGCCTCTGCCGTACGGACCTCCGCCTCGGCCGGGGTGATGGGCCGGACCACCAGTGCGACGCCGCCGCTGTCCACCCGGTCGCCGGCGACATCCACACGGTCGACGGCGAGCAGCCACGGGCAATTCGGCCGCTGCATCTGCGCCCGGCCGTCCGACATCGTCATCTTCTCGCTGTACCCGAGCGGGAGGTTGGGGTAGTACGGGGGGACGTGCGCACGGAGGTTGCCGTCCGGCAGTACCTCCACCACCCAGTTCGCCTTGGGGTGCAGTTCCGTGAGCCAGGTGCGCAGCTGCTCCGGGGTGGGGGCCGGCGGCGCGCTTTGCTCGGGCATGAGTCTCTCCTGCTGGTCGGTGCGATGGGACGCGACGGAGCGCCGGATGCGGCGCGCTCGCGTCCCTGCCGATGCAGGGCAACCGGTCCGTCCTGCGACGGAGCGGCGGGGTCGGCTCTACTTCTCCGACCGCCGACCTAAATCTACGAAGGGGAGGAAGGGGAGTCAACCCTGCCGGCTGCCGGCGTCGACCAGGACCCGGGCGAGGCCGGTCAGGAAGGTGCCCACCCGGGACCACCCCGGGACCGTGCCGGGCCCGTACTCCTCCTCCCGCTCCGACTGCCCGTACACGCGGGTGAGGACGGTGGAGGACCCATCGGCGTGGGCGGCGTACAGGTGGTACTCGGCCTGGCCGGCGCACGGTACCGGGATGGACGTCGGCGGCCGGTCGCCGGTGAGGTCCGGGCGCAGCCGCGGGTAGGTGCTGGCCCCGAGGTAGTAGAGGCAGGCGAAGGGGTTGCGGCGGAAGTAGTCGGGGGTGGGGAACATTGGCGCCGGATCGTGCGCCTGTACGCTCCGTGATCACCGTGCCGCCGATGTTGCTGCTCCTCGCCAGAGCGCGCGCGGTTATCTGGCGCTCCGCACCGTTCTCGCTGGCCAGAGCCTCGATCGGCATTAAGCCAAGTAAGGCACGTTGACTCTGAAGATATTTCCAACGTCCCCCCGTTGACATCTTCGACGGGGGGACGTTGAATATAGGCGAAGGCACTGCCCGCCGCTACCAAGGAGAGCGCCATGACCGCCGTACAGCCTCTGGCTGAGACCGTCGCCGAAGACTGGGACTCCGCCCGTACTCACCTCGCGGAGAACACCAGCACCGCGGCCTACGACCTGACCGAGCTGACGGCCTTGCTCGACGCCGAGCTCCACCACCTGGTGCTCGACCCGCAGACCCGGACCATCTGGTGGGCCTACGACAATAGCCCCCTGGACGGTGAGGGCTGGACGGTCCAGCAGCTGGCCCCCTCCGACGCCGCCGCGCAGCTGAGCGACGTGGTGGACCTGATCCAGGACCGGCAGGACGACCTCGCCGAGTACGCCGACCACCACGCCGACCTCGACCGCGACCAGGAAGCGCTCGACGAGTACGCGGCCGTTCTCCTGCTGGCGCTGCCAGTCGAACCGGCGGAGGCCGCCGTGAAGATCAAGCGGCGGCGGCGCCAGGTCGCACGAGAGGACGCCCTCCAGCAGCGCGCCTACGCCCGGCTGGTCGCCGAGCTCGCGGGGACCGAGCACGGGGGCAAGGCCCGCGCCGGCCGGGTTCTGGGCGTCACTGACGTCCAGATCGGCCGGATCATCCGCGAGGACCAGCAGCGTCGTGCAGCGCTGGCCGATGCCGTCCGAGCCGCACGCCAGACTTCGGACTGACGGTCCAACCGTTTCGGCCGAAAAGGTTGGCGTGCCAGCGGTGCCCTACGTGCCTGACGAACCCTCGGATATCTGTAAGGCACGGACCAATCGGGCCCACTTGCCTGACGTGCCTTACGGCTCCTGGGAACCCCAGATAAGTCGGGTACCTCGACCCCCGACGTGGTCCGGGCCCGGTGACGGCCTGCGGGCTCGATACCGCAGGCATGGCAACCGAGCAGTCGCTGGGTGAATGGTTCCCGGCCGCTCCCGGCGTGGCAGCGGCCGGGCACCATACGGGCCGGGCGACCATGGCGCGATGACGGACGAGACGACAGACCCGGTACTGATCTCTCCCGAGGAGGCCAAGCAGTCGATCCCGGCCTTCCGCGCGGCCCTGGACGCACTGGAAGAGGCGTTCCTCGACCGCGCCGCCGCCGAGGACCCCGAGGCCGCCCGCGCGGCCCCAGCCGCCATGGCCAGGGCCGCCGCGCTGGGCGACCAGGCGCGCGCCGAGCTCGCAGCCCGCAGCCTCGACCTCTGACCACAGAGCGTACAGGCGCACGATCCGGCGCCGATGTTCCTCAACCCCCCTACTGACCGTTCCGATCCTCCTCAGAGGCCATACCGGCCTGCGCGCCGTGCGCCGACTTCCACAACCGGCTGTGTGCCGAGATCAGCGCCACCAGCTACGGCGACACCCCGGCGGACGAGGTGATGCTGTACGCGCGGATGGAGAACCAGCTGGTGCACGCGGAGGACGCCCAACGGATCGGCCTGATCTAACGCCGATCGCAGTCGAATCACCCCGGAGTCACGCCGTCAGCACTGGTTGACGGTGCGTTAGCCCGGCCGTCCGGGCTGTGCGATGGTTGGCCTCATGACGGACTTGGTGGACGAGTGCGCCGCTCTCGGCGCCCGGCTGGGCACCTGGCTGACCGCTTCCACGCCGCTGACGGCGGCCGCACTGCTCGACTGCCTGCGCGCGGCGGAGGCCGGAACCACCGGTGAGGCCCGGTTCCTCTGGGGTGCGGCGGCACTGAACTGGGAGGCCGGGATCAACGCGGCCCCAGGAGTTCGGCCGCGCACCAGTGAACTGTGGGCTGTGGCGATCGAGTACGCCGACTTCGCCAGCCGCCGGGCGTGAACCGGGCCCCACCCACCGCCTCGCCGAACCGATACGCTCGGCACATGACCGACTCCCCTGTGTGCATCCTGATCCACCCTGACCGGCCTCGGGGAACCCGGCCGGCGGCGCGCTGCGGCCCCTGCGCGACCCGGCCGAGGCCGAGGGCGAGCAGGACGAGGAAGAGTGAGTACCGTTCAGATGGTGAAGCGGGAGGACGGCATGGAGCACAACTTGAGGTGCGGACGCTGCGGGAACGAGGCTCCGCGCGACCTGACGAGCGCGGACGCCGCAGACTGGAACGCGCGGTGGCAGGCGGGCCGCCCGACCGGGGTGATCTGTCCGGGCTGCCAGACCCTGGCCGACTCCGCGGAGGCCGAAGCGAACGCGGCCGAACTCCGGGTTGCGGCCGAGGACGGCGGCCAGTTCTTCGCGGACCCCGTGATCTGCATGACCGGCTCCATGACCGACCCGGGCACCATCCTGTACGGCGAGGACCACCTCCGTAGGGTGCTCCGGACCGGCCAGGCCGAGAACCTCGGAGCGATCGAGCACCTGCCGGTGGGCACGCGCTGCGTACCCACCGTGGGCGGGGTGCTGATCCACCCTCCCCGCCCACGGGCTCGGTAGGTTACGGCGCGGGCTCCACGTCCTGATTGATCCCCGAAGCCGCTGACGGCCGCGCCGAGTGGGGTCGAGCCAAGGTACGTGCGATCGGGGCCATGGCCCCGATCGCACGTACCTTGGCTCGACCCCACTCGGCGCGGCCGTCAGCGGCTTCGGGGATCAATCAGGACGTGGAGCCCGCGCCGTAACCTACCGAGCCCGTGGGCGGGGAGGGTGGATCAGCACCCCGCCCACGGTGGGTACGCAGCGCGTGCCCACCGGCAGGTGCTCGATCGCTCCGAGGTTCTCGGCCTGGCCGGTCCGGAGCACCCTACGGAGGTGGTCCTCGCCGTACAGGATGGTGCCCGGGTCGGTCATGGAGCCGGTCATGCAGATCACGGGGTCCGCGAAGAACTGGCCGCCGTCCTCGGCCGCAACCCGGAGTTCGGCCGCGTTCGCTTCGGCCTCCGCGGAGTCGGCCAGGGTCTGGCAGCCCGGACAGATCACCCCGGTCGGGCGGCCCGCCTGCCACCGCGCGTTCCAGTCTGCGGCGTCCGCGCTCGTCAGGTCGCGCGGAGCCTCGTTCCCGCAGCGTCCGCACCTCAAGTTGTGCTCCATGCCGTCCTCCCGCTTCACCATCTGAACGGTACTCACTCTTCCTCGTCCTGCTCGCCCTCGGCCTCGGCCGGGTCGCGCAGGGGCCGCAGCGCGCCGCCGGCCGGGTTCCCCGAGGCCGGTCAGGGTGGATCAGGATGCACACAGGGGAGTCGGTCATGTGCCGAGCGTATCGGTTCGGCGAGGCGGTGGGTGGGGCCCGGTTCACGCCCGGCGGCTGGCGAAGTCGGCGTACTCGATCGCCACAGCCCACAGTTCACTGGTGCGCGGCCGAACTCCTGGGGCCGCGTTGATCCCGGCCTCCCAGTTCAGTGCCGCCGCACCCCAGAGGAACCGGGCCTCACCGGTGGTTCCGGCCTCCGCCGCGCGCAGGCAGTCGAGCAGTGCGGCCGCCGTCAGCGGCGTGGAAGCGGTCAGCCAGGTGCCCAGCCGGGCGCCGAGAGCGGCGCACTCGTCCACCAAGTCCGTCATGAGGCCAACCATCGCACAGCCCGGACGGCCGGGCTAACGCACCGTCAACCAGTGCTGACGGCGTGACTCCGGGGTGATTCGACTGCGATCGGCGTTAGATCAGGCCGATCCGTTGGGCGTCCTCCGCGTGCACCAGCTGGTTCTCCATCCGCGCGTACAGCATCACCTCGTCCGCCGGGGTGTCGCCGTAGCTGGTGGCGCTGATCTCGGCACACAGCCGGTTGTGGAAGTCGGCGCACGGCGCGCAGGCCGGTATGGCCTCTGAGGAGGATCGGAACGGTCAGTAGGGGGGTTGAGGAACATCGGCGCCGGATCGTGCGCCTGTACGCTCTGTGGTCAGAGGTCGAGGCTGCGGGCTGCGAGCTCGGCGCGCGCCTGGTCGCCCAGCGCGGCGGCCCTGGCCATGGCGGCTGGGGCCGCGCGGGCGGCCTCGGGGTCCTCGGCGGCGGCGCGGTCGAGGAACGCCTCTTCCAGTGCGTCCAGGGCCGCGCGGAAGGCCGGGATCGACTGCTTGGCCTCCTCGGGAGAGATCAGTACCGGGTCTGTCGTCTCGTCCGTCATCGCGCCATGGTCGCCCGGCCCGTATGGTGCCCGGCCGCTGCCACGCCGGGAGCGGCCGGGAACCATTCACCCAGCGACTGCTCGGTTGCCATGCCTGCGGTATCGAGCCCGCAGGCCGTCACCGGGCCCGGACCACGTCGGGGGTCGAGGTACCCGACTTATCTGGGGTTCCCAGGAGCCGTAAGGCACGTCAGGCAAGTGGGCCCGATTGGTCCGTGCCTTACAGATATCCGAGGGTTCGTCAGGCACGTAGGGCACCGCTGGCACGCCAACCTTTTCGGCCGAAACGGTTGGACCGTCAGTCCGAAGTCTGGCGTGCGGCTCGGACGGCATCGGCCAGCGCTGCACGACGCTGCTGGTCCTCGCGGATGATCCGGCCGATCTGGACGTCAGTGACGCCCAGAACCCGGCCGGCGCGGGCCTTGCCCCCGTGCTCGGTCCCCGCGAGCTCGGCGACCAGCCGGGCGTAGGCGCGCTGCTGGAGGGCGTCCTCTCGTGCGACCTGGCGCCGCCGCCGCTTGATCTTCACGGCGGCCTCCGCCGGTTCGACTGGCAGCGCCAGCAGGAGAACGGCCGCGTACTCGTCGAGCGCTTCCTGGTCGCGGTCGAGGTCGGCGTGGTGGTCGGCGTACTCGGCGAGGTCGTCCTGCCGGTCCTGGATCAGGTCCACCACGTCGCTCAGCTGCGCGGCGGCGTCGGAGGGGGCCAGCTGCTGGACCGTCCAGCCCTCACCGTCCAGGGGGCTATTGTCGTAGGCCCACCAGATGGTCCGGGTCTGCGGGTCGAGCACCAGGTGGTGGAGCTCGGCGTCGAGCAAGGCCGTCAGCTCGGTCAGGTCGTAGGCCGCGGTGCTGGTGTTCTCCGCGAGGTGAGTACGGGCGGAGTCCCAGTCTTCGGCGACGGTCTCAGCCAGAGGCTGTACGGCGGTCATGGCGCTCTCCTTGGTAGCGGCGGGCAGTGCCTTCGCCTATATTCAACGTCCCCCCGTCGAAGATGTCAACGGGGGGACGTTGGAAATATCTTCAGAGTCAACGTGCCTTACTTGGCTTAATGCCGATCGAGGCTCTGGCCAGCGAGAACGGTGCGGAGCGCCAGATAACCGCGCGCGCTCTGGCGAGGAGCAGCAACATCGGCGGCACGGTGATCACGGAGCGTACAGGCGCACGATCCGGCGCCAATGTTCCCCACCCCCGACTACTTCCGCCGCAACCCCTTCGCCTGCCTCTACTACCTCGGGGCCAGCACCTACCCGCGGCTGCGCCCGGACCTCACCGGCGACCGGCCGCCGACGTCCATCCCGGTACCGTGCGCCGGCCAGGCCGAGTACCACCTGTACGCCGCCCACGCCGATGGGTCCTCCACCGTCCTCACCCGCGTGTACGGGCAGTCGGAGCGGGAGGAGGAGTACGGGCCCGGCACGGTCCCGGGGTGGTCCCGGGTGGGCACCTTCCTGACCGGCCTCGCCCGGGTCCTGGTCGACGCCGGCAGCCGGCAGGGTTGACTCCCCTTCCTCCCCTTCGTAGATTTAGGTCGGCGGTCGGAGAAGTAGAGCCGACCCCGCCGCTCCGTCGCAGGACGGACCGGTTGCCCTGCATCGGCAGGGACGCGAGCGCGCCGCATCCGGCGCTCCGTCGCGTCCCATCGCACCGACCAGCAGGAGAGACTCATGCCCGAGCAAAGCGCGCCGCCGGCCCCCACCCCGGAGCAGCTGCGCACCTGGCTCACGGAACTGCACCCCAAGGCGAACTGGGTGGTGGAGGTACTGCCGGACGGCAACCTCCGTGCGCACGTCCCCCCGTACTACCCCAACCTCCCGCTCGGGTACAGCGAGAAGATGACGATGTCGGACGGCCGGGCGCAGATGCAGCGGCCGAATTGCCCGTGGCTGCTCGCCGTCGACCGTGTGGATGTCGCCGGCGACCGGGTGGACAGCGGCGGCGTCGCACTGGTGGTCCGGCCCATCACCCCGGCCGAGGCGGAGGTCCGTACGGCAGAGGCAGCCGCGAAGGCCGAGCAGCGCCAGCGCGCAGCGGCCGAGCACCAGCAGCAGATCGAGGCGCAGGCGGCGGCCCGCCGCGCGAGGGCGGAGGAGGCCCGGGAGCGCCAGCGACAGGTTCAAGAGGCGTGGCGTGCGGCCCACGCCACGGCCCATCCCCTGCGCTCCGTTCCGCCGGCCGACCTGCCCCCCGTGGCGCACTCACACGACGAGGACTTCTACCACGGCTTCGTGGAGCCGGAGAGGTTCCGGCGGATCGGTCCGGAGCCGGAGTTGCGCATGGCACGTCCGCTCGCCGGCACCGGCCTATGGACCTCGCCGGTCACGGCGGGGGCCGGCGAGGCGATCGAGCGGACCGCGTGGTCGGACTGGTGGGATGAGCAGGGCGGCGACCCCAGCACCTACACCGAGCACCTGCTGATCGCTCCGGACGCCGATGCCCGCATCCTGCTGGTGGACGGCATGGACGACCTGCTCGCCCTGGTCCAGGCGTATCCCAACCCGGCGACGGAGGATTCCGACCCGGACGACCACCGGTTCGCGAACTGGGCGGCGCTCGCCGCCGACTGGGACGCGGTGTACCTGACCACCGCCGGCGCCGCCGCGCTCGGCCAGGCCCCGGAGGACGACACCCCGGAGGACGATGCGCCCCACCTTCACGGCTGGGGCTGCACCTCTGTGTTCTGGCTGCGCCCGGCCTACTCCGTGCCCCACGGCCTCGGCCTGTAGACGCCCCTCTTGCGGCAGCCGCTGCGCCCCGTGGGCCCGTGGCGACGGAGCACCGTCGTCACGGGCCCACGGCGTTACGGCGCGCAGGCCGGTATGGCCTCTGAGGAGCACCACCGGCTGACCGCTCCCGCTACTGGCCGTTCCGATCCTCCCCGGAGGCCGGTATGCGGTGCAGCAGGTAGCGGGCCGAGGCGAGTTCCCTGCCCGAAGCCGCCCCGGTCAGCCACAGCCCCGTGTCGCCGGTGAGGTGGCGCCCGCGCTCACCCGTCGGAGGACGGCCGGACCTCCCAGTAGGCCTGAATCTGGTCATTCGAAAAAGTGAGGCTCAAGAACCGGGCCCGTTAATATCGTGACACTCACATCGGCCTCACCCCGCAACCTGCCGGGACCAACGTCGGAAGGGACCCACGATGACGGCCACCCGCAGACCCACCCTCGACCAGCTCCGCACCGTCTACCTCGGGCTGACATCCGAACCAGGCATCACCGCCGAACGGCTACGCCAGTACACCTCAGTGATGCATGAGCTGGACCGAGCGGCTGCCGAGAACGTCATCCCGCCCCAGGGCCCGCTGACCCACGACACCATCAGCCAGTTCCTCGCGGCCGCCGAGGACGGCCTCTTCCGATCCTCCGCTGCCCGCTCAGGTCCCACTGCCCCCACTACCAACCGCACCCGAATCGGCTGCCTCAACGCACTCTCCACCCGGGCCGGCCTACCCCTGGACCTCCAGCACTGCGTTCCCGCCCCTGCCCTCATGCCCGGCACCACCAGTACCCAGGCCGCCAGCCTGCGCCGGTACCTCAGCCAGCAGAACAACAAACCGCTCCTCGACGACGACCACGCACGCATCCTGCTAGCAATCGGTCTGACCTTGGACACCCGAGGACGCAGCGGCGAACTCGCCGCCATGCTCACCGCCGACATCACCACCCAGCTCAAGCCGGGGCACCGCAGACCGACGGTCACCGCACGTCTGCGCCTGAACCCCCAACGAAGGCCCGCCAGCGAACGGATACTGACCTCGCCGATCGAACTGCACCCGACTACCGTGGCCGCGCTCAACCGCTACCGGCTGATCCGCGAGCGCCTGGTCGCCGAGCTGCGCGCCTGGGCAGCTGCGCACCCCGACCAGGACGCCGATCCCCACCACGACTACCTGTTCGTCTCGCTGGCACCCAACCACACCGGCGGCAGACCGAGCCCCGAAGGAGGAACTCCGCTACGCCCGGCTGGAATGCCGCTCCAGCCGCAGGGCCTGCGCCGAGCACTGGACCGAGCTGCTACGCGGATCAACACCGCTCGCGGTTCGGCAGCCCGCCAGCTGCCTACGATGGAGCAACTGCGCCGGATCGTGGAAGACGAACAGACATGACCCCCCGGCCAGTTGCAGAGGTGGGTCCTTCCGGGGCCTACCCAGAACCGGGCCCGTTAATATGGGGTCAGGCCGCGGTTGGGCCGGGCTGCGTGACCATCTGGGCCATCTGTGCGGTGAGCTGGGCGATCTGCTCACGCATTTGGTTGGCCGCCTGAACCGCCAGCGTCACCTGGGCCCCGGCGGCGATCAGCTGGGCCT
This sequence comes from Kitasatospora sp. NPDC087315, assembly GCF_044744345.1. NCBI lineage: Bacteria > Bacillati > Actinomycetota > Actinomycetes > Kitasatosporales > Streptomycetaceae > Kitasatospora > Kitasatospora sp. NPDC087315. Next base: position 79,851 of record NZ_JBIUYD010000021.1, on the reverse strand, counting down.
GTGCCTCGCCGAGCTGGCGTTGCGCCTCGGCAAGCTGCGTGCGGGTCTCGGCCAGCTGGGCCCGGGTCTCGGTGAGCTGGGCCGTCACCTGGCGCCGCGCTTCCCGGAGCGAGGCCGCCTCGTCGAAGGCGGCACTCAGCTGCCGCTGTGCCTCGCTGAGCTGGGAGCTGAGGCGGGCCCGCTCGGCCTGGAACTCGGCCTGCTGGAGGCGCCGTTCCTCCTGGAGCGCGGTGCGCTCCTCCTGGAGGTCGTTCGTCAGTTTGCTGTACCCGTCCTGGGCTGTCGTTCTGCGCTGGATCAGGAAGCTGCCGGCCGCTGTCGCGATGCCGCCTACGCCCAGCCCGCTGAGCGCGGTGATGATCTCGGCAGCGGTCACGGCTGCTCCTCGTGCTACTCGGGTCGGGGGTTACTGGCGGGTGCCGAAGGCGGTGGCGCGCTCGATCGCGGGCGCGGCGCCGACTGGCTTGAAGACGCTGGTGTAGGCGGTGGTCGAGACGACGACGGCGAGCAGGACTGTTGACACGACACCGCGGCCGGTGAAGTCGCCGGCGAAGTACGCCGACCCGGTGCCGACTGCTGCGGCGATGAGTGAGGCCACGATGGTCCGCAGGACGTTCGACCATCGGGGCTGCTGAACGACGGCGGTCGCCAGTGGGGAGAAGAAGGCGATGATCATGGCCCAGAGCTGGGCGTCGGTCAGGTTCATGACGTGTGTCTCCTTGAGGTGGGGTGGTGGTGGGTCCCGGCTGCGCGGGCACGGCCGGACCCACGGAGGGGTCAGAGCTGGTCGATGACGGCCCAGGACCGGGCGCCCACGAGGCCGTCGTGCCGGGTCGCGCCGGCGTCCCAGGTCTCCGGGTGGCCGCGCAGGGCGTAGGTCACCAGGGCACGGGTCTCCTCGCCGTAGTGGCCGGTCGCCCCGTTCGGGTTGAGCCGGGCGGCCTGGTCGGGGCCAACCGCGTCGCGCAGGCGCAGCTGGAGACGGGTGATCGCGTCGTTCGTGTAGCCGTAGCGCAGCGGCGGGGAGCCGGGCCAGGCTCCGAGGGTGCCGCGGGCGTGGGTCGGGGCGGGGATGTTGTTGCCCTGGCCGGTGACCAGCAGTTCCCATGTCGTTGGGCCGGGGATGCCGTCGGCGTCGCCGCCCGTCCA
>NZ_JBIUYD010000021.1:0-78602 GCF_044744345.1 Kitasatospora sp. NPDC087315 | reverse complement strand
GCCCTGGGCCTCCTGGAAGGCACGGCAGGCGTTGCGGTCGGCATCGCCCCAGCGCGGCCCGGGGCCCTCGTTGTAGAAGCGGCCACCGCCCCGGGAGACGAGCATCTGCCCCAGCCTGGTGACGTGCCAGTTGTTCGCGCCGGGGCCGAACTGGTCGGCACCGGGGAAGGCGTTCGGGTCCGGGGCAGGCTGCGGAGCGGGCTCGGCGGGAATGCTGTTGCCCTGGCCGGTGACCAGCAGTTCCCATGTCGTCGGGCCGGGGATGCCGTCGGCGTCGCCGCCCGTCCAGCCCTGGGCCTCCTGGAAGGCACGGCAGGCGTTGCGGTCGGCATCGCCCCAGCGCGGCCCGGGGCCCTCGTTGTAGAAGCGGCCACCGCCCCGGGCCACCAGCAGCTCGCCGAGGCGGGCGACACACGCGTTGTTCGCGCCGGGGCCGAACTGGTCGGCACCGGGGAAGGCGTTCGGATCCGGAACCGGCTGCGGCCGGGAGGGCGTGCTGCCGCCGGGCACCTTGCCCGTGTCGAGGTTGCCCGGATCCCAGTGGTCGTTGCCCGGGACGTGGCAGTGCCCGTAGTGGCCGCCCTTCGACTGCCAGATGTCACGGCGCCGGGACATCGGTGCGGACGGCGAACTGGCAGGCGGCCCGGCCGGCCAGGTGTCCGGCACGCCGTGCGCCCGGGCGGCCGCGAGGAGCAGCTGGAAGTTCGGCTTCGCGGCCGGGTCGAAGCCGTCGGTCCACGGGGAGCCGGCCCGGGCGACGACCTCCACCTGGATGTTCACCGAGCCCTCGCGGTTGGTGCGCCGCGTGCCGTCGTTGGCCAGCGCCCGGCCGGACTGGGTGAGCGGCCCGAACTGGCCGAGCCGGTCGCTGGTCGGGTCGTACAGCACCTGGGGCTCAACCCCGGCCGACCTCAGGTAGGAGCCCATAGAGTCGAAGTACCGGGCGCCGGAAGGGCATTCGGTGGTGTGCCAGGTGACCCGGGGCCCGGACTCGGGGTGATCCATCGCCCCGCCGATCACCTGCCCGCCGAGGCGCTCGACACCGTCGATGTAAGCCGGGCCGGACAGCTTGCGCGGCCGTCGGCCGACGGCGGCCGGGCCAGGGTCGGGGGCGCGGACCTCGTACGGGTCGGCGTCGGTCGGCACGTAGTGGTCAAGGTCGCCGTCCTCGCGCAGCACGTACAGCGCGCCGGGCTGGCGCGGGTGCTCGCGCAGGAACCGCGGGGAGCTGTCGAGCGCGGCGATCGCGCGGACCTGGTCGACGTGGGCCTGGTCGACGATGCCGCAGTAGGTGGTGGATCCGTCGGGGTGGACGACGGCGGCGTGGAACTCGGTCACGGGTTCCCCCTTCGGTGGGGTGAGGGGTAGGAAAGGCGGGGGCGGCGAGCGGTCAGGGCGCGCCGGCCGGGCGGAGCTGGATCGCGTCGATCTCGCGGCGCAGCGCGGCGTAGATGTTCAGCGGCAGCAGGAACTCGCCGTCGAGGCCCCAGCTCCCGCCCCAGGAGTTGCGGACGCGCAGGACGGTGTGCTCCGGGTCGACCCGGCCGTGCGGGTCGAAGCCGAGCTGCTCAACGCCAATGGCGCACACCTCGTGGCCGCCAGCCACACCAGAGGCCTCCCAGCTGGTCAGCTCGCCGATGTTGCCGTTGGTCGGCGGGGTGAACCAGGCGTTGTACCAGGGCAGGCCGAGCAGCACCGGGCCGTGCTGGAGCAGGCTCACCAGGGCCGTGGCGGTGGTGGCGTGGACGTAGGAGTTGATGAGGCCGCGCCGGTAGGTGGCGCGGGCGACGCCGAGGCCGGAGGAACCGCAGTCGTCGTGCGGCCACTGCTGGGACAGCCACTCGTCCTGGCGGGTCGCTTCCGAGTACAGCCGGATGGTCCACTCCTGCGCCGCGACCGCGTCCGCCAGGTCAAGGCCGGAGGAGGCGCACTGCCCGGCGCTGAGAACCACGGACAGAGCGGTGGCGGCGGCGTTGGCGGTGCAGCTGCCGAGCGCGTCGACGTCGTCGGTGCCGTCCACCAGGAGGCTGGTACGGATGCCCTGCTGGAGCAGGTTCTGCTGGTCGAGGACCGGCACCTTGGGTTCCCAGTGCACCGCGCGCAGGGCGGCTGGTGCCGGTTCGTGATGCTGCCAGCGCAGGGAGCGGGCGTCGAGGACCTGGTGCCGGCCAAGGGCCGGGTGCTGGTTGTAGAGGCGCACGGAGATGCCGTGGCTGGTGGTCATGCTGGTCCGCTCTCCCCCGTGCCCGGTCAGATGGCTGTGGTGGCCCCGGCCGGAGCTGGGACGTCCCTCGGGGGCGGTGCGGACCGCGTGAGCGGCGGCGGACGGAGGGTCGTCCGCACATGATCAATGATAGAGCCGCAGCGGTCGTGCGCTGTCGTGCTCACTCCCGCTGTCTCTGCGTCAGCCCAGGTCCCAGACGCAGCGGGAGAGGGAGACGAAGCCGTCACTGATGGGGCTGCTGGAGACGACCTCGATCCGGCCGTCCCGGTGGATGAACACGATGACCCCGGCTGCGCCGCCGGCCGCCGGCCGGAAGATCTCGTCGACGACGGGGGCGTAACCGCTGGGCAGGGTACCGATCACGCCGCTGGTGAATCCGCCGGGCACGCTGGCCACTCCACGCAGGGCCACCGTGCCGTCGGTCTGCTTCTTCACCTGAACTTTTCGCCAGCTTCCGGGTGTGCCGTCCCCGAGGTTGCCAAATGTGGGCTTGAACGTGATGTCGGTCCAGGTCTCACCGTTTGTGATCTTGGAGAATGCGCCGAGGACGATGTTCGCGCTGGGGCCGACGGTGAGGTCCCCGCCGCTGATCTTCACGGGGCTGTTGATGTAGAGGCCGCTGCCGGTGGCGTAGCTGAGGCTGGAACCGTCGGCCAGGTCGACCTGGAACAGTGCGGGGTCGATGTACACCATGCCGTGCTTGGCCGGGTTGGCCTTGGCCCGGACGAACAGCCTCACCATCCCCTCGGTGTCCCCGTCACCGGCACTGCCTGCGATGCTCGCCTCGCCGTTGAGGCCGGTGGCCCCGCTGGCGCGCAGCATGAAACGGGCGACGCCGGAGTACGCCGACCCCGGCTTGCCACCGCCGAGCAACAGGGTGGAGACGTGCGTGCCACCGGTGTCGGCGATCCGCGGGCTCGACAACGTGGTGACCGGGGTGGCTGGCGAGTCGTCGACTGGCGCCACAGCCGCCGTGAACTGTGCGGGTGCCTTCTCTGCCGCCGCACCGGAGTAGAGCGTCACAGCCGGGTTGGGATCGCCGGTGAGCGGGTCGTTCGGGGTGAGGGTGACCCGGCGACCGGAGGTCCCCGTCTGGACGGTTGAACCAGTCACGGTGACACCGGTGAGGGTGAACCCGTTAATGGCGTTGGCCTCAAGATCCGGACCGTCAGCTCTACGCGGCGTTCCGGAAACGGCGGTGGTGACCGGGCCGGCGACGCCTGCGGTCGTCCGGGCGCGCAGGCGCACCCACCACTGCGCGTACCCGAGGGGAACGGTCACGGGGCCGCCCTGCGGGGTCTCGATGGTACCGACCAGAGTAGCCGCACTGGGGACGAACGTCGCGTTGGTGCCGACGTGCACTTCGACCCGGGAGAAGTCCAGCGGCGCGGCCACCGCGCCCTGCCATGTCCCGTCCCAGGAGACCGTGAGCGCGGCCAGCGCCGGGGTGACGGCCGGCTTGGCGGGTGTGGGCGGTACGGGCCCGTTGGTGACGTTCACTGCGGTGGTGCCGTCGCCCTGCTGGCCGATGACAGCGCGAAGTGACCCACTGCCGTCGTAGACGTTCACGGCGCCGTTCTCGATGCTGGAGTGCTGGAGGCGGGGTGAGGACTCCAGCCGTTGGAGTCGTAGTTCCAGCGCAGCCATGCGCCAGCCGATGTTCTCAGCCACTGGTGCTCCCGTAGGTGAATGACGCGGACGGTTCCAGGTCGATGGTGTAGGTGTCGGTGTCGGGGTGGGTTGTCCAGCCGGTGATGCGCATCCACGTGTCCAGGTCGGTCCAGCGGTTGTGCACGGTGGTGCGGACGTCGTCGCCGATCTGCCAGGACCCGGCCGGGGCGGCCGGGTGGTGACGCACGGTGATCTGGTGGACGGTGCCGAGCTGCTGACGGCCGATCCGGGCGGCGGAGGCGAGGGAGGCGAGCAGGGTGTTGTCGGTGATGTCGGGCCGGGAGAGGAGGCTCTCCAGGCGCAGGCGGCCGTCGCGGACGGAGTTGACGGCGCGTACCGCATCGCGGCCCTCGCCGGCGCCGGTGGCGATGACGGTGTTGGCGTAGTGGTCGTAGTCGTAGGTGACGGCCGGCGACTGGATGATGTTGACGCCGGTGGCGAACGAGATGTCGTTCCGCCGGGTACCGAGCCGGGGGTAGCCCATACGTACCCGGCGGACCGGACGGCCATCGGGCCCGGCTTCGGCGGTGTGGGTGTACTCGGGGTGGTCGGCAGCGGCGGTGAGGGTGTCGACGATCTCGCCGAGCACCGGGTTCGTCCACCACGGGTAGGTGATGGGCTGCTCGGTGGTGCCCACCCGCAGCGGGCTCACCGCGGTATCGAGCTGGACCCGCAGGTTGCCGTCCGGCTGCTCCTGGGCGTATGCCCACACGTCGCTGATGATCTTGCACGGGTCGGCCTGGATGTAGGGACCGCGGCTGCCCAGATCCCCGTGCAGATCGTGACGGCGGCGCAGGTAGCTGGGCCAGCCGGCTCCCTCCACCGTGTAGACCTCGCCCTCGGGCTCGACCAGCCACAACAGGTAGCCGTCACGGATCTGGTTGTCCCGTACCGGGTAGACGACGGTCGACCCTTTCGACAGCAACTGGGGGTTGGCCTTGACGAACCTGGGCTTCAACGTGGCTTTGAGCGATCCGGGACCGTCGAGCTGGGGGCCGAACTCCACGTCCTGCAGAGGCAGCGCCGGGTGCAGCACTACGTCGGTGAGGGCATCGGCCAGAACGTACCGCCACAGCCGTCCAAGGGCGGTCACAGCAGGCCCTCGACCCACTCGATGTCCAAGAACAGACGGGTGGCACCGTTGGTGTCAATGGTTCCAGGGTCCGGGTGAACCTGGGTCTGAATCTTGAGGGTCTGGGTGGTACCCCGGATGTCGGCCGGAATCGCCATCACGTCGCCGATCATGTGGTTCGCGCGACGCCAGCCGGTGCCGCCGTCATCGTCGATCTGGCTGTTCGCACCGGCCGTGGTGTTGAGCATGTGACGCAGGTCGGCGAAGAAGTTCCCGCCGACCAGGCGCAGCCCGGACATGGTGGTGGACAGAATCGCGGTCACCGCCCAGGAGGGGATGTCGAGCTGCCAGCGCCCGGAGCTCGGCCAGTCCTTCCAGGTGTCGTTGGTGTAGGCGATCGGGTCGTAGGGCTGACCGACGAGCGGGTACATTCGGCGCTCGCGGCGCGGGTTGGCCAGGAACCGCAGGTCCTTGACCATGTCCGAGGTGATCACGGACGTGCCGGGGGGCATGTCGATGCGAGCCAGGGGCAGCGCGGTCCAGCCTGCGGGCGGCCGAGTCGCGCTTGAGACGACGTTCGACGCCACGGCGAACTCCACGGTGGCATCGGTGGCCGGGTTGAGCCCGCCCTCGAACTCGGGATCCAGGACGCGCACGCAGACCATGTCGGAGCGGGCGGTAGAGCCGGTCGGCGCGATGTCAACGTCGAACGAGCCGATGTTGTAAAACGTGTAGTGGCCCTGCCAGGTACTGGTGCGGCCCTTGGCGATGCCGGAACCGTCCGCGATCCGCACCTTCGTACCGGGCACCGTCAGCGAGCTGACCTTGAGGTCACCGCCGGCGGTGACGCCCTCGTTGCCGCGCGCGAGGTCGCGGATCATCAACCTGAACGACTGGGCGGGGTGCGTGGCCCCGTTGATCATCAGCGGTGTCTTCACCAGGGCCATATCAGGCTGCCTCCTTCTTGAGAGTGCGCCAGGCCGGCCACCAGGTGGCAGTCAGCAGCGCAGTATTGGTCGGGTCGGTCGCTGCGAACTGCAGCTGGGAACGGCCAGGCGGGATCACGAACTCGTCGATCCGGTCCCCCCAGCGCAGCAGCGTCGCAACGTTGCCGTCGCCGTCGTTCAGCACGGTGCGCCAGCCCGGCCGGGTGTCGATCTCCACCCACTGCCCGGCGAGCAGGGAAATGGTCAGGCCGATGCTGCGCGCGCTCTCCACGTGCGTGATGACCGGGTTGACGCAGGGCCCGTTGATCCGCAGGACGGGCCAGGTCGACGAGGTCCCGGGGTTCAGCAGCGTGCCCGGCGGCTGACCGGAAGCCACCGCAGCGGTGACGACCGGTGCCACAACCGGGGCGGCGAATCCACCCTGGCTGATCGAGCCAAGCCGGATCTGTGTCTGCTCCGGCTGGTCGGCATAGAACAGTGGGTCGGTGGCCATGAACTCGATGTCGAGCGGCACCCAGCCGTGGACCAGCTGCTCCTGGTCCTCCTCCAGCTTGCGCAGCCGCCCGCGCAGTACCCGGACCGGCCGGCCCGGATACTTCAGGCGCAGTTGGGCGGTCTCGCCGCCGACGAGCCGGACGCTGTCGGGGTCGGCCTGCTCCTGGAGCGCGGCAAGGATATCGAGTGCGGCCGCCGGGTCGCCGGGACACTTCACCGCACAGTCAATCCGGACCAGGCGGCCGCCGTACTGCTCGGCGCCCGGCCACAGGCCGTCCTCCCCGGACGGCTCAACATCGTTGATCCGCTTGTCGGGCAGCCCGAGGACGATGATGGTGCGGATCGGCACGTTCGTACCGGCGCCGATCAGGACGCCGCCAAGGTCATGCTGGTGGTCGATCAGGGGCGTGGTCAACGGCGCCGGATCCCTTCACGCTGGGCCCGGCGTACCTGGTAGGCGATACCGGAGGTGATCTGCTGCTCGGTGGCGCCGGGCCGGGTGATGTTGACGGTCTGCTGGCCGATCAGCGGCTGCCCGTTCGCCTTGTCCTGGACCACGACGACGGTGGTGGCACTCGGACGGGCGGTCACGAGCTTGGCCGCCAGCGGGGCGGGGATCTGCGGCAGGCCGGGTCGGGCAGTGGCGTACGAGCGGGCCGCCAGGCCGGTGCTGAAGCCGCCGTCGGCGAACTGGCGGGCCCGGCCGTTTCCTAGGCCGTAGACGACCTGCCCGCCGAACCGCCGGGCAACTTCGTCGAGGATCTGCTCCGAGCGGCCGCGCTTGGCCAGGCTGAGCGGGATGTAAGCCTCGCCGCCGGTCTCGTCCTCCGCCCACACCCGCCATTCGCCGGCGCGGGCGATCTGCGCGACGTGCTGCTCGCCGCCGTTGGCGAACGCGCGGGCCCTGATCCCGCCGTCGGCAAATGCCGAGCGGATCCCGCCATCGGCCTCGATCGCCCGGTTCTCGTACGACATGCGCCCACGGGTGCCAGGGGCGGACACCTCCTGGACGGTGACCGTGACGGTCTTGTCCCGCAGGGTGTTGAGCGCGCCCTGGATCCTGTCGATGCCGCTCTGCGCCGTGCCGGTCGGCACGGTGACCTTGACCTCGCCACCGGGCAGGGTCTGCACCTTGAACCCGATGTCGGCGAGGGCCCTCTGTGCCTCGGCGGTCAGCGCGGTGATGGTGACCGACTTGTCCTGGGTGTTACGGATCTCCCGCTGGACTTCGGTCAGGCCCTGGATCGCGGAACGGGTCTCGGCAGTCATGGTGATGGTCTTGTCCGCGATCTGGGCCTGCGTCTTGATCAGCTGGTCCAGGCCGGCGCGCGCCGTATCGGTGAGCGCCGTGATCTTGACCTCGCGGGTGCCGGGGATCGTCTCCACCGTCAGCCCGAGGGAGCGCAGCATGGTCTGCGCGTCGGCGGACAGCGCCTCGACCTTGATCTCAACTGCCTTGGGCTGCGCCTTGACCTGCGTCTGTACGGCAAGCAAGTCGGCCAGCGTCGAGTCGACGCCCTCCGTCTTGAGCAGCACTGCGACCTGGCCGGGGATCAGGCCCATGCTGTTGGCGACCTGGTCGGCCTGGTCCTTCGTCAGCCCGTACGACTGCGCCAGGTTGACCGCGGCGGAACGGCCCTTGGCCATCTGGTCGGCGGCCGCCTGGATCGACGTTGCCATGCTTTCGCCGTGGGCCTTCGACAGGTTGTAGGCCTGGACGGCGGCCGCCCCCGAGGCGTCGACGATGCCGTTCAGGTTGTTGTAGAGCGCCTGACCGTTGCGGGTGGTGGTGTTGATCGCCCCGGAGGCCTGGACGAGGGCGTTGCCCCAGCCGTCGGCGCTGTTGATGCCGTCCTTGATCGCATCGTTTCCGGAGAGGATCGCCGAGTTCAGCCGCGCCTCGGCAGCCTGCATGCTGACGGTCCCGCCGTTCAGCAGGTCCAACGCTTCCTTCAGACTGCGGGTGCGGGAGTCGGCGTCCCCAGTGGTGTCCGACAGCCCCTTTACCGCCGTCTTCAACCTGTCGAAAGCAGTCGTACCGTCGCCGGCGCCGCGCTGTGCGTCCGCCATCCGCTTGACGTTGTCGATGCTCTCCTGGAGCTCGCCCTTCACCCCGCCGAGGGCGTCGGCCGCGCGCTTCGCGTTGAGGCCGATATCGGTGTAAACGTACGACCCGCCGGCCGAGGTGGTCACCCACGTCCGGTTGGCGTCGGCGGTTTGCTTCAGGCGCTGCTGGAGGGTTTCGAGAGAAGTGCCCTGCCCCAGGTAGGCATCGGTCAGCTCCCGCATCGGGACGTTGGCCTTCTCCAGCGTCTGGACCAGCTTGTCCTTGCTGTCCTTGACCTTGGTATCCACGAGGACCTGAGCGGCCTGGGCGCGAACGTTGTCGTTGATGACACCTCCGCTCTCCTTGAGCGCGGAGGTCAGCGTCTTGATGCGTTGCTGGTGTTCCTGGGCAGCCTGGGCGGCGGCCTGCTGGCGCTGGGCCAGCAGGCCAAGGCCGAGAGTGACGCCAAGCATTACGATGCCCCATGGGCCGCCCATGAAGCCCATGAGGCCGGTCATGGCACCCTTGAGGCCGGTACCGACGGCCGCTGCCGCGCCTGCCACACCACCGGTGAACCCGCCGATGTTGGCCTGGGCGTTCCGGAAGGAGCTGGCCATGGCGCCGATGATCGGGACGCGGTTCTCCAGCGCGGCGAACGCGGCACCCAGGCGGCCCATACTCACGCCGGAGGCCTCGGCCAGCGTCCGCTGATACGTCATCTGGTCGTTGAGACCGCGCCAGGCCCCCGTGACGCGGCCGCTGACGGTGCTGGCGACGCCTTCCATCACCGGGCCGACACGGCGGGCCAGCAGCATTGCAGCGATGGCCAGCTGTACTGGTCCAGGAAGCTCAGAAAACAGGGTGATGACGTTCCCGAGGATCCGGCCGATCGGCACCAGGGCGCCGGATACGAACACGATGGCGCGCCCAGCGAGGTCCATACCGGTGGCGACAATGTCCAGCACGCCAACGCTTCGTTCACCCTCCCGGTTGAAGCCCGCGAAGGCCTTCACAACGGGTTCGGCACCGTGCGCAAGGTTCCGTAGAACGTCGGCCAAGGTCCGACCAGCGATGTAGATCCCGCGCAGGCCGGTGGCAGCGATCTCCCACGCGGTGTCCTTGAGCGGTTCGGCAAGCGACCGAACGTAGCTGCTGGCCACACCGACGCCCGAGCGGAACTTTTCGGCCATCGTGGGGCCGTAGAGGGTGGCGAGGTCGTGGCCGTAGGCGATGACGCCCTTAAGCGCTGGCGTCCCGTCGGACAGGAGGCGGGTCAGGCCGCGGGCGGCCTTCTCAAGGCCGGGCGACATCTCGTTGTACAACTCGATGCCAGTCTGCTTGACCTGCGTTTTGAGCTGGGTCATGGCACCGGTGAGCCCCTTGCCCTGGGACTCGGCGATCTGGGATGCGGCACCAACCTCGCGAACGGCCATGTTGAGGGCGTCGAAGGAGGCAACGCCCTGGTGGGCCATGGCGATCGCCCCGCTCATGGCCGGCTTCCCCATCGCGTTCTTCACCGCCGCGGTGAAGTCCTGCTGGGACATGCGGTGTTCAGCTTGCTCGAGCTGCTCGATGACGTACCGCAGGCCCTTGAAGTTGCCCTGGGCGTCGTACGCCTGGATCCCCAGCTCCTTCAGCCCCTGGGACATGGCCTTGGTGGGGCTGGCCATGTTGGCGAGCATGCCGCGCAACGTGGTGCCTGCGGTCTGGCCGAGGATGCCGGCTTTGCCGAGCATGCCGACGCCAGCGGCGGCTTCCTCCATGGAAACGCCGAGGCCGTGAGCAACCGGCCCGGCGTACTTCATCGCATAGTAAATGTCGATAATATCGCCGCTCGCCTGGTTGGCGGTTGCAGCGAGGACGTCAGCAGCCTTGGACGCCTGGTCAGCGCCCATGCCGAACTGGTCCATCATGTCGCCCAAATATTTAGCGCTGTCAGCGGCGTTGACCCCGGCGGCCGCTGACAGTACGAGGGACGCTCTCGTGGCGTCCATAGCCTGGTCAGTCCGGAAACCAGCCTTGGCCAGTTCAACCATGGCCTCGGCGGCATCGGCAGCAGTGCTGCGCGGCAGCTTGAGGTCGTTGCCCAGCTGGAGAGCGGTGGCAGAGGCCCGCTGCATCTGCAGGTTGGTGGCGCCGGTGACCGCACCGAAGGTGTTCAGCCCGGACTGGTACTCGTTACCAGCCTCGACCATGCTGTGGAGCCCAAGGATCAAGGAGCCGCCGGCCAGCATGGCGCCCATCGACACGAGATGCTGTTTAACTGTCTGGGCCATCGTGCCGACGCGGCCCAGGTGCTCCTCCCCGGCGTCGCCGATGCGCCGGATCCCGCCCACCGAGGTATCGGAGGCAGCCCCAAGATCACGAACCTCGCGGGTGGTGGCGCGCAACGCCCCGACGAGGGCGCGCAGTTCGGTCTGGGCGGCCTGGGAGCTGGTGGCCACGCCGCGCTGGGAGCGGGCCGCGAGATCACCGGCAGACGCAGTCTCCCGCAGGTGGGTGGCGGCCGCATCGGCGGCCTGGCCGGCTTCACGCTGCTGGGTTCCGGCTCGCTGAGCATCAGTCCCGAGGGTTCGCAGGTCGCGGCCGGCCTGGCGGGCGTAGTCACCGGTGAGGCGTTGCTGACGGCCGGAGTACTGGGCATCGGTGCCCAGGTCGCGGACGCGGCGGGACGTCCGCTGGGATTCGTCTCCCAGCGAGCGCACACCGCGCTGCGAGGTCTCGGTCTCACGGCCGAGTTCGCGGGCGGACTGTCCTGCCTGCCGCAGGGTGATGGCCAGTTCACGGCCGTCACCGCGCAGCCGCAGGAGCAGATTCCACTCCGCGCCCACCAGGCACCTCCCAATCCTCCCCGGGCACCCGGCCCGGGTACGTCGTCAGCGGTGCCGTGCGGCCTGCTGTTGCTCGCGCTGCTCGATAAAGCGGGCGTACTCCTCAGCCGGGACGAGACCGAGCTTCAACCCGGCCGGGGACAGACCTTCCGGCAGTTCCTCGCGCTTGCGCTCGATCGCCTGGCAGCCGGAGCAGCGGGTCGTGGACACCTCGTAGGCGTGACGGTCGCCACCGGCCTCGGGCTGCCACTCCTCGTCCCGGGTGCCGCACTGCGGGCAGGTCAGGCGCGCGAAGTCGGCGTAGGCCACGGCCTTCTCCCGGTCCCCCGGGGTCCAACGGCCCGGTTCGCCGCCGAGGAACTGCGAGTGCGGGATGCCCCACCGGTCGCACAGCTCCAGTTCCGTACGGAACCGGGGGTCAGTCCTCAGCCTTTTCCCAGGTCAGCGCGCCTCTCGGTCTGCGGGGTGAGCGCGGCGTCGAACAGGGCCAGGCGGTCGGCGTGTCCCCAGGTGGCCAGGAACTCGATGGCCTGGTCCTCGGTGATGCCGTCGACGTTGGCGGCGGCGATCAGCGCCGGGGGGAACGTTTCTGCGTTCCACTCGGAGTTGGGGGCCTGGTCGGCCTGCTCCGGGGTCGGGGGGTGGGCCTTCACAAGATCGGTGAAGGTCTCGCCGGGGAGCGCCCGGAAGGTCAGCACCGTGCTGACCTTGTCGGCGCCGACGGTGGCGTTGGCCAGTTCGGCGGCCGCCGTGTCGGCGACGATCCGGTGGGACTCACTGTCGGGGTTCGCGGCGGCCATCAGCGCGGCCTTCGCGGCCCGTTCCTGGATCCCGTTGAACGCCTGCTTCAGCCCGATGTCGTCCCACAGCCGCAGGGGAGTGGTGGCGAGCTTGCGGTTGCGCAGCCGCTCCAGCGTGGCGGTCCAGTGCGCGTCGGCCGCGACAGCGTCGGCCGGCGGCTCGGGAACGGCGGTGGTGGTCTTGGGCATGGTGGCTGTCCTTCGTGGCTTCGGGGTGAGGGGAAGAGGGGCCCGGCCGGGCGCTTTCGCGCGTCCCCTCGTACGTGCGAGAGCGCTCAGCCGGGAGCGAAAGGGCCGTCAGGACGCGGCGGGGACCGCAGCGGACTGCACCGGGCGCCGGGTGACGAAGAAGGAGACCTTGAACTTGGCGGCCTCGTTGTCGACCGTGAAACTCGACGACTGCGAGCCAACCCGCACCGGGAAGATGTCCATGGACTTGTTCGTAGGTACGTCACCCTTTCTGAGGATCACAACGTAACCACTGGTCCCCTTCTTCAAGAGCTCCTCCAGCGTGGAGGTGAGGCTGTCCTCCCAGAAAGTGAACGAGGAGTCGGCGGCCTTGTCCGAGCCGGGGATGGACGAGTCGAACGTGTCCGACATGTCCTTGGTCTCGATCGCCTGGCTCTCGAACGTCCAGCCGTCGACCTCGGCAATGGCGGCGGAGATGTTCGTGCCGGCTGCCAGCTCCGTCCGGGTGGGGATCATGGAGGCGGCGGCGATGGTCGACAGGAACAGGAAGATGGAGGTGCCGCGCCTGGTGTACTTCTCAACCGGCGTCGGGGCGGGGATGGTAGTCGGCATGGTGGACCCCAGATACCTGGTGGGGTCAGCCCGGTGTGTGCGGCCCGGCCCCGTGTGGACGGTGAGGGGTGGCCACCCGCAAAGGGGGTAGCGTCCGCGCTTCGGGCCGCCGCGGTGCGGGTCCTGCACAGCGTCAGAGCTGCGTGGTCCTGCTCGTGAGATCGAGCCGGAACCTGATCATGTCGTTAACGATACCGTCGCCGGGGACCGGGTCTGTCCCCGTGTCAACGTCCAGCAACCGGCCCCGGCACACCACACCCGCCGGGAGAACGAGCGGGTACCGCCACCGGCCGGTCACCGGGTCGCGTTCCAGCACGGCCGCAAGCACCCGGTCGGCCAGCCACTCGACCTGATCCGTGGTCTCGCCGACGCACACGGCCTGGTAAAGGGCGCTGGCGTCCTCAGACAGGTCGCTCATCGGCGCACCCTGCACGTCCCAACCGACCAGGTGCAGCACCGTGTACGGAGGTGGTACCGGTCCGGTGCTGGTGCGCGGCAGGCTCCCGTTTCCGCACGGCTTGCCGGTGGCATCAGCAAGCAGCACGACGAGGGCCTTGGTGACCGGGCGGCGGGCGATCACCGGGCACCGCCTTCCTGCTGCTCACGGCCGTCGAGGGAGTGGTGCACGATCAGCCAGTTGACACCGCCGCCGTCGGCCTCGACGGGCACTGTGTCCGGTCCGCACACGCAGTCCGCCTCGCCGGTTGCCGTGTTGTGGTCGATCAGGTCGCCGATCGGGGAGACATGGCCGACGCTCACGTGATCACCTGCCCGGCGAGGGTACGCAGCTGTTCGTCGACCTGCTGGCCGAACGCGGACATCGCGGGGGCAACGTGCGGGAACGGGGGCTGGTTGTAGTGCCGGCCGAGCGAGTCGACCCCGACGAACCCGAACTCCAGGCGCCGCCCGTACGGCTCTGCCGTCCCGATCGTCGCCTCGGCGAAACCCCCGGTGCCGGGGGCGACTTCAACGGTCCACGACTCGCGGTAGCGGCCGGTGATGGCGTTGGGTCCGGGCCGGCCGGATGCGTGCGCCCGGATCTGCTGGCGCAGCAGGGTGGCCTGGTGGCGGACAAGCCTGGTGACGGCCGGCCCGACACGTTCGGCGGCCTGGTCGAACGCAGCGGCCAGGGCAGCAGGATCGGTGAAGGTGTTCACGGTGCGCCCTTGGGCTGAATCTCGTCGCACCAGGACAGACGTACGGCGATCAACGTCTGCCCTTGTCCGCTTTCGGCGATTCGCCAGCTGCGGGTGAGCAGCGACGGGTCACCCTTCGAATGGACAGCGATGACGGCAAGGGTGTCGTCGCGGCGCGGCACGGGGGTGTGTGCCGGGGTGAGGAGCCTGTAGGCGTTCTTGGCGTCGTCGATGTGGTCCTGGAGATCGGAGGGTACGACGCGGCCGATCGGCTGCGCACCGGTACCGATGACCGCGCCTGGCCCCTCGTAGACCAGCGTGGCGGGTGCGTCCTCAAGTTCGCCGGTGTCCTCGTTCAGGACCCGGCCCACGCCACGGCGGGTCACGCGGACGGTGTCGCCCATGACGAGCTCTTCGACGAGAGCGCTGAGGCCGGAGACGTCGAGCAGTGGCATCAGCTCGCGCCCTTCGCCCAGTCGAGGAGCTGGCGCAGCGCCGCGCGGGTCAGTTCGTTGCGGCCGCCGTCCAGGTCGGTGCGCTTGAAGACCGCGGCTGCGAGTTCGTCCGGGTCGATCCCGGTCAGGAACCCCACAATGTCCGGGCCCGGGCTCTCGGTGGCGATGGCGACGCGGGCCAGGCCGTCGAACGCGGCTGTGGTGCTTTCCTTCAGGTGCAGCACGACCTGCGCCGGCTGCCCGGCGATGTGCTGAAGGCTGTATCCGCGCACCGTCTTGCTGATGTTTTTACCATCCAGATGGACGCTGCCCGCAAAGCCTTCGGCGGTGATGACGACGTGGTGCTGGCCGGGGTTGTCAAGGCTGGTCACGGAGTCTCCCGGGTTGGAGGGGCGGCGGGCCGGTGGGCCTCCGTTGAGGAGCCGGCTGGAGGCGGTCACGGTGGCGGGCAGGTTCTCGAGGCCGGTCACCGCGGCCATCCGGGAGCAGGGCGGGCGGGGAACCGGGCCATCAGGTCGGTTAGGTCCTGCCAGTAGGTGGTGGGTATGCCGTCCCAGGGGTTGGAGGCCGGCCCGGTGTAGGGGGTGGTGTGCATGTGGATGGTGTGGCAGCCGTTCGCCCGGGCGAGGAGGACGGCTTCGCGGGCATCAGCCCAGGTGGTGATGCCGTGTAGCAGGTGCACGGTCTTCTCGGGGCGCCACTTTCGAACCCAGGCGGGCAGAGTGGCCATGGCCTGCCGGTAGTCGGGCAGGGTGCCTTCGAACGTGACGACCTGGTCGGCGATGGCGAAGTAGCGTTCGTCGGGCAGGGTGCCGCAGTTGAGTACGACGGTTTTGGCGCCGCGCTTGCGCAGGCCCTGGATGGTGGTGGCCACGGCTTGGACGTTCGCGGCCGCGGTGGCCACCTGGTCGAGGAAGATGCCGTCGGTGATGCCCCGGGCCACCCACTGGTCGGCCTGCTGAAAGACGGTGAAGTCGACCACGGAGCCGTAGCCGTGGTTGATGTAACCGAGCACCGGTGTCCCCGTGGACCTGACGGAGCGACCGGCGTCGTACAGCACCGGGTCCTCGGTCGCCCCGGGCCCGTTGGCCTGGTTGAGAACGACCCAGCGCAGCGGCAGGCCGCTGACGGCCAGGGTGTCCCAGGCCGCGGCATCGATGCCGGGGTGCTGGTAGAGGGGCACGCCGAGCCCCATGGTGGTCAGCGCCATGCGGCTGTGTCCTCCTCGTCGGCCTGCTGGCCGTCCTCAATGTCGGTACGGCCCGTCAGGTCGGGCCGGGGGATGAAGGAGCGGATGCACCCGGGGTGGGCGATCGGGTACGCGGCCGCCGCAGCGGCGGTGCGCAGCGTGCCGCCCGCTTGGTCGCTGTCCGGATGGCTGGTCCAGCCGCAGCCGGGGCCGTCGACGACCTGCACCCACTCGGCCTCGAGGTCGCCGACCGCGGCCCGGACGGCGGCGGTGTTCGCGGCGGTGACGGCCTGCGCGGCAAGCGCGCTGCGGGCCCAGGCGGCCGCCGGGTAGCGGGTGGAGTCCGCGTACACCACGACACCGAGGCGGTGTTCGCGGGCCAGGACCTCGGTGCTGGTGCTTTCGCGGCGCCGGGCCGTCTCGGCGACGGCACGGTGGAAGGCGCGGGCGCGGCGGACAGTGTCGTTGACGCGGTGCAGCAGCCGTTCGTAGGCGGCGGCCGTGAGCGTGTGTATGGCCTGCTGGTGCTCGGGTGTCCAGTGGAAGCCGGGGCGGGGCAGGTGAACGGGCCACGGAGCGGTGTGCAGCGCGGCCTCGGCACCGTGCCGGTAGGCGATCGGCAGTTCGGTGCTCGCCCAGCGCTCGACGATACCGACGACGGCCGTGTCAAACGCCGCAACGGCCGCGGTGAACGCGCGCAGGGCGGCACGGATGGCGGCCGTACGGCGCCGGGTACCGGCGGCGGCCCGAACGGCGGCGAGTACGGCGTGCTGCGCCCGGGTCAGGGCGTCCCAGGCGGCAGCGAGTTGCCAGGTGGTGGTGTCGATGAGCCGGT
The DNA here is from genome assembly GCF_044744345.1 of Kitasatospora sp. NPDC087315. Lineage (NCBI taxonomy): Bacteria > Bacillati > Actinomycetota > Actinomycetes > Kitasatosporales > Streptomycetaceae > Kitasatospora > Kitasatospora sp. NPDC087315. The sequence continues at coordinate 62,099 of NZ_JBIUYD010000021.1, read as the reverse complement.
GGAGTTCCTGGTCGCGCCAGGTGGTGGCGGTCATCGGCGTGGCCTGGCGTGGAGTTGGACGATGCCGGGGCCGGCGTCTGGTGATTCGGGCTGGGGGTCGTCCGGTGCGGGTGGGGCGGCCGGGTCGGCGAGGTCGGCGATCTGGCGCTCGATGGCAGCAACGTTGGCGGAGTTGTCGATCGACAGGACGCCGGTGAGTGCGAGTTTGAGCGGTTGCGCGAGGAGGGTCTGGCGTCGTTCGCGCAGTACTTCGAGGGCGACGGCGCGGGCGGAGCGCAGCCGGGTGTAGCGTGCGTCCAGGTCGGCCTGGTCGGTGGTGGTGCCGAGTTCGGCGAGGAGCCAGGCCCGGGTGGCGGCGTCCACGGAGTCACCTCCCGTCGTGATTGGGGTGAGGGTTCTCGGGGGCCCGGGGTGGGGAGGACGGCCCGGCCGGGCCCCCGAGGGGATCAGTGCTACTCGGCGGTCTTGCGGCCGCGCCGGGCGGCGGGCTTGGTCTCCGGATCGGGTTCCGGCTCGGGACCGGGTTCCGGCTCGGGGCCGGGTTCCGGAGCCGGGCACTGTTCTCCCCCCTCACCCGGACCCGTCTGCGGCACAGTCACCGGATCGGGGCTGAAGTCAGGCAGCTGCCCCCCGACCCACGCCGCCGGGTTGGAGACCAGCCGGGCCAGGCGCGGCTCCGGCCGGCAGCCAGCCTTCAGCACGACCGTCTGGTGGGTGTCGGGGTCAGTGACGAACACGCTGGCCTCCAACTCCACGGTCACCACACCTTCGCGGTGATGTGGATGTCCGGGACGTACATCACCGGCATCGCGGCGGCGGAGCCCTTGGTCCAAACCTGCGGCGGGTCGTCGCTGTAGCCGTGGGTGACGATGATGCCTGGGGCCTCCTCCCGGATGATCGACGGGTTGGATCCGTTGGACAGCACCAGGGCCTCGGCGGTCACGCCGTACTGCGTCTCGGCCCACTGGGTGGGGTTCGGGGGCAGCAGGATGTACAGGTTCTCGGGGAGCGCGCGCACGTCGGTGCCGTTGTCCAGCGGGATCGGCACGTCGTAGATGGTGATCGGCGGCAGACCGTAACGGGCCCGCACGACGTCGACCTCAGTCTGGGCAAGGACCGCTGTGGGCAGGGTCGCCCCAGGCGCGGCACCGTAGTACGCGGCCCGGTACGACTGGTTGTCCTGCATGAGGGCGCGGGCCTTGTACGAGGTCAGTACCCGGGCCGGCAGCGGCGCGCCGATCGAACGCAGGTACTCGATCCACTTCCTCTCGTCGCCGATCATGTCCGCGGTCGGATCGGTCCACGGCACGGCGGCGGTGGGCATGTTCGCGGCCGGGACCTGGGCGTCGTACTCGGTGTACATGCCGTTCTCGCCCGCGAGCGTGAACTTGCCGTCGGTGAGCAGATCGCCGACGGCCAGCTCCAGGCGGGAGCGGATCGAGGTGACGTGCGCGGCGATGTCGTCGTACAGCCGCTCGATGATGTCTCCGTCGTCCATGCCCCGGGAGGTGTCGAGGAGGATCTGCTCCAGCTCACCGATGATGAACTTCTGGCCGAGCGGGGGCAACATGCCCTCGGTCACGGTCTTGGTGAGCTCGCGCGACCCGATCGGGGTCGTCGAGTCCCACGTGCGGTACTTGGCCGCGGCGATGCGGCGCTTCGTCTGCTTCGTGCGCCACTTCACGCTGTTGAGCGTGCGGACGGGCATCACCGTGTTGGTGAGCTCGTAGTCCGCCGGTGACTTGATTGCCCGCACGAATGCGTGGATCTCGGTTGCGTCGATCCCCTTGAGGAGGTTCGCGAGCATCTCGATAGCCATGGGTCAGCCTCCTCAGATGCCGATGTAGTGGATGAGCGCCGTGGTGGAACCGGGCGCGGGCGGGATGAACCCGGGGACGGGCAGCTTCGACACGTCGACCTGGCCGTGAACGCGCAGCGCCACGACGGCCTTGGACGCCCCGGGGTTGAACGGGACGTCGGCTTCCAGGAACCCGGCCAGGACCTCGGTGCCGTCCGAAGCGGTCGCGGTTCCGCCGCCGGTGGGGGTGGTGACGTTCACGGCCGGGGTGGTGCCGCCGGTCAGGCCGCCCGCGTTGGCGGTCATCTGCGGGACGTTGACGCCGAGGAAGTGGCCGACGAACGCGACGGTGTACGGGCCGCCCGCGGCGCCGGTGACCTTCACGTCGCCGACGGCGATGTTGTTCAGCGCCTCCAGCGCGGCCTGCACCTGTGCCGGGGTCGCGTTGTAGGCGATCGCCGCAGTGGTCTGGGCGTTGTAGGTGAGGGTGTACGTTCCGCCGGTCGGTCCGCCGGTGATGGTGACGGTCTGCGTCTCGGACGTCGGCGGGCTGTACGGCGCGTAGAGGCCGGACTCGTTGAGGCGGCCGAGCGGGATGCCGCTCTTGATGGTGCAGTACGGCTGGGAGACGCCGGAGCCGCGCACCCAGTGCAGACCCTCGGTGAACCGGGTGAGGTCGAGGGTCGCGGGCTGGTTGAGTTCGGTGCCATGGACGCCGGCGAGCCAGCGCCGGTTCGCAGTGTGGGTCGTGGTGGTGGTGATCGGCTGGATGGACACGCCGGATCCCTCCCTGGGGGCAGGTGTCTGCTGGGGGCGGTGGGCACCTGGTGGTGCCGTCCACGGGGAGGGAAGGGCGTGGTCCCTAGTACTGCGGATGGTGCAAGGGGGTCAGGCGAGACCCATGGCCTGTGCGCGGGCGCGCCCGCGGTCTCCGGCCTTCACCACCGACCCGGAAGTGCGGTTCGGCGGGCCTCCGGCCGGGGCACCGCCGGGCGCCGGCGGCATACCCGGCACCACGGTGCTGGTGAAGAGCTTCGGCTTGCTCGCCTTCAGCGCCTCGACGGCGGTGAGCAGCGCGGCATCGTCGGCATCGTCGGCGACTGTACGGCTGAGGAAGGCCTGTGCGACGTCGAGGTCGCCCGGGTCGACACCGGCCCGGGCGAGGGCCGCCTGCTGCTTGGCCTCGCGAAGTACCGTCTGGGCGGTCGCGGCCGCTGTGGCGGCAGCGGCCTCCTTCGCGGCGAGCGCGGCCTCCCGGGCTTCCAGGTCGGCGGCGCGGCGCTGCTCCTCCGTCAGGGCGGCGTCACGCGCGGTCTTGGCGTCCGTGATGAACGTCTTCAGCTGCTCGTCGGTGATGTTCTCGGCGTCGAGGCCGGCGGCCTCGGCGAGCGTGCGCAACGTGGCGGTGGCGCCCTGTTTCTTCTCCTTGGCCAGGAGGTGGCTGAGGTGGCGCTGCGTGTAGGTGAGGACCGGTTCACCGGTGTTCCCCGGGTCGGGCTGGCCCGGGGTGGGCGGGGGTGTGCTCTGCTGGCCGGTGCGGGCGGCGAGTTCGGCCGGGGTCGGTACCGGGGTACCACCGCCGCCGGACGGGGCGGGCGGGGTCGGCTCGGGCGGGGTGTTGTACAGGGTAGCCGCCGCCAGGAGCTGGCGGCGCATCTCGGCACGGCGCATGGGTGTCCTCTGTCCTCCACCGTGAACGCCCCCGCGCCACTACCGAGTGTAGGGGCGATCATGGTGTGCTCTGTCGCCGTGTCACCTGGTCTTGCCCTGTTCAGGGGTGCTGGGCACGGACGGCGGGGTGCCGGGTTGGGGCGGCTGGGGTACCTGCTGGGGCAGAACCACGGTCGGGGGCTGTTCCGGGGGCGGGCCTTGGAGGTGGAGGAAGTCGCGGACGGCCTGCGGGTCACCAGTGGCGTCCGCGAGCTGGCCGGCCGCGGCGAACTGGCGGGCCTCGATCTGGCGGATCTCCTCTTCGGCGTCGTCGACTGTCCATCCGGCCTCGATGAGGCGGTGGATTGCGGTCTCGAGGCTGATCAGCCCGGCGGTGTAGGCGGTGGCGATGTCCTGGAGCAGGCCGGCCAGGTCGGTGGGGGTGTAGGGGCCGAACTCGAGGTCGGCCGGGACAATCGGACCGGTCCAGTCGGGGTGCTGGCCGGCCTGGTGGATGCGCTGAACGAATTTCAGCAGAAGCCTGTACTTGTGGGCTCGGGCGAGGCGGCCGGAGGCGACCATCATGTCCAGCGGGCTCATGGTGAGGGACAGGGCGTAGCCGGACGGCATCTGGGCCTGGTCGGCGGTGCCGAGGGCGACGGCGGGCATCCGCAGGTTCGCGGAGAGCCGGTCGAGGAGGTCGTGTCCGGCGTTGCGAAGTTCAGCAAGTTGGGCGGCGGTGTTGAGGACGTCCATCCGGCCGCCGGTCTCCAGCTTCAGCATCATGCCGGCCTGGACCTGGACGTTGTGCTGGCGGGTCTCGAGGCCGGACACGGCGATGACGGGCATGCCGGTGGTGCTGGTGGCGTGCGCGGTGTCGGTGTCGCTGCCGGCGAGGTCGTCCAGGAGCTGTAGGACGCGGGCCAGGGCCGGGCGGCCCCAGTGTTCTTCGGCGTCCGGGATGGTGTTGGGGACGTGGACGACCGGAATGAAGTCGATCATGAGGTCGAGGCGGTCGAGGACTTCGCCGTCCTCACGGACCGCGTACTGGGCGTGGGCCCGGGGCAGGGTGTGGACGTCGATGTCGCCGGTCAGGTCCTCCATCAGCCAGGTGGCGTCGGTGAGGTAGCACGTCCACACGGACGGGCCGTCGTTCCACGCGTACTGGCGGCTGATCACCCCGTTGTCGTAGACGTCGCCCGGTGCGATCTGCAGCGTGGTGTCGTCCTGCTCCACCGGGGCGCGCACCGGCCGGCCGTTGCCGTCGGCGGTGGAGCTCCGGGCCGGGCCGACGTAGTCGAGTTCCCAGGTGACGCGCCTGACCCGGGCCTTGAGGCCGCGCTGGGGGTCGGCGGGGAGTTCCCAGGCGAGGTGCACGCAGCGGGGGAACTCGTTGCCCGGCTCTTCGCTGGGCTCGAAGAAATAGAAGCCCGGGTCGGTGGCGACCAGGCGGACGCGCTGCCGCTCGGGATCCCATGCCAGGTAGTACACCCCGTCGCCCTGGACGACGGTCTTGCGCTCGGCCTGCTGGAGACGTAGCGAGAACAGCTCGTCTTCCGCCCACTTGCGCAGCCGCTCCTGCACGGCCTGGGCGTGCTCGACGTCCGCGCCGCCGTCACCGGTCCGGTCAGCACCCTTGACGACGATGTGCTGCTCACGGCCGAGGATGTGCGCCATGATCGCGTCGTTGAACATGGCGACGTCGCCGTACTCGCGGCGGTCGTCGTCGGTGCCGCTCTGGATCGCGGCGAGCGCCCCGGCCTGGTTGAGGTCGTAGGCGACCATCGTCTTGTAGGCGGCGAGACGGCGGGCGTCCTCAGCGGGCACCCAGCGGGCGTGCGCCTCGGGGTAGGCACGCCGGTTCGGCGCCCCTCCCTGCGAGCTGAACACCGGTTTGTAGTTCAGCCAGCTCCACGCGTCCAATATGAACTGCCAGATCTTCATGGGTCCTTCCTCAGGCATTGGTGGTCAGCGGCGGCCGGGCAGTGGGCCGCGGGTGTAGGAGTCGGCGGATCCGCCGCTGGCGGAGTCGGCGAGTTCGGTGAGTGCGTGCACGCAGGCATCCATGCGGTCCGGGGAGTCCATGCCGGGCATCCACGTGACCATCTGGCCCTCCAGTTCCACGAACTCCCCGACGTGGTGGACGCCGCTCTGGAAGTAGAGCTGGGCAACCGGTTCGGCGCGGAGCCGTTTGCCTTTCTTGGCGAAAACGTCGATCAACCGGGGGCACAGCAGGCCTCCGGTGAGGCCTTCGCGATCAAGCTCGGCCCAGGCCTGCCGCACAACTTGACGAGCCATGTCACCGCCGAAGTTGTTCTCCACGCCGATAGCGTCAGCGCCGAGCTCGATGGCGAGTAGGCAGGCCTGTCGGCCCCACTGTTCCGCGCCGAGCTTGGCTGAACGGTCGGCCAGGACGTACAGGCCGCCCTGGACGTCGCGTCCGGCTGCGACGATGCCGACTTCGTCGCGCAGTGCGTCGCCGCCGGACGGGTCGATGAAGACGACCACCCGAGTGAGGGTGATACCGCGTAGCGCCTCCGGGGTGATGCGGTTGTCGCTGATCCACGACCAGCGCCAGACCCCGCCCTCCATGGGTCTGGGCCTCTGCTGGTAGAGGGCCCACCAGATGCGTTCGCCGACAGCCTTGCGGGTCTCGGCGAGTTCCTGCTCGTCGTAGCGGGACGGCCACAGGGCGGCGCCGATCGGTCGGCCGAGGATGTCGTCCGCGGAGTCGGCGATCGCTGGGAGGTTGATGCGCTCCCAGCCGTCGGGGTCCTGCTGGAGGATGCGTCCGCAAAGATCATCTTCGTGCCAGCGGGTGTTGATGATGATCTGTGAGGCACCGGGCGCGCGGCGGGTGTAGAAGACCGAGCGGTACCACTCCCACACGCGATCGCGCTGTGAAGGGCTGCCGGCGTCGTCAGAACCCTTGAACGGGTCGTCGACGATGCCCAGGTCGAAGCCCTTGCCCGTCAAACTGCCGCCGACGCCGGCGGTGACCATGCCGCCGCGTACCGCGGAGCGTGGCGGCGCGATGAAGTCGAAGCGGTTCGCCGCCCGGGAACCGGGGTGGAGCTTGACGCCGAGCAGGTCGGTGTGCTCGTTGACCAGGTCGCGGACCCAGCGGCCGTGGTCGTCGGCCAGCTCGCTGCCGTAGGAGGCGAGCATGATGCGCTTGAGCGGTTGGCGGCGGGCAAACCACAGCGGGCCCCAGCGGGACGCGCGCTGACTCTTCCCGTGACGGGGCGGCATCTCCACCATCGCCTTGATGCGCTCGCCAGCCTCGATCCGCCGGTACAGGCCGTCAATCAGGTCGAGGTGCGGGGCCTGGAGCTCAACACCGTCGGTCAGCACGGTGGCCATATGGCCGGGCGAGCGGTCCATGAGCATGCCGCGTTCAACGCGGGCCAGGTGAACGCGCATCGGTGGCTTCACCTGGGCGGCCATAACCTCCCGGTCAGCGGGGGGGAGCTTCTTGTACTCCTCGATGACGGCGGCGAGTTCGGCGTCCGGGTCGCGGCGCTTCTTCTTACCCACCGGCCGGCCCCTGCTGCTTGTCGGCGGCCGCGTTGAGGGCGATGAGCTTGCGCAGCTCGTCCACCGACTCGATGTCGATCAGCGGGGCGCCGTCGGCACCGGTGACCTCGGTGCGCACCGGACGCTTGACGCCCTGAACTTCGTCGAGGCGTGCGAGGACGCGCAGCGCCTGGTCGCGGGCCTTGGACCGGCGATCGGCCATCTTGAGGCGGTCTTCAGGGTCTTCCCAGATGTCCGGGTCGTCGTCGGCGCTGGCCTCGGCGAGGGCGTCGCGGAGCAGCTGCTCGTACTGGGCGACGCGCAGGCGGCGCAGCGCGTCCAGGTCGTCGTCGTACCGCGACTGGGAGGCCTTGAGGGCGCGGGCGATGTCCTTGGCGACGGCCTGGACGAGGCGGCTGTCGGCGAGCGGGGGTTCGCCGGCCTTGTAGCGGTCGGCGCCGTAGCCCTCAGGCACGGCCTTGCCGCGGGTGTTGTGTGCGGGGTCGGCGTAGAGGTGCCGGCCGATCTCGAGGTGCGACCAGCCGAGGGTGAGCTTCAAGCGCACGGCTTCGGCGCGCCGGGCCTGGACGGCCTGGCGCGTGGTGTCGTGCCCGGGGGGTCCGGCCATGCCTCGCTCCATGCACCCCCGCGCACACGGTCCATGATCCCCTACAGGTGGTGGTGCTCGGTCCTGCCAGCTCACGGGTGTGTTACGGGTTCAGGTGTTCGGGGCTCCTGTGGTCGGCCGGGGTGGGAGGATCCGCCGCATGCGGATACGGGTACGAACGGTGGCGGTGGTGGGTGTGGTGCTGGCCGGGGTTGCGGGGTGTTCGGGCGGAACGGGCGGCGGGCCGGCAGCGGGGTCGGCTCAGGACTCGCCGGCAGTCTCGAGTACGCCGGTGACGGCTGGTACGACGGCGGCGGTGCGCGGGCGGGAGCTGGTGGTGCTGCTGGAGGGGCGGCTGCAGCCGCCGCAGACCGTCCGGTGCCTGAACGGGGGCGGGCGGGAGTGCGCGCTGTGGCTCGGGGCGGTCGCCAAGCTGGCGGCGGTGGACGCCCCGAACCTCGTGGACCGGTACCCGGTGGACGCCGTCCGGGCGGGGAGGGTGGCGGAGCTGATCGGCCGGGTGGGATCGGCGGGTGACTCCTACAGCCGCGGCCGGTGCGAGGACCAGGCGTCGTTCGGGCAGGGTTCGCAGTGCGAGACGGACGCGGCGGGGATCGCGGTGGGGGCCCGGCTGCTGGCTGACGAGCTGAAGGCTCAATGGCCCTGACAGGCCGAGGAGTTGGGGTGACGCGCTGGCCCCGGCGGTTTCCGTTGCTGTGCACGGGGGGAGTTCACAGTTCATACGGAGGCCGGGGCCTGGCGCGTGGTTCGATGCTGGGGCAGGGCGGGAGCGGTGTCAACGCGGCCCAGGGCTGCTGGCTGCTGTGCGCAGCTGCTGGATGACGACGGAGATGTCGGGGATGTTCGGCCAGGTACCGGCGGCGCGGGCGCAGCGCAGGGTCGGGGACGGGACGGGGCGCTGGGTCTGGGCGGCCGCGGACGGCTGGAGGACGGGCTGCACATCAACCACCTCGTTGTCGTAGGGCGGGGGTTCGCTTGTTGCCTCCCCGCTATCAAAGTAGCGCTCTCCGGCAGCATAATCACTTGGTACGACCGTCAACCAGAGGGTTTGTCACCGCACAGCGGGTGGGGCGCGCTACTTTGATAGCGATTATTCTAGCTTTGGACACGACAAGAAAGCGGGGGCAGGGGTGAGCCGAGCAGACACTCCCCAGGCCGTGAAGCAGGCCCGGACCATCGCGGGCCGGCTGAATGACCTGATCAACGCCGTGAACGAGGCACGCAACCTGGCCAACTCACCGCACATCACGTACACCGAGCTGGTGGAACGTGCCTATGAGGCCACGCAGCCGGCCCGGCATCTCTCCACCGACAGCGTTCGGCACATCAGGGAGGCACGCAACGGCCGGGGACTGGCGCCGAACCCCACCGTGGCGACCCTTGACGCACTCGGTGCCGCATTCGGCCTGCGCAACGGTGCCCGCTACTTCCTCAGTGATGCCGAGATGGCCGCGGGGATGCTGGACCAGGTGCGTGAAGCCCACGGTCTGTCGGCCACGCGCGGGAACGATGGGGTTGCCGGGCTGATGCACCGTGCTGCCGAGCTCGGGCCGGCGAACCGCCGGGTGGTCAGCTCGCTCATGGACCAGCTGCTGGAGATCGAACGGCTGCACCGTTCACCGTAGCCAGGTCAGGTGCCGGTGTGTTTGGATGCGCACCTCTCTGTTCCTCCCCGCACGCCTCCGCCGGCCTGCACGTTCACAGCCGAAGGTCCCTCATGCCCCTCCCCAGAGGTCTCCGCAGCCGCTGCGAGAAGATCCTCAGCAACCTGCCGATACCCGACCCGTTCAGCGCTGACGCGTTCGCGGACGCGCTTGCCGAGCACCGTGGCCGGCCCATCTCCATGCACCCGCTGCCGTCGACGGCCGACACCGCTGCCCACACGGGCCTGTGGGTGCCCCTGGCGTCGGTCGACGCAGTCTTCTACGAGTCCCGGACCAGCCTGGCCCACCAGACCCTGATCAAACTGCACGAGCTCGGCCACATCGCGGCCGGCCACCAGCCTGACTACAACCCCGAGATGATCCAGCAGGCGTTCCCGGACATGGAACCGCGCTATGTTGCGAAGCTGTTCGGGCTGCCGAGGGCCAGCTACGACTCCGTCGAGGAGCAGGAGGCGGAGACGATCGCGCTGCTGCTCGCGAGCCGGCTGGGCTCGGGCCGGGGAACGACGCCGGACGGCAAGCGGCTGACGGCCACACTCGCACATCCCGTGCGCCAGGACTACGGGACGGCGGGTACCCGGTGAACCTCATCCTGTTCGGTCTGCTTCCGGTCGCGCTGATCGGCCAGTGTCTGTGGCGGCTGCCGGCTGCGGTCAGGGACGGCAACCGCACCTCGCGGTCGTTGTCGCTGAGCGTCGGCGCGCTGGGAACTGCCCTGGCGGCCGGCGGGCCCGCCATCGACAGCGGCTTCCTGCACCACTGGGTGCCCGGCCTGCCGGTGCTGCTGCGCCACCTGTTCGGCATGGGCTCGATCGCCTGCCTCTTCGACTACCTCTACGCGGTACACGACGCCTCCCCGCGTCGGATCCGGGCGAACTTCCCGCTGGTCGGTGTTGCCGCGGCCGTGATGGGGGTGCTGTTCTTCACCGCAGTGCCCCGGCCGGCGACGCCCTACGCCAACGACATCATCGTCCAGCACTTCGACGACCCCTGGGTGACCGCCTACCTGGCCATCTTCTACACCTACCTCGGTGCGTCGATGCTGATCGGGGCTCTGGTGTTCTTGGGTGGGCGGCGGGGTGTGCCGAAGGGGCTGGCCCGGACCGGCGTCACGAGTCTGGCGCTGGGCTGTTCCCTGGGGGTGGTGTACACGCTGCACCGGGTAATGATCATGATGGGGACGATCGCCGACCTCGGGTACGGGTACAACGCCCAGGTCGACGCACTGTCCGACGTGATCATCGTGTTGTCGATCCTGCTGATCGTCACTGGCCTGGTGCTCGCTCCGATGCGGGCGCTGGTGCGCTACGTCCGGGACCAGTACGCGCTGTGGCGGATCTACCCGCTGTGGTCCGACATCGCCGACCAGTTCCCCCACCTCGTGATGGGTGAACGGCGGTCGCGCTGGCGGGAGCTGTTCACCATCGGGGACCGGACGATCGATGTGGCACACAGCGCGTTCACCGTCCGGGACGGGTTCCTGTCGCTCCAGCCGTACGCGGAGCCGGGGACGGCGCGGTCGGCGGCGGTCGGTTCGGATCCGGGGGCGGAAGCCCTGTGGGTGCGGTCGGCGCTGAGGCGCAAGGCAGCTGGTGAGACGGAGGGCCCGAAGCAGCACGACGAGCTGGCGGAGCAGGACTTGCGGGCGCCGGAGCGGGAAATCCGGTGGGCGATGGACGTGGCCGCGCAGTACACCAGGGGGGCGGTGTGAGCGAGCAGTCCGGGATGTTGTGGCAGGTGGCACGGCGGGTCAGTGACTGGGTGGACCCGAAGAACGTCATCGTGGTGGTGTCGCTGGGGTTCGGCGTTCACTACGGCTGGGCCGGCCTCGGCTGGGCAGCGCTCGCCATCGTCTTCGCCGCAGTGGTCCCGATGGCGTACATCGTCTACGGGAAGTCGGGCGGGCGCTGGTCCGAGCGGCATCTGACGAACCGCATCAAGCGGATGTCGGTGCTGCCGGTGATCAGCGCGTCTGCTGCGGCGGGGATCGCGCTGGAGGCGGTGACGTCGGCGCCGTGTCCGATGATCGCGCTGACGGCGGCGATGTGGGCGACGATCACGGCGATCTGGCCGGTGACCCGGTGGTACAAGATCAGCGTGCACGCGGCGGTGACGGCCGGTTCGGTCGTGATGCTGGCTCAGGCGTACGGCTGGTGGTGGCTGCTCGGTCTGGTGGTGGTGCCGGTGCTCGGGTGGGCGCGGGTGCGGGTGCAGGAGCACACCGTGGGGCAGGTCGTCTCCGGGGCGCTGCTCGGCCTGGTGGTGGCCGGCGGGGTGTTCGCGCTGGTGCGGTAGGACCCGGGTTCTGCGGGGCCGCGGTGGTTGCGCCACCATCCTGCGGTGCCGCGCTGTGGAGGGGTCAGCGCGGCGCGGCGGGGTGGTGGCGCAGCTGGTTGATGAGGGTGGTGACGTCCGGTGTGTAGCCGGGTGGGGTGCCGGCCGCGCGGGCGCAGCGCAGGGTCGGCGGGAGAGGGTCGTCGGTGCCGGGGCCCGGGGTGGGGTCGGGCACGGCCCGCAAGTGTGTGCGTGGTGAGGGTTGCCTTAGTTGGGGTGAAGAGTTTTTGTTCGGCATGTTCGGTGCCCCCCTTGGCATTTCGTCCCCCTGTGTGACGGATGATCTCCCTCATGTGATTGTGGCTTACCCGCAGGGTGTTTTACAGGGAAGATTCGTCCCTATAGAAAAGGTAAAATCGGTCGCGTTGCGGTTGAGTCTGTCGGCGTGTCGGTAAAGGGAGCATCAGCCAAGGTGGACAGAAGGCACGTTCCGGACAGAACTGCCCTTAAGGCGTTCCTCGCCGCCCGGCGGGCGGAGATCGACCCGACCGACCTGGAACTCCCCCCGAGCCGCACCGAAGGCTCGGGCCGGCGGGCCCCCGGCCTGACCCAGGACCACATGGACCACCTGACAGGACGGGCACTGGGCACATACGGGCGCTTCGAGTGCGGCCGCTCCCGCGGCGCCGTACCCCCCGAGTACGTCGAGCAGGTAGCCCGGATCCTGCACCTGGACAAGCAGGGGTGGACCACCCTGTGGCACCTGGTCTACCGGCACCAGCCACCCCACACCCTCAACCCCAACGACGGCATGACCATCGGCGGGCACTGGAAAGAAATCGTCACAGCCCACCCTCACCCCTGCTACGCGAACGACCTCGCCTGGAACGTCCTCGCACACAACACAGAATTCGCTTCCCTATTCCCCGGAAGGGAGGCACCACGCAATACGATGGAATGGATGGTCCTTTCCCCCTACGCCCGTGAAACCGGCCTGTACGACTGGGAAAACAGCTGGGCCCGCATGGTCCTGCCCCAGCTGCGGGCCGCATGCAACGAGTACCGCGAGAACCTCGAGCTGGCCGACCTGCAGAGCCGGGTCGAGGCCGACCCCGTGGCCGGCCCGCTCTACCGGTCGATGCCCGACGCCTACTACCAGCAGGACGGCGACACCCGCCAGATGTGGGATGCCGGCCAGAACCGCCTGATCTCCGTCACGATCGCCCCGTCCATGCCGCTCGGAGCCCCCGGCGCCCGGCTGATGTTCCTGCTCCCCGACTACCGCGCCGACGCGACGCTGCGCCGCTGAACCAGCACCGCCCTACCCCAGAGGGGGAACTCCCATGCCGCACGCCTACATAGCCCGGCCGCACTCCGTACTCGGTGAGCACGTCGTGACGATCCAGGAGCTGATCGACGACATCACCGTCCGGCACGCCGACCACCCCCGGATGGGGGTGATCAAGCGGGTCCTCGCCAAGTCCCCGGCGGCGCGCCGCTTCTCGCAGCCGCTGGACGTCGTCCTGGCCGACCGCACCGTCGAGGAACGCAACACCACCGCGATCGCCGACGTCCTGGCAATGACCACCGCAGCCTGCGAGGCGGCACTGAAGGCCACCGGGACGGCCCCGGACGACGTGGACTGCATCATCACCACCAGCAGCACCACGGACTGGGTTCCCGGCCTCGACATCCACCTCCAGGACGCGCTGGGCCTGCCGGCCACGGTCAGCCGGTGGCCGATGACGCAACTGGGTTGCGGGGGCGGTGCACACGCCCTGGTGATGGCCGCGACCTACGTTCGGGCGCACCCGGGAACGCGGGTGCTGGTGGCCGGCGGGGAGTCGCTGTCGAGCATGTACCACCACGGTGACGACCGGATCGAGCACATGATCTACAAGGCGCTGTGGGGGGACTCCGGTATCGCCACAGTCGTATCGGACTCACCTCTCGGCCCGGGTCTGGCCGTTGGGGAGACGTGGGAGTACGTCATCCCTGGCACGAAGACCCGCTACAGGAAGCGGGTCGACGAGCTCGGGATCCACTTCGACAGCGAGAAGTCCGCGACGGACTCGGTGCGCGACATGGCGCCGGAGCTGCGGAAGTGGCTGGCCGGCGGAGCGGCCGGGCCGTGGCCGCTGGAGTTCGTGGTCGCGCACACCGGCGGGGTGAGCATCCTCGACGACCTGGCGCTCGAGCTGGACGTGCCGGCCGAGTGGCTCCGGAACTCGTGGGCGTCGCTGGACGAGGAGGGCAACCTCGGCGGGCCGTCGGTGCTGCGTGTGCTGGAGCGCACGCATGCGGATCCGCCGGAGGCCGGGCAGCGGGGTCTGCTGATCGGTTTCGGGCCGGGGTTCAGTGTGTCGGCGCTGAAGACGGCGTGGCACGACGGAACAGCGTGACCGGGACGGTGGTGTCCTAGAGTGGTGTGCGGGAGTCGTAGGTGGAGCCCCCGGCCTGTGAGCAACACGGGCCGGGGGCTTCGTCGTTGGCCGGAGGCCGGGTCAGGGTATGAGTGGGTGGCGGCGCAGGCCGGCCGGGACGGCCTGGTGGTGGCCGGCGGGGTTGAGGAGCGGGCCGCGGGCGATCCGGCCGGCGGTGGCCGCGGCTTCGGCGGCGATCAGGGTGTAGGTGCGGCGGTCGCAGCGCGCCGGGGCCGGCGGTAGGCCGGTGCGGGGGTTCTGGGGGCCTGGCACGGTTTTCCCCTGGGAGTCGGGCCCGGCCGGAGGTGTTCCGGCCGGGCGGCGGGGTCAGCGGATACGGACGTGGCGGCGCGGTGCGAACCGCCGGCGGGCGCGGTGCGGGCCGGGCTGGTCCGTCTCGACGTCGGGCAGGCTCGGGTCGACCAGGGCCAGGCCGAGGGCCTCGCGCAGTTCCTCATCGAGGAGCAGCAGAACGGGGCGGCCGTCGGTGGTGACGCAGTGGACGACGGTCGGCTTGGCCGGGTCGTGGGGGGTGTCGACCTGCCTGTCCCAGGAGATGGTCAGCGGTTCGACGGGCTGCTCAGTGTGGTGCGTGATGGGTCCGATACTGGCGTCACTGAATTCGGCGGGGCGTCGGCTGAGTACGGCGTACGGCATGTCGGTCCTCTCGGTGAAGCGCTGGTTGACGGTGGCCCGGGCAGGGGCGGCCGCCTGATACCGGCGGCCGCCCGGTGGTGGTTCAGCGGCGGGCAGGGAGGGTGGGGGCCGGGCCGGTCGGGCCCGGCTACTCCTCGGCGTCGGGGTCGTAACAGTCCCGGACCGGTACGGGCATCACCCGGCAGCTGGTGGCCCACTCCCTGCCGTTTTTGGTGACGTAGAGGGTCTGGGGTTCGTCGGCCTTTGGTATCTCGGGGGACCAGCGCATCGGCATCGGGCCGTACATGTCGGTGTAGTGGGTCTCGATGTGCAGGCGGGCGTCAGCGGGGCTGGTGTAGGTGCCGAGAGCGATGCCGTTGAAGTGATCGATCTCGGCCCGGTAGGTGTAGTACTCGGTGCCGGTGTCGGTGAACGTCAGGCGGAGGGTGTGCTGGTCGGCGGTGGTGACGACGATCGCCCACGGCCCACCGGCCTGGACCGGGTTGGACATGGTGACGGTGGTGATGTCGCTGTCGTGCTGCTCGGCTTCGCCGCCGAGGAGCATGTGGACGCGGTGGCGCAGGGTCAGAAGGTTCACCGTGCTGCCCCGGTGAGCTGGCTGCGGCAGGCGGCGGCGCCGGTCAGCCGGGCAACAGCGATGAGGATGCCGGCTCCGTCGCCGATGCTGCGGAAGTAGGCCAGGTCGTCGGTGAGCGCGTCGTGGTCGGCGTCGGTGGCCGGGTGGGCGAAGAGATGGTGGCAGGTCGCCGGGGTCTGGGTGGTGAGCACGTGGTTCTCCGTTTCGGGGCGGGGGTGGGGTGGGTCAGCGGAGGGTGCAAGCGGTGTCGGGGTCGGCGGCGGCGTGCTGGGTGCGCCAGGTGTTCGCGGCGTCCTGGTGGCCGAGAACATCGAGCAGGTCGGCGATGACGGTGGCCTCGGGGCAGGACAGCGGCTGGGTGAGGTGGTCGATGGTGTCCTGGTTGGTCATGCGGTTGACGAAGGCGGCGAGGGTGGTGGAGAGCAGTACGGGGCGTGTGTCGGTGGCCGGGTGGCCGGTGAGGGTGGTCTGGGTGGGGTGGGTCAGGTGGGTGGTGAGGGTGGTGGTGGTGCCGTGCTGGAGGGTGTGGCTGAAGCCCCATCCGGCGTGCATGAAGTGGTCGGCGAGGATGCTGGAGACGGTGTTGCGCTGGTCGGGGGTGAGCCAGTTCTCAAGGTCTGCGGTGATGCTGTCAACCCGGTAGGTGAAGGAGAGCGGCGTGCCGAGGAGGGGGGGAAGGTCGTTGAGGACGGTGGCGATGACGGGGGCGGCGTCGAGGGCGGTCGCGGTGCGGAGGACGAAGACGGCGGTGCTGGGCATGGCGGGGCTCACTCTCGTGTGGTGGTGGTGTGGGCCCGGACCGGCCGGAGGGGGAAGCGGAGTTGTTGGGCGGCGGGAGGGGGTCCGCCCTGGGTCCGCGCGTCCGCGCTCCGGCTGGTCCGGGTGTTCGCAGCGCCCCGGGGGCCGTGTCCCCGTGTCGGTTCGGGGGTGACCGGTGTTCGGTCGTGGCCGCGCTCGGTGGTGCTGCGGGCGGGCGGCCCTGTGGGGTGGGGCCGCCCGGTCTGTGGGGCTACTCGCCGTCGGAGGCGGGTGCCGGGGTGGGGGTGGTCTTGATGGCGGGGCAGGTGGGTTCGTGGCAGCTGGGGACGGTGCGGCAGCAGGGGTCGCAGTCGCAGAGGTGCGGGTTCATGGGGTTCCTCGCGTTGGTGTTGCTCTCGGTGTGGGCACCACTCTGACATAAATAGCATCCACTTTGCAAGTCGTTTATCAGGCCTGGCCATCTACCACGGCCCCGCCGGCCCCGACCGCACGGACGGGGCCGGCCGTTCCCCCGGGTGCACCCCGGGGAAACGGGGCACGGTCAGCGGGCAGTGGACGCCGGACCGATGCTGTTGAGCACGGACACGGCACCGGCGAGCTGATCGGCGGTAAGCGGCTGCGCAAGCTCGGCCAGGTCGGCCCCGCCGGTGAGCACAGCACGGCCCCAGACGGCCCAGGCCGGGGGGAGGAGGTCCCGGCGGTGGCGCTGGATCAGAGCGCCCGCAGCCCGGTTCACAGGCCTGCCGCTGTTGATGCCGTCGTCGTCGCGCCAGACGACCAGACGCTCGGTCAGGGTCATGGCGGTGATGAGGTCACAGTCCAGGATGTCGTCCAGGGCACTGGCGAACCCGCCGGTGCCGAACGGGAGGACGACCAGTTCGAGGCTGCCTCTGTCGTGGATGACCAGGGCGTTGGGGACGGCGGTCAAGGGGGGCGTGTTCCTTTCGGTCGGGGCGGGGCCCGGCTGCGCCCCGGGGGCGGGGCGCAGCCGGGCGGAGGCTACGGGCGGACGGGGTTGGCGATGACTGCTATTGCGGTGCGCAGGGAGGGGGCGGGGGCGTTGTGCAGGCCGCCCGGGCTGCACACGGTGCCCGCGCCGAACCGGCGCATCCGGCCGGGGGCGCAGCCCCGGGAGTGCCATGTGTACTGGAAAGTCCAGCGGTCGGAGCGGTAGTTGGCCGATTCGGCGGGGGTGAGCAGGTAGGCGAGGTGCACGAGGACGAACGGGTTCTCGATGCCGGGGCCGTGTGTCCAGTAGGGGTAGGCCTCCCAGCCGTGGGTGTGGGCGTGGGCGATGAGGTCGGCGGCCGGTTTCGGGAGGGTGTGGCCGGTGGGCGGGACGGCGGCCAGGGTGCGCAGCCGGAGTTTGGTGTCGGTGATGCGCTGGTCGTCTTCGTCGGTGCGGGCGGGGAGGCGGTACAGGCTGCGCAGTTCGTCGGTGAGCCGGGCGATCTCGGTGAGGGCGGCGGCGGGGCTGGGCACGGTGGTGGTCATGGTGGCCTCTTCCGGTGGGGTGGTGGTGGGGCCGGGCCGCACCTGGTGGGGTGCGGCCCGGCGGGCGGGTCAGAGGGAGAGGAGACCGGCCAGGACGGTGACCGGGTCGGCGAACTTGGCGACGGTGGGGCACAGGAGGGCGGCCGGGTTGCCGGGGTGGCGCAGGGTGGGGGCGGCGGGGGTGTCGGTCTCCGTGCGCTCGACCAGGTAGGCGGTGCGGTGGACGGTGTAGCCGGTGATCCGGTCGATGCGGAAGGAGCGGGACTCGCCGGTGCTGCGGTCCATCGCCTTGACCAGGACGTCACCGGCCCTGGAGATGACGAGGTCGTAGATCTCGATGGTGCGGACGGACTGTTCGCCGTTCTCCTTGGTGTAGGTGATGGTGACGGGGTGCTGGCGGTCCATGGCGCGGATGAGGCGGGTGGTGGTGGCGGCGGTGTTGGTGGTGTCGGCGTGGATCATTGGGGGCCCCTCCCGGTTGTGGTGGTTCGTTGTCGGTGACCCCATCCTCTTATAAACAGCATCCACTTTGCAAGTCATTTATAGAGTTGATCTTGAACCTCTCCGGCCCGGCCTCTCCACTCCCCCGCCGCCGGCCTGTACTGGCCGGCGCCGGACACGGCTGCGCCCCGCCCCGGGGAACAGCCCGGAGCGGGGCGCTGCACCGGTCCGGGCCGGGGGCCCGGCTACCGAACCGCCCGGGCGTCGGTGACGAACAGGGCACTCACGCCGTAGCCGATGAGCACGACCGGCGCCCCCGCGCGGCACCCCTTCGCCTTCGACACGCTGCCCCGGTGGATGGTCTCGCCCGGCCGGGCGCCGATCGCCGTTGTCCATGCGGTCCACTGCTCCAGCGTTGCGGGGCGGACCACGACGCACACCGCGTTCGGTCCGGCAGTGACCGACAACGGCATGAGGACGTGTCCGGCGGCGGCGCCCGCCAGCAGGATGCCGGTGGCCTTCGCGGTCGTGGGGGTGACGGAGGACTCGACGGCCATGACGGTGTGGGGCCGGGCGCCGGTGGCGGTGTCCTCGGCGTGCTGCTGCGCCTGGCGCTCGGCTGCTTCGAGGAGGTGGCGCAGGGCGGCCCGGCTGGTGCGGGTGAACAGGCGCCAGGGGCTGGTGAGCAGCCGGCGGTAGTTGCCGAGCTGCTCCGCGGTGAGGGTGGTGGTCTGCGCCATGGGGGGCTCCCGTGTTGTGGTGGTTCGTTGTCGGTGGCACCACACTCGCATAAACAGCATCCACTTTGCAAGTCGTTTATAGGGGTGGTGGAACCAGCCCAAAAGGCTGGCCCCGAGGCACTCCCCCGGGGCCGGCCCCCGAACACCGGTCAGCAGACAGTGGGCGGGTAGCTGTCCGGCCCGGGCGCCTGGTCGGCGCCGTAGAGCCGCTGGACGGCGGCGGCAGCCTCACGGAAGGTGCGGGCGCTCACCCCGTAAGACTCCAGCCCCTCAGCCTCCAGGGCGACGGTCAGGGCATCGCTGGCGGCGGCACAGGCCGGCTCGGGCAGGACCCGGGCCACGGTCATCCCGGTGGCGGTGACACGGATGGCGACGCGCATGGGCTGGTCGGCCAGCGGGGCCGGGGCGATGAACAGAACAGCGATGATCAGACGCAGCACGAGGGAACCTCCGTGAAGGGGCAGGGCCCGCCCCAGGGCGGGCGAGCGGGGATGTTGAGCGGGGAGGGTGCCGCCCCGGTGCGGACCCGGGGCGACACCGGCACTAGGCCGGGGTGATGGTGAAGTTGCCCCGGTTCTCCGCCAGGACGGCCCCGTACTCCCGCGCGAAGGCCTCCAGCACGGGGCGAACCGCCCCCCTGGCGCCGCCGTCGGCCCACGGGTCCTGCCCCGGCCGCTCGGCCGCCAGCTGCTCCTCAAAGGTGGCGTGCCACCAGATCACGTTCACCCTGGCACTGCCGATAAAAGCCACCACGCCCGTACGCGCCCCGGGGCCCTCGAGCATGTGCACCCCGTCCTGCACGCCCTCCGCCGCACGAAGGGCGGCACGCACCGGCTCCAGCAGCACCTGGGCGGCCAGCAACCGGGCACCGTTCGCGTCCATGATCGCGTCGGCCTCCGACTTGGTCACGGGGGTGTAGCGGGTCGTCCGGGTGCCAATGGCGTAGGTGATCGACACGGAGCCGTCGCCGTGGAGCACAGCTACGTTGTTGCCATGCTCGGCCGCCGCCTGGACCTGACTGACGGGGGTGAGCATGTAACCGCCGTTCCCAGAAGGCGACTTGTACATGGTGAAGGCCTTGGACACGGGGTCCTCCCAGTTGTGGTGGTTCGTTGTCGGTGACTCCACTCTCACATAAACAGCATCCACTTTGCAAGTCATTTATGGGGGAGATGGGCACCCCACGTCCTCAACGTGGTCAACACATCCCCGCTGACCTGCAACGATGCGCCAACACCCGGCCAGACGAGCTGGTCGGGGGTCATGGGTCTCCTCAGGAGGTGGGTTGGTCGAAGGCCGGGGCGATGATGGCCCGGATCTGGCGCGCTGCCTCCCGGTTCGCGTCGGCGTAGCCGCTGTAGGCCTTTTCGGCCTCACTCCGGGTCTCGGTACGAACAGCGGCTCGGCGGCGGGCGCTGCGGTCGGCTTCGGCGTCGCGGCAGTCCGGGCAGGCCAGTTCGCGGAGGCGTTGGTGGCGGCGGTAGCCGTTGTGGGTGCCGCACTTGACGTGGGTGAGGAGCCGTTGCTGGTGGGCGATGTGAACGAGGTTGGCGCGGTCGCGGGCGCCGAGCTTGGCGATGAGTCGGGCAACTGCCGAGCCGGCTGCCTGCTCTTCCTCCCAGGCGGGCATGGGGCGGCCGTCGTAGGTGCGGCCGCCGGTGGCGGCGCCGTAGGCCTGGTAGGCGATCTGAGCGGGGGTCTGGCCGGGCATGGGGGTCTCCTTCGGGGTGGGCTGGTTGTGGATCTGGATGGCGTGGTCGAGGGTGCGGGCGCCGAGCTTGCGGCTGGCGCGCTGGAGGGTGGACCTGACGGCGCTGGGGGTGATGCCGAGGCGGCGGGCGATTTGGGCAGGGTCGAGGCCGCTGGTGGCGTAGCGCATCGCGTCGGCCTCGCGCGGGGTAAGAGGGCGGGTCACTGCTGGCCGCCGTTCTGGCCGAGCACCGCACGGGCCACCGCCAGGGCGTGGCCCAGCTCGGCGGAGATGTGCGGGCCACGCCAGGTGACGAAGCGGGCGGCGTAAGCGTCGAGCCACTCGCTGACTGGCTGGTCGTATGGGGCGGTGGGGTGCTCGCGAAGGCGCTGGGCTGCGGCGGTGAGCAGGTCGGCGGGCTGGTCGGTCACTGGTGCTCCTCGGGTCGGGGTGGGGCCTGCCGCCGGGTGCGGCAGGCCGGGGCGGGCGGGTCAGCTCTGGCTGGCGATCAGGTGCCAGGCCGGGTCGGGGTGGTCGGCGAAGTCGAGCTCCAGGCAGGCGTGGTGGAGGCGCGCGTCGCGCTCGTCCTGCCCGGCCGGGTCGAAGGGGGCGAGGGTCTCGGTCTCGCCCATGTCCGCGTCGGCGTACTCGGTGCAGAGGTAGGTGGTGTGGCGGTCGTACGGGCCGGCGGAGGCGTGGCTGATGCCGTCGTGGTGGTTGAGGACGCTGTCGCGGAGTTCCTCGCCCTGCGAGCCGGCGGCGTCGTGGTTGTCGGGGAGGGGGATGCCGTACAGCAGGACGGCGCTGTTCCAGATGCCCATCGGGGGTGCTCCTCAGGTCGTGGCCGCCCGCGGTTGCGGGCGGCGTCGGGCGTCAGGGGGCGTCAGAGGCCGAGTGCGGCGTATGCGGCTCGGTGTGCGACCCGGGTGGGCGTGTCGTCGAGGTGGGCGCCGGCCAGGCAGTGCGGGACGCCGCAGCCGGGCCGGACGGTGCCGATCGGGTCGCGGCCGTAGTGCGTCCGGAATGCGATGGTGACCGGTGGCCATTTGCGTCCGGCGTGCTTCAGCAGGGGGTGGCCGTCACTGGTCGGGCCGGTCCACTCCAGGTGGCCACCGACGATGGGCTGGGTGAGGGCGGCTAGTTTGGCTTCGGGGCTGGGGTATCGGGTCCAGCGGGTGGCGGACATGGGCGGGTCCTCAGCTGGTCGGGGTGCGGGCGGTGGCGAGGGTGCGGAGCTCCTTGGCGTCCATGCGGACCATGCCGGCGGATCCGGGGCCGATTCCGGACTCCGGCCCGTAGTAGGCGGCGACCTTGGCTTCGACCTCGTCGGCGATCCGGTCGAGGTGGTCGGCGGCCTCGGTGAACGCGTTGGCGCGGGCGGAGGCCAGTTCGGCACGGCTGCGGATGAGCGCGTCGCCCTGGGCGAGGATCTCGGCGCGGAGCCTGGCGTTCTCGGCGTCACGGGCGTCCAGTTCGGCCTTTGCCTCCGTCCACTGGCGCGTGCGGAGGTTGAGCTGCGCGTACAGGTTCTGCACCTGCACGGGGCCACCACCGAGGTCGCGCACCGCCGTACGCAGGGTGGCGAGTTCGGCGTCGGCGATGTCGGTGCGGAGCTTGGCCTTGCGGGCGGTCTTGTCCCGGGCGGTGATGGCCTTCGCGTGCTGAGCGGTCACGACTTCGAGGGCGGTGGTGAGCCGGTCCAGCTCGGGCTGCGCGATGGTGAGAATCGCCTCGATGAGGCCCTGCCGCTGGTCACGGGGGCGCATGGTGTCCTCGTCGAGGGCGGCGATCAGGCGCTCGCGGAGGCTGGGCGGCGGGGTGGCGGTCACCGGTCGCCCCCGACGGTCTTGTCGGCGGCGGAGCGGAGCGTGGCGACGGCCCAGTCGACGCCGTCGCTGAACCCGGGGCTCCGGTCGGGATTGCCAGCCTCCAGCACGTCGGCGGCGAGGCGCAGGGCGTCGGCGTGGTGGGTGTCGAGGGGCGTCTTGACGGTCTCGGCCCGGTAGCGGTCGAGGAGGTTCTCCAGGCGCTGGCGGGCGGTGGGCTGGGACATGTGGGTCTCCGTGGTGGGTGTGTGTGGCGGGGCTGTGGGGGCGCTCTGGCGGCTCAGCGCGCCCCCGTGGCTGCGTGGTCCGGTCTGGGGCTGTGGGGCTGTCAGGCGGGCGTCTGCGGGCCGCTGGGGGCGGGCTAGTCGCAGTCCTCGCCGTGGAGGGCGCGGAGGGCGTCGCTGTAGCCGTCCCAGTTGTCGACGCCGTAGGCGTGGAGGGCGGAGAGGGTGGCGGCGGCGGCCTGCAGCCGCTCGTTCTCGGCGCGGAGCCTGGCGTTCTCGGCGTCGCGGGCGTCCAACTCGGGCTGCACCAGCGCAATGACGGCATCGGCGATGGACGGGGCGTCGCCGTGGCAGAGCGAGCATCCGGTCTCGGAACGGTGTTCGTCTTCGCCGTGCTGGGTGATCGGGGGCATGGTGGCGGCCCACGGTACGGCTGCGGTGCGGAGGGCGTGCTCGATGCGGTCGCGGAGGCTGGGCGGCGGGGTGTCGGTCACCGGGCACCACCGGCGGCGGTGATCGCGTTGAGGATCTGCTCGCGGGTGGCGGCGATCAGCCGGCCGTAGTTGGCGGTCGGCAGGACGGCCACGCGGCTGCGGGCCTGGGCGAGCACCTCGGCGGCGTAGGCGTCGAGCAACTGGGCGGACTGCTCGGGGAGCTTGAAGCTGACGTGGAACGCTCGCTCGATCTCCTGGCGGGCGGTGCGCTTGGCCATGTGGGTCTCCGTGGTGGGTGTGTGTGGCGTCGGGTGCCGGGGCGGACGCGACGGGGGCCGTACGGCCGCCCCTGCTGGTTGGTCAGCTCTCGGTGTGGTCGTGGTCGTAGTACGCGCAGGCGGCGGACCAGAGGGGGGCGGCGACGTCATAGCCCTCCTGGAGCAACAGGCGGTCCCACAGGGCGGAGCGGGGGTCGGGCTCGCCGGGCTTGGTGTTCTGCTCCAGCTCCCACATGAGGTGGGCGAGGGCGCTTGGGATGGTGGGGATGTCAAGGTCGTTCATCGGCGTATCTCCGTTGTTGGTGTGGCGGGCGCGGGTGGGGTCGGACCGGTCCGGCGGGCGGCCGGTGGGTTCCGGCCGCCCGGGGAGTGGGTCAGGCGACGACCCAGTACTTGGAACCGGTGCCGCCGAGGAAGCCCTCCCGGCCGCTGGGGTAGCGGGCGTCCCAGCCGCTGCGGGTGCCGGTGATGGTGATCGTGATGGGCTCGCCGACGGGGCCCTTCTTGTCTCCGCGCTGCCAGAGGGTGATGACGTCGCCGACCTTGGCGCCTTTGAGGGTGCGGTACTCCAGGGCGGGAGCGGGTTCGCAGTCGTCGGCGAGCCACTGAAGGCTGCCCTCGACCTCAACACGCTGCGGCTCGCTGCCGATGCGGTCGGCCACCTTCACCACGGTCTGCACGGTTCCGTTGCCGACCACGATGCGCTGGCCGGGCTGGAACTTGGCCGGCGTGGTGTGCTCGGCGATCTCCTCGACTGTGGCGGGCCGGATGCGGACCTTGCGGCCGTCGCGGTACTCGATGTCGGCGCTGCTGCGGGCGGCGGCCATGCTGCGGATGGTGCGTTTCACGGCCTTGTCCATCTGTCCGGCGTTGATCTCGTCGAGGGCGGCGCGGGTGGTGATGAGGGTGGTGGTGCCGTTCTCGATCCGGGTGTGGGTGAGGTCCATGGCGGGCTCCCTGCTCTCCGTCGGGGTGTACGTACACCATAGCGCCTGGTGTACGTACACCACAAGGGCTTCCGGGCTTTCGATGTACGTACACCCGGGGTACTGTGTGGCCATGCCGAACGCCCCGAAGACCCAGCACCGATCAGTCCGCTTCGACGACGACACATGGACCGACCTCCTCGTCGCCGCCAAGGCCCAGGGCGCCGATCGCGCCAAGTTGCTGAACGAGTTCGCCGCCTGGTACCTGCGGCGCCCCGGGGCGAAGCTCCCCGCGCGACCCGAGCCGCCGAAGCCCTGACCCACCCCGCCCTGCAACAACCGCCGGCCGACGCCGCGCGGCGCTTCATGCTGCCCGCGGTCAGTGGCGATCGGCTGGTGCATCGTGATCCCTCTCGGCATGGCGGGGCTGTGGGGGCGCTCTGGCGGGCCAGCGCGCCCCCGTTGGGCTCGTGGTCCGGTCTGGGGCTGGCAGGCGCTCAGGCGGGCGTCTGCGGGCCGCTGGGGCGGTCGTTGGCCACGGTCTCGGCGGCGGGCGTGGGGCCGCTGAGGACGCCGCGGATGCGGTGGGGCGGAATCCAGCTGGCGTTGATGTCCTCGGCAGGGTCTGCGGGAAGCAGGCTCTCGACGGCGTCGAGGCGCCGGTTCAGCTCGGCCATCTCCTCGGCGATGGTGGGTTCGACACCGACGTACAAGGCTCGCTCGGCCTCGAGTTCCCGGACCCGGGCGAGCAGGGCGGGCACGTCGGTGCGGGCGGCCGCGACGAAGGCCGCCCACCAGGGTCCGGGGGTGGCGGCGTCGGTGCGGGCCTGGATGGCGGGGAGGTCGATGGGCTGGGCGGGCAGGGCGGGGGTGCAACTGCAAGTCGGGCAGGTACTGCGGTCGACGGCGTTGCAGTTGCTGCAGTTGCTGCAGTCGGCTTCGGGCTGGCTCTCCTCGGGCCCGGGGCGGTCGCCGTCGTAGGTGCCTGCGGGGATGCTGCAGGTGCAGTCGAAGCCGTCGTAGACGTAGCAGTGGACGAAGTGCCGTGGCTGGGGCTGGGTCATCGGCTGGTCTCCTCGGTGGTGATGGTGCGGACGCAGGCACGGCAGGTGATCACCGCGTCGTCGGCCTTCAGCTCGTCTCGGGGACCGTTCATGTAGCCGCACGGCGTGAGGAGGGCGGTGGTGTCGTCCGGCAGTCGGACCGGTCGGGCGGCGTGGGTGTTGCGGCCTTCGTGGAGGCGCAGGCGGTGCGGGTAGGGCTGGGCCATGGGGTTCTCCTGGGCGCAGGTCGGGCGGGTCCGGTCAGGCGGCGGGCGGCGGGGTGCGCGCCTCGGGGCCGGTCGTGTAGGAGGCCATCTCCTCCATGCCCTCCAGCTGGGCGGCGCGGCGCAGGGCGGCCGTGGCGTACTGGATGAGCCGTTCCAGGTCGCCGGCCACCCGCCGTCCGGCCTGAGCGTCGGCATGAATGTGTCGGGCGTGGTCGGCCACGCGCTCGGTCTCGGCGAGCAGGGTGGTGCGGGCGGATTCGATCTGGCGGCGGGCGAACTCGGTGACATCCATTTCAGGTCCTCAGGTAGACGGGGCGGCGGGCCGGACGCGGTAGCAGCCGTTGCGGTCGAAGCGGATGGTGTCCCCGAAGCGGGCAAACTGGCGGTCAGCGTTGCCGTGTTCGAGGAGGGTGAGGCCGTCGATGGCGACACGGCCGGTGTCGGGGTTGATGCTGGTGTGGTACTTGGCGGGGCCGATGAGCTCCCACAGCTCGGCAATCGTCTCCGTGGTGACGGTCCACTCGGTGGGGGCGGTATCGACGCAGAGCAGGCACGGGGTGTAGCCGGTGGTGGGGGTGATCTCGGCGACGATGCCGCCGTTGTGGAGGCGGGCGGTGTCGAGGGCCGGACAGTTGGCGTCGAGGTGGTAGCGGGTGCTGCCGAGGGGTAGGTAGGCGGCGGCCATGGCGGGTCTCCGGGTGGTCAGGCGGCGGTTTGGGTGCCTCGAAGTCGACGGATGATCAGGTTGGCTGGCGATTCGGTGCCGTCATGGTTGATGCGGTTTGCCTCGTACCAGTTGTCGGTGCCTGGTTCGACGGGATACCAGAGCAGGGTGTGGGTGTCGGTGTGCTGTTCCCAGAACCAGGCTCGGGCGGCGGCGCGGGCGGTGTGGGGGGTGTGGTGCCAGCCCAGGTGAAAGGTGGAGATGTTGCCGGGTTCGTAGGTGGCCTCCCAGGACGGGCAGCCGTCGGCAGTCCAGCGGTCGTGGGCGTCAATGCGGCATACGGCGCAGAGGGTGCCGTGCTGGGTGAGGGCGTCGCAGCGTTCGCAGGGCTGGGCGAGCGGGGCGGCCGGTGCGGGTTCGTCGTATATCCAGGTGGCGATGCAGGTGGTGCAGAGGCCGTCGGGGAGAACCGGCGAGGCACTGAAGTTGTACGGCTGGTTGGGGACGACGGCCAGGGCGCGGCAGTCGGTGAGCGCGAGGGTGCTGGCCGGGGTGCGGAACCGGCCGAGGAGGTTGTTCGGCGGGGCAAGGGTGTGGCGCAGGTTGGGGTCGGCGGTGGCGTACGGGGAGGGCGGGTTGGGGGTGATGGTGGTCAAGGTGTGGTTCCTCGAGGTCGGGCACCACCCGGTGGAGGTGCGGTGATCTTCGCGGTGAAAGAGAACCTACATAAACAGCATCCACTTTGCAAGTCATTTATTGGGTTAGAACAAGCGCTGAGGCGTGCTGCGCCGTCTGCGGTGGGCGTCGAGGCTGGCCACCCCCTCGGGAAGCCGGGCCGGGGAGAGTGTCCGGCCGGAGCGCGTGCAGGTGGCGGCGTGTGGCATGAACCGCTTCTCATGGAGTGCCTGGGGCAGGTCTGCGGTGGGAACGCGGGAGCGCCAGGTGCCGGTGTGGTCGAGGCGGGCAACGACGTTGCCCTGGTCGTCGGGTTCGGGGTCGACGGCCTGGCGGCGGCCGGCGGCGGTGATGGTGGTGCGTACGGTCTGCTGGCAGAGGGGGCAGAGGGTGAGTCCGTGGCGGGAGACGGTGTTCATGCCGCGGTGGCGTTGTCGTCGACCGGGGGCAGGCTGTGCTGCAGACGGGCGTGGTCGAGCAGTTGGGCGAACTCGGCGGGGTGGCGGCCGATGAGGAGTTCGACAGCGGCGGCGTGCGCTTCGGCGGCGCGGCGGCGCCGGAGCGCGGCGGCCGCGTAGTCGCGGACCGTTCCAGGGCCGGCCTTTCCGGCCGGCGGGGCAGTCGGCTGGATGGAAAGCAGGGTGCGGGCTTCGGCCTGCTTGGCGGTGAGCAGGGCAAGGCGGGCCCGGGCGGCGCGGCGGCCGCCGATCGGCCCGGCGGCGGCGGTGGCCGCGGCGGTGCGCTGCTGCTTGAGGATGTGGAGCCAGGCCGGTACGCAGGCCGGGTCGCGCAGTGCGGCGGCGAGTTCGGGAACGAGGAGCTGTTCGACGTCCTTGAGGACCAGGTGCTGCTGTATGTCGCGGGGGCACTCGTTGAACCAGCGGACCAGGGCCTCGTGGTCGTACGGCCGGCCGTCGGGGCCGGTGGGGGCGGAGATGGCGCGCGGGGGCTTGGTGCTGATGTGCCACCAATCGCAGGCTCCGCAGAGGTAGGGGCGCTGGCGGCGATAGCCGAGGAGGATCGCGCGGGGGGTGGCGGCCTTCTCGGCGGTCTCTGCGGTGGCGTAGCGGTTCTTCTCGGGGTGGAGGGGGCACGGCTCGGCGGCCGTGATGGGGGTGTTCACCAGGGTTGCCTTCCGGGTACGGGTCGGCCCCCGCCGCGCTGGGATGGCGGGCGGGGGCCGGGTGGGATGGTGGGGTCAGCCGCGCTGCTGCATGGCGGCGGCCTCGACAGCGGCCCGGGCGTCGGCGGTGGCTTCGGCGACCACCTGCTGGGTCAGGTTGGCGACAACGGCCTTGATCGCGGCCTGGACGGCGATGTCTGCCATCAGTTCTCCCGGGAGGCGGGGGCGGGGGTGTACTTCTCGGCGCCGTTGGGAATGTAGCCGTGGCCGCCACAGTGGTTGCAGGCCTTGACCCCGGTCTCGGAGTTGATCAGGTCGGTCCAGAAGGTGAACTGCGCAGTCCAGTCGGCGAGGGCGTCGGCGTAGCTGTCGCCGTGTACCCAGGTGGGGACGGGGAGGACGAGCTTGCGCTTGACGGTTTCCTGGACGGTCTCGGGGCGCTTCAGCTTCTTGCCTCGCCAGTCGGTGGTCTTCTGGCGGGTGACGGGCCTGGCGAACGGAACGTCGATCTCGACCCGCAGATGCCCTTCAACGCCGTCGTACTGCGCGGTTGACCGACCGACGCCGAACAGGCTGGTGCGCTTCCGCTTGGCGTGGGCTTCGACAGCGTCGTAGAGGCCGCCGAGCTTGCCGGGCAGCCACCACCGGTACTCGGGGTAGTTGGTGAGCGAGGCGGGCAGGTCGACAACCCACCGGGGGTCGTCTTCGGCCGGGGGTGGGGCGCCCTCCAGCGTGCGCCACGGACCGGTGGTGAGGGTCTCGTGCTGCTTGGGCTGCTGCTCGTTGACCGGGTCGTAGAGGCGGTACATGACGTCGCCGAAGTCGTGCCTCATGTCGCTGTGCTGAGCCGGCGTGATGGTGGCGGGGAACTGCTTGGACTCGTCGGTCGGGTCGCTCAGCTGGTAGCCGATGGTCTTCGGGTACGGCGTCCAGTGGACGGTCAGCGGTCCGGTCACGGGCTGTTCGGCGGTCCACCAGTGGCGGAGGCCGGGGGTGGGGGTGAGCGGCTGGCCGTTGCTGGTCAGGGTGACGGTGTCGCCTGGGCGGTAGCGCTCCAGAAGGTGGTGCGGGATGTGGTGGAGGTAGTGGCCGTCGTCGGTGCGGATCGCGTAGTGCTCGCGCGGGTCGTTCTGGTTGTTCATCGGATCCTCGGAGTCGTGGGTGGTGCCGCCCTGGTCGGGCGGGACCGGGTGGTCAGGTGCTGGGGTCGGTGATGGTGCGGCCGGTGGCGCGGATGATCCGGGCGACTTCCTCCCACCCGTTGGCGGTCCACTCGGTGCCGTCGAGGAGTGCGTGGAGCTGGTCCATGGCGTCGTCGTTGCTGAGCGGCGGCAGCGGGGTGGTGATGATGGCGGCGATGGCGTTCCGGACGGCCTGGCAGGTCTCGGGGGACGGGTCGTCGTGTCCGGCGGCGATCGCGCGGGCGGCGTCGGTGATCAGTTGGTCGGTGGCCTGCTCGGCGCTGTGCACGATCTGTTCGGCGAGCAGGAAGTCCATGATTCGGGCGACGTTGATGGCGCGGTGGTACTCGCGGTAGCGGGGCTGGGGCCATCCGGCGGGGAGCTGGGGGCGGGTGCGGGGCAGGGTGAGCACGGTGTTCCTCTCGGTGGTGAGGGGGTGCCCGGCGGCCGAGAGGCCCCAGTGGGGGTGGGGTCTCGGGCGGCCCGGCCGCTGGGCGGGGAAGGGCCGCACCCCCTCGGGAGGGGATGGGGTGCGGCCCTGTCTGTGGGGTGTCAGGCGGCCCGGCCGGGCGTCAGCTCGTATGAGAGCTGGCTGAGCAGTGCGAGGTTGGTGTCCGGGTGGTTCTCGGTGGACGGGTAGATGGTCGTACCGGCGACGGCGACGCCGTGGTACTCGACGGCGATGATGCGCAGCAGTTCGATGGGGATGTTCCAGCCGTCGGAGAGGTCGGCCAGGATGGCGCGGATGCGCGGGAGGTGGGTTTCCAGTTCGGCCTGTGTGTCGGCGGTGAATTCGGTGCCGGGGACGATGGGGTTCTCCCAGGGGCTGCGGGGGCGGCTGACGTCGATGGCGCGGATGACCCAGTCGGTGCCGGGGCGGGCCGGTGCGGTGATGGTCATGGGGTCCTCTCGGGTGGTGCGGTGGTTCGTTGTCGGTAGCCCCGACTCTACTTAAACAGCATCCACTTTGCAAGTCATTTATCAGCGGTGCGGATGCCGCCCGCAGCGGCCACGGTGTCCAGCACCTCGGTGACGACCAGGTCCAGGCGCCCGCCCTTGACCGGCTTCCCCAGCTGCGCCTCCACCCCCAGCAGGTGGGTGTGGTCGTCGTCCGGCAGGACCCTGGCGTCCACCAGGCCGTCGATGGCGGCCTTCGCGCTCGGGTACCAGTTGTGGGGGTCGAGGCGGCCGGCCCGGCCAGGGTGGACGACGAAGGTGATCCGGGCCCGGCGCAGGGCCGGCACCTTGTGCTGGCGCGCGGTCCAGCCGGCGGCGTCCCGGATCGCCTTCGTCCTCCGGGCCTTCACCGCCCAGTGCAGCCGGTGGTTCCCGTTGAGCAGCACCAGATTGGGCGGCAGCCGGAGCACGAACACCCGGGCCTCAGGCGCGGCCGCGGTCACCAGGCGGCGCCGGCCGCGGGGCGGCGGGCCTCGGCGAGGGTGAGGACGGACACCGGGGACTGCTGGTGGCCGGGGCACTCGGCCGCGGCGAGCAGGCCGGCGGCAAGTGCGGCGCTGCTGGTAGCGGGGAAGGTGTGGAGCGCTCCGCAGGCGCCGGCGCGCAGCGCGGTGATGGCGTTGCGGCCGGCGGCGAGGTCGTGGGCGTCGAACTGGAGCCGCACGTCGTCGTCGCTGTACTGGGCGGTTCCGTCGGTGTGGCCGGTCCAGTTGCTGTGCGGGGCGTGCAGGCCGAGGGCGCCGGCCTGGAGCGCGGCGTAGGCGGCGACGGCTTCGGCGCGGCCGGTGTCGCGCCGGCCGGGGCTGGCCGGCGCGGTGAACCAGGGTGAGGCCGGCCCGGTGGCGGTGAGGAGCTGGGTGGTCACGGTGTACCTCCGGTGGTGGCGTTGTCGCGGGCGACGCGAATGATCGTGGCGGTGAGGGCGGCCCGGTCGGCCAGACGCTCG
This sequence comes from Kitasatospora sp. NPDC087315, assembly GCF_044744345.1. NCBI lineage: Bacteria > Bacillati > Actinomycetota > Actinomycetes > Kitasatosporales > Streptomycetaceae > Kitasatospora > Kitasatospora sp. NPDC087315. The sequence continues at coordinate 31,284 of NZ_JBIUYD010000021.1, read as the reverse complement.
AACTGGTCGGGCCCGGCGGCGATGTGGCCCCAGGGACCGGACAGAGTGCCGGTGATGGTGCCGTCGTTGTGGCGCTTGATGTGGGTGCTGATGGGGTCGTCGGGGAACAGGACGGTGGTAGGTGCGTGCCGGTCGTCGGGCGTGGTGCCGGTGGCTGCGGTGTCCCAGTAGGCAACGGCGCAGGCGAGGCCTGCGGAGGCGGAGTTGAGGGCGCGGCGCAGGGTGCGGTGGGCTCGGGCCAGCGTGTGGTTCTGCATGGTCATCGGGGCTTTCTGGGCGGGGTGACGTGGGCCGGGAGCTGAGGGAGTGATTGCGCGGCAATCACCCCTGGCGGTCTCCGTCCTAGGTCTGGTGGTCAGAGGCCGTCGGCGATACGCAGCAGGCGGCCGATGACCTCGCTGTCGCTGGCGGTGTCGAGCCAGTGGGCGATGCGCTCGATCGGGTCGTTGATCGGAATGACGTGGGTGAGGCTGTTGGCGAGGGTGGTGATGGCGGGGCCGGTGCGCGGGTCGGCGAGCAGAAGGTCGCAGGCGTCGGCGCAGGCGTCGGCGGTGGCGGTGGTGAAGACGGGCGGAAGGTCGCCGGGGTGGACGGCGAGCCAGAGTGCGGCCATGGGGTCGAGGGCTCCGGCGGGTCCGGCACCGGCGAACGCCAGGGGCTCCCAGGGGTCGGGGTAGCCGTCGGGGGCGGCGAATCCGGTGTCGCCGCGCCAGATTCCCCGGTCGCGCAGCAGCGCGGCGGCGGCGGTCATGTCGGTGCGGACGGTGTCGGGCAGGGTGCTGGTGGGCATGGCGGGGTGTGCCTCCGGCCGGTGCGGCTATCGGTGCGGTGAGGGTGCGTGGAAGTGCGGCGGCCGGGCGCGCGGGGAGAGGGTGTCGACCGCAACCGCGCGCCCGGCCTGCTTGGGTCCGGCCCGGCCCCGGGAACCGGGGGGGGGAGGCTCGACCAGTGGCCGGGCCGGAGTCTGGGGCTACTCGCCGAACTGGCTGATGAAGCCGGGCATGCAGTCGGTGCAGCGGTAGCCGTCGGCAGTGCGGTGCAGGCTCACGCTGGCGGTGAGGACGGGGCAGTTCGCGTCGGTGCCCCGGCAACGGGCGAGGTCGGCCCCGGCGGGCAGGTCGATGCCGAGGATCTGGGCGCCGAGGACGGAGACCAGGCGGCGCTGGTAGATGTCCTGGACGCCGTACTCGGTGTCGAGAAGGTCAAGTATGTGGTCGATCTGGGTCTGCTGGTGGTCGGTCAGGTCGGTGTAGCGGGCGGTGTCGGGGCGCAGGTCGAGGGTGAGCATGCGGGGCCTCCCGGTGGTTTGTGGCTGGCTCGTTGTCGGTGATCCCATCCTGACATAAACAGCATCCACTTTGCAAGTCGTTTATGGCGTGGCCCGGACACGCGGAAGCCCCCACACCGTGTGGTGCGGGGGCTTCCCGGGAACGCGGCCGCCGGCGGCCTACCTCTTCATGCACGCGTCCCGGTGGACCTCCAGCATGTCGGACAGGGAGTAGAGGGCCGCCCGGGGCTGTCCCCAGTTCGTCACCTGGTACCGGGCGGCCCACCGCCACAGGGTGGTCGGGCTCACCGGGTTGCCGCACTGGGAGATGAACGCAGCGATCGTCTTGAGGTCGAACAGATCGGTCGGCCGCCGAACGGGCATGCCGGGGACCGGGGCGGGTTCCAGCGCTGTGGACATGTGGGACTTCCTCTGTCGGCGGCGGCCGGCCGGGTCACAGCACCGGGGCGGCTCACAAGGGGGGCGTAGGGGTACGCCGGGCGGAACGGGGGCCGATCAGCGCGTCAGCGCGCAGCCTTCAGCGGCACGCGCCGCTCACGGGCCACGGCGAGCTGCGCCACAGTCCAACTGCGCGGGGCGCCGTCCTCGGTGCCGGCGGCGCAGTGCCGGTTGATGCACGACGCCCGGCTGATCGAGCTGACCCAGACCAGGCCGACGGTGCGGCACTCGGGGCAGGGCTCCCGGCGCACCACCATGGTGTTGCCCATGTACAGCTCGCTCTCGACCGAGTTGCGCCACGCCATGGCGGCCATGTAGGTCTGCCAGTCGACGCCGAGTTCGGCGGCGCGGCGCATCGCCTCCTGGTAGGCGCTGGAGCGGTCGGCCGGCATCGGGGCGGACTCGTCGCCCGCGGCCTCGCGGGCGCGGGCGATGAAGCCTGAGACGGCGTTGTCGCAATTCGCGATGTGCTGGAGGAGCCTGACGTTCACCGGTGCGCTGCCCCCGCCGGTACCGGCCCCGCCGCTGCCGGACCGCGGGCCCTGGCTGCGCTCCAGCCACTCCGGGCTGTCCAGCTCGTCCAGGAGCTTCGCCGGGTTCGGTACCCGGCCCGCCGGCCGCCGTCGTGTCGTCATCGTGTCTGCGCCCCCTGCCTCGACCGCTGCCCCCGGGGGCCCGGGACGCCGTCTATGCCGTACGTCAGGCCGGGGGCGTAGCGGAATGATCACGTCCAGGCATATGCCGGGCTTCATGATGACAGACGGACCTGAGGATGAGGAGGTTTCAGACTAAACAACCTCAGCGCCGCGCCGTATCCGAACGGATCGTCAGAGCTGGTCAGGTGCCTGGATCGCCTCGATCAGCATGCCCTTCAGGTACGCGGCGGAGGTGGGCGGCACCTGGCCTTCAGCTTCGGCGCCGTCCAGGAGGAGAGCGAACGTCGCCAGTGCGATGCGGTGGGGGTCCGCGGTGCCGATGTCCCTGAGCGTCCGGCCCTGCTGGGCGTAGATCTGCTCCCAGAACTGAGCGGCGGTGCCATGGTCGGTGCCAGCGGGCCGGTCGGACCTTCTGCGGAAGGGGGTGACCGTGCCGAGGTCGCGGTCTGATGGTGCAGCCTGGCCGGCCATGGGAGTCTCCTCGTCCGTCCGGCATCAAGGGGGGAAGTCGCTCTGTGCCGCCGGTGAGCGCTGAGCCGGTGGCTAGCGTCGCAAAGAACTGCCTGGTAGCGCTACACCCACCCAGTTAAATGGCGCACAAGTGACCCTCCACCGCCCCCGCGGTGGCTCACCGTAGCTATGGAGATGCCCCCGCACCAGGTGGAGGTTCAATGTTTCCGACAACGAACCAACCACAGATGCGGGGGCATTGAGAGTGTCCCCACGAGCCACGAGCTGCCGCCATGAAGGGGCAGAGAGATTCGCAGAACACCGCGAGTGTAACCCAAACTCATTTCACGCAGTACCCAGTCCCTGCGGCCGGCCCGGGCTGCCATATACCGTCGGTATACGGCAGCTTTCGTTCCCTCGAGGCCGGCCGCGTATACCGTCGGTATATGAGCGTGGTCAGGCTGCCTGGGGTGCCCGGCGCGGGTAGCCGAGGACGTCAGCCACCCGCTCGAAGTCGTCCAGGGCCGGCGACATCGGAGCGTGGAAGCGCAACGGCTTCTGCTTGAAAAAGACCTCCTTCGCCTTCTGCTCGTACCGGACAATGGGCAGCAGCTTGGACGCCCAGTCGGGGTCGTCCCTCACGTGGCGAACTGCGTCGTCCGCGATGGCGCTCTTCTGGCGGTTGACGATGTCGTCGTCGCTGACGTAGACGCTGGTGACCAGGATGTGCTTGACCTCGGTGACACAGCCGAACCGGCGGAACTTCCGACGAGCGGTCTCAATGTCCTTCTCGACATCCATGAGACCGACGATGTACTTGTACTCGTCGTTGAGGCAGCCCACCCAGTGCTCGAAAGCAAGCATGATCGACGCCTGAAGAACACCGGCGGTCGGACCGCAGTCGACGAGGTCGATGAAGCCCTCGTCCTCAGGAAGTTCGTCGCGGAGGTTGGCGAGCCACAGGTTGCCGGCGGGGGCCGCGCCCAGCGTGACCTCCGCGTCGGACAGCTCCTTGGTACCGTGGACGAGGTAGAGGTTCGGGATCTCCCGGAACGCCTTGTCGGTGTCACCCGCGGCGATGCGGTAGCGGGCAGGGACGGTGGCCTCGGCAAGGGAGGCTTTGCCGAGCAGGACGTGGAAGATGGTCTTCTGGCCGCGGGCCGGTTCGCCGTAACCGAGGATGTAGGACAGGCCTCGCTGGGGGTCGAGGTCCCACATGCGGACCTTGAAACCGCGGCGGGCCAGGACGATTCCGAGGTTCAGCACGGCGTGGGTCTTCCCGGCGCCACCGGAGCGGACGCAGAAGGCCAGGGCGTCCGGGTGGCCTTTCTCGTTGTCGTACTCCTGGATGGTGGCGAGGTCTTCGAGAGGGCCGGTCATGGACTCGGCAAGGTTACGGATATGGGCGGTCTCGGACACGGGTAGGCCTCCGCGGTGGTGATGGGTCCGCACCGGGGAGGCCGTATACCGTCGGTATATCTCAGGCGGTAACGCCGAGCCTGCCGTGTTCCCAGTCGGTGAACCGGTAGCCGTTCTCTCGCAGGAACTCGAGGTGCGCGCGGTCGCGGGCGTCCCAGGTGCGGTGTGGGGCAGAAACGCGGATCTCGGCGGCGGCCAGTGCCACGGCGAGAGCGGCGCGTGTGGTCAGCGTACCGCTTCCAGAGTCAAGTACCGCTGCAAGATAGGGGATTGGGTCGTCAATGTCGGGCCCGGCAATGTGGTCGCGCAGCCACTGGTGTGCACGTTCCAGCGCGGCGTAGGAGGTGGGGTCGAGCAGTGCGGGGGTCATGAGCCGGATGGTCTGGCGGGGGTTGTCGAGGTCTCCGGCGGCCACGATCACGCGGCAGGTCTCGTCCCGGCGGGCAGCTGCGTCCTCTTCCAGAGTCGGTTCGGCTGCCGGCTGTTCGGTCAGGGTGCCATGGTCCAGCTGCTCCTGGTCATGGCGTTTTTCATTCTGCGCGGCCGGTGACTGTCCGGTCGGTGGGTGGGTGTTGGGGCGTTCTGGGGGCGTGCTTTCGTTCTCGGGCGCCCCCTGGCTGGTCTTGTTCTCGTCGCGTGGGGAGGGAAGCGACGCTGGTCGATGGGGCTGCTGCGACTGCCGGGCCGGCTTCTCGTTCGGGTCTGCGGATCTGGTGTCTCGATCGGCCAGGACCCGTGCAACGGCAGCGCCGACCTTCAGCCCGTCTTCGCCCTTCATGAGGTTCCAGGCCTTCACGATGTCGCGCTGCCAGACCTTCACGTCCGTGTGCTTGAGCTTCGTCCGGAGCGTGTCCGCGTTCGTGGCATTGAGTTCTCCCCTGGCCACGGCTTCCTGGACCTCGTACGGAAGGAACAGCAGGCTGACGCGCCGGGAGATGTGGGCTTGCCTACGGCCTACCTCCTTGGCCACGGCATTCTGGTCCAGGCCGTCGTCCAGCAGCGCCTGGTAGGCCTCGGCCTCCTCGATGGGGTTGAGGTTGACGCGCTGCATGTTCTCCGGCAAGCCGAGGATCCTGGCGCGCTTGATGAGCGGCGCTTTCACCTGGCACGGGGCAAACTCCTCGCCGACCTCGCGGAGTGCGAGGCTGCGGCGGTGGCCCATGAGGATGACCACTTTCTGTGCGAGGTCGCCGGTGATTGCAGCCTCAGCGGTGGTCAGCTTCTCCAGTTCCCTGGGACGCTCGGAGAGCCGGTCGTTCCAGTACTCAAAGAACTCATCGGCCGGCGCCGTAACGATCACCTGAAGCAGGCCAGACTCGCCGTCATCCTCCTGCTTACCAGCCCTGATCGAGTCGGCGAGTTCGGTGATCTTGTCGTGCTCATAGAGCTTGCGGGGGTTAAACGGGTTCGGGATCAGGTCGTCCAGGGGGATGTCCTGAATCTCGCTCGCCTCGCCCCACATGCTCTTCTTGGTACGGCGGAAGGTGCCGCCGGGTCCGGAGGCGCCAGCGCCCATGTGGATCTCCAGGGGGTGTTTCGTGTAACGGGGGGACTCTCTCGGGATGCACCCTAACCGGCGGAAACCCGCGGTTGGCACGAGGAGCCCGGATATACCGTCGGTATACGGGCTCGGGCAAGGGGCTGTGCGAAGGCGTCAACCGGCGGGGGTCGACGTGTCCAGCAGCCGTATACCGACGGTATATGACCGCGTCAGGGACCGGTTCCCGGGGGCTCCCGTATACCGTCGGTATACGGGGCTGGCGATCCGAAAGCTGCTCTCCGATCCCGTATACCGACGGTATACGGGATCGGGCCAGCCCGTTGCTCAGACGACATTCTGTCAGCTCGGCCCGGTCTGCGTGTGGGTCTCACGAATGTGTCGGTCCAGAATCTTGCGTTCGACAGCGGCCCGGTAGGCATCCGCGAGCTGGCCGGCTGCCAGGTGCTGGTTCTGGCTGAGCCACCCGGTGGCGTGGAGAAGGCAGGCGTCTACGGCGATGGTGGTGGGGCGGCGGTGGTGGTGGGCAACGGGGTCCTTCTGGTCAGGCCGCCTGGGTGGCGGTGGGGAACAGGGGGCGGGGTCGCCGGAGTCGGGTGGTGGTTCGGCGGTACGCGGGACGGTGTGGGCTCACCACGGTCGGCCGATCAACTTCTCCGCCTCGGAGGCCTCGCTGTCCGACGCGTGCCAGTTCTCCGGCCGTGCACCGTCGAGTTCCCAGCCGTCCAGCCAGCCCCGGTGTACGGAGTTCGGTTCGGTGTCGAGGCCGCGGAACTTGGCGTCGGCGGCAGCCCACCGAGCAAATGCGGCGGTTGCAGCCAGCTCCTCCGTGGTAGGGCGCGGGTCGCAGTTCCGGCAGAGCTCGCCGGGGTTGGCGGGGCGGCCGCACGTGCCGTCCTGACCTTCGCACTCGGGGTGGATGACTCGGGCCTCAGCCTCCACGACCGTACGGTTGGCGGCCTCGGTACTGCTGTGCCGGGGACCGATCTCATTGAGCCACCACGAGCTGCTCCGACCGTCCTCGAGGGTCGTGGGGTCGGCAGGTTGGGGCTGGGGCACGGGTCCGGCGGCGGCTGCGCGCAGGCGGCCGGCGACCACTGCGCCGATGCTCGTGGTGATCTCTGCCGGATGGGGCAACGGGCGGCCGGCCAGCAGGGCATCAACCTGCCCTGCCAGCCAGCCGGCGGCCAGGAGGCCGTCGACGACCAGGCCCTGGTGCTCCAGGACCACCCCCGTGACCTGGGTCCAGCGCGGGTCGGTCATGGCGAGCCTGGCACAGACCGAGCCGAGCAACCGGGTGCCCTCGGTGATCCGCATGGGCTTCGGCCCGGTCGTGGTGTCCGGCTTGGAAGGTGCAGGTGTGGAGACGGTTCCGTCCGTTTCGGCCGCTACCTCCCGCACCTTCTGAACGGACAGTTCCCCAAGCAGCGTCGAGGGGTGAGCGTTCTGTCCCGGCAGAACAGGACGCTGGTCCTGACCTGCGGCGATCTGGTGTTTGTGCAGGTCAGAGCCATAGTTGATCTTGAAAGGTCCATCCGGCAGAAAGGGACGCCGGTCGAGACCTGCAAAAGTGCCGTCAGGAAGAACGGTGCTGCCTTCTTCCGTCGAGGGGAACCCGGCCCGGGCCGTGGCCACAGCAGCCACTATCGGAACGATGCACCACCGGCTCAGCCCCATCTTGCCGCCGTCGCGCAGCTGCTCCGAGGTCAGCACGCCGGCACGCCGCATCCGGGCGACAGCCTTGCGGGTACCGGAGGAGGAGAGGCCCCAGAGGCCGCCCAGCACGTGCTGGGTGCCGAAGAAGACGCCGTCGGTGTACTCGGCGGCGGCCAGGAGCAGGCGCCACCGGTCGTCCGGGCTGAGTCCGCTCACGTCGGGGTCGGACAGCAGCGCGACCGTCCAACGGGTCAGAACCGCGCACTGGGAGGCCGTCATGCGCCGGGCGACACCGCGGGCTGCGGCGTCGGTGATCGGGCGGACCGCGACCCGGTAGACGGACAGCGAGCCGTCGGCGCGGCGGGTCCGGCCGCTGTTGCGGAGGAAGCCCATTCCGGTGACCCGGGTGAGGTAGTCGCCGGCGGTCTCGGCATCCACGCCCAGGAGCGCGCCGACGCGGTTGAGCCCCGGGGTGGCGTAGCCGGTGCGGTTGGCGTGGGCCACGTAGAGATGCGCGGTCAGCCGCTCCCCGCCGCCGAGCCGGGCGAGGTATGGGTGAGCGTTGACGTACCGGACCATCGTGCGGACCTGGGCAGCCTGGTCCGGGCCGAGCGAGAGGGCGGGCAGACCGCTGTCGGCCTCCGCCTGGGCGACCCGGGCACGGGCCCGCTCCAGAGCGGCCTGCGTCGCGGCCGCCGAGCCGCGAGGCGCCCGTGCCGGGGAAGGCGGGTGCGTGCCGTGGTCGGAAATGTCCCCCGAGAGGGTGGAGATTCGGTCGACATCCGGGATTTGGCCGGACTCGAGCTGACAAACGGCATGCGGATCCTGCATCATGAACGTCGTTCCTTCGTCGCGTACGAGGGCACGCAAAAGGCCGCCCTCGGCGTCGGCTCCTGATTTCGATCTAGGAGGCCGCTCTGGTGGGTGGTTCCTGGTGGGAACCGAGAAGGACCCGCTCCGTGGTTGGAGCGGTGAGCGTTGTCCCGCGAACCGGAGTGGAATCCGGGATGCGGGCCCTAGCCGGCGGATGGACTGGGCAGAGGCGGGAACCTCAGCTCAGGAACGCCGGCAGTGACATGGCGGCCGTTGTGTCGGGTGCGGGAAACACCCGGGAACGGCGCGGGCGGTGGGAAGTCCCCCGGGAAGGGGATCGAGGACACCGCCCCTGAGACTCAGCTCAAGGCGACCGACCCCCTAGGGGAATCGGAGCGGGCAACGAACCGGTCCGGAAACGCGCGGAGCGCGACATCGGAGCGGACACCTGGGGGAGACGAAGAACCGGCGGGGAAACCTGCCGTGCGGCCTCAGACATGGCGCGACCCACCCGGCCGGCGCAGCGTGGTCATGCGCAGGGGGTGGGTCGTCTTGTGCCCCTCGGGGGGTACACGGGTACCATCAATCACGTCGAGACCATTCTCTGGTAGGTCTTGGCGCCTTCCGCCCCGAGTTCCTCCCCAGCGCCGGCAAGCAAACTGGGATCCGAGGACTCGGGGTTTTGGCGTTCCTGTGCTCTTGTCTGTGAGGCCGTCAAGATCATCGATCTATGGCCGGGTATCACACTACCGCCCATGATGCTCCCGTGGCGACTCATCAGCCCCGGTGCGCCGGATCTCTATCCACAGGGATGAGTCCGATCATCATCCGATGACGTGATGGTCCGTCTGACGACCCGAAACCGATATTAACGGGCCCGGTTCCGGATAGCCACCCTTTCACCGACCGGCCTCTCACCTGCGGGAACGGGCCCCACCCCGCCCCGCTCAACCCTGCTGGGCCGCACCCTTTTGACCACCCGGCACCGGCCGGCGGCCGAAACCCGGACGGCGCCTGGCCGCGCCCCCGATCGAACTGATCTTCTTCCCTGGGCTCCTGATCGCTCACCCGCTCGACTCCCGGCCCCCGCGCGCGCCCTGCTTCCGGCCCGCCCGCGCCGCTGCAGCCGCCGGAACACACCTCTCGCACCGGCAACCACGGTTGACGTACGTGCTCTCCGTCCCGTGCTTCACCGGCTGCATGCGGGTGCTCCGGCCTGCCCGCACCGCCACCGTCAGGGCATCCCGGAACCTCCGGTTCTGACGGCGCAGCCGGTACACCGGCGACAACGACAGCCCGAGCTCGGCGGCGGCCGCCTTCACCCCCGTCCCGCCGGCGACTGCCTCCAGCAACTGCGTAATGCGCTCCTCGTCGTCCATGGTGAGCAGCGGGGGCCGACCGCGGCGGGTGTTCAGCACGGCGGCCTCCCAGCGGCCGGGTCGCCGAACAGCGCGGCCGCGCCGAGCGCCCTGCCGGCCTTACGGGCCATCACGTCGTAGCCGGCCGCACGCAGCTGCTCCGCGACGGCCGCGAACTCGCCCGGGTTCCAGCCGCCGCCGCGCCACCGGCGGGCGGCCGAGGCAGTGGCCGCCGAGGCCCCAGCGAGGAAGTAGGCGGCGTCACGTTCCGGCCCCGGCGGCAGGTCGGGCAGCAGCAGGTCGAGCAGGCCGTCCAGGCCCCGGGCCTGCTCGGTGAGGCCAAGGGTCAGCAGGCCTTCCAGGACCTGGGCGGTGCCGGTGACCAACCGCGCCCCGGTGGAGTCCGCGGCGGCCACCGTCCGGGTGCTCACGCGGCCCGGGCCAGGTTCGTGCGCGACACCGTCGTCACCTCGGCGATCCGGGCGAGCACCTCGGGAATGTGCTCGTACCCGAGGTCGGGTATGCCCGCGCGTTCGGCGAGCGCCCGGTACATCGAACAGGTCGAGCTGTACGAGCTGCCGAGCAACGCGGTGGCCGCGCGGAGGTCACCGCCGGTGGCACGCAGTGCGGCAACCAGCTCCACCTGGAAGGCGGTGCGCACCACGGTGCCGTCCGGCTCCGCCAGTTCGTTGGCCAGACCCTGCTCCCGGGCGGTATCTGCCGCCTTCTCGGCGTCCCGCTGGCAGTGTCCAGCCCGGGCGAGTTTGCGGCGGGCCTTCTGGCGGTCGTCCTCGGTGAGGCCGCCCCAGACACCGCCCGTCTCGCCGAACTCGATCGCGTACGCGGCGCAGGGCTTGCGGACCGGGCAGCCGGTGCAGCCACGCTTGGCGGCGATGATGTCGTTGGCCTTGTCGGAGAGCCACTTGTCCGGGTCGATCCCGTCGTCGGTGGGTGCGCAGGAGCGGTTGGCATAGCCGTCCGCCCTGGTCAGCGTGTCCCAGGCGATGAGACGGGCCCGGGCGGCCTTCTGTGCCTTCGTCATGGACTTCTGCTTCTTGGGCATGGGTGCTTCCCCCCTTTCCGGGGTCAGGAGCCGGGAGACCGGCGAGAGAGGTGGTGAGCGGTTACTGCGGTCTCGAACCGGGCAGTGAGCGCGTCAGCGCGGGCGGCGGCCACGCCGCGGCGGGCGCGGTGCAGGCCCAGCCAGCCGGCGGTGAGCGCGGCGAGGGCGATGAGGGCAGGGAGGGTATTGCGGCGCACGGCGGCGCTCCCGGGGAACGGTGTGCCCGGCCGGACAGTGTCGTCCGGCCGGGCACGGCGGGGTGGTGGTGCTGGCCCGGGCCCCCTCCAAAGGGGCCTGGGCGTCCGGGGTGAAGACGGGCCCGGTCCCGAAGGGGGGTGTCAGGCTGGGGTGTCGGCGAACAGCATGTTCGCCTTCAGTTCGGCCTGGCGGTCCTGAAGGAGATCCCGCAGTACCCGCATCCGGCCGTCCTCGCAGAGCAGCGACAGGTCAAGGACGTTCGTCTTGATGGCATGGGCCCATGCCTCCGCGACCCGCAGCTGCGTGTCCCAGGCGTCGGGCCTGCGCAGGATGGCGACGGCGGCGGCCAGGGCCAGGCGGGCGGGTTCGGTCTCGCCGACGGTGTCGATCTCCTCGGGGATGCTGGTCGGTCCGTCCCGGCCCGGCCGCCGCTCACGGCCACCATCTCCGTCGCTAACCGGGGTGGTGGAAACGGGACGCGGCGCCGGGGGCGGGACAGGCACGGAGGCCTCGGGCGGTGCGGGGGGCGCGAAGCGGCGGGCCTGCGTCTCGGCAGCCCGGGCAGCCTCCAGCCTGCGCTGCGCGAGGACACCGAGCGGGATCGGATCCCCGTGGTTCTCGGCGAGCCCGTTGCCCTGGCGCGGCATCACGTTGAACGCGGCCATGCCGTGCGCCCGAGTATCGGCGATCCGGCCCCGCAGCCGCTCCAGATCCGCCACCGTCGCCTCCTGGTTGTACACCGTGGTGTAGAACTCCGACAGCGGGGCGCAGTCGATCCCGTCGACCGCCCACTCGGCGATCTGCCGGCCGACCTCCCTGGCCGGCCGCTCGCCGAACTTGAGGATCTGCCCGTCCAGCGCACGGACTCGGCTCTTGGCCACCACAGCGTGATGATCGGTGCCAGGCAGCAGGCTCAGCGCCACATCGAACGGCGCCTCCACGCCCTGGCGCTGGTCGAGCTTCAGCCCGTGGCGGCGCGGCACCGCCCGGCCGGAGGCCGTCTCCTCCAGCACGGTCTCCGTGACCGTGCCTACGGTGACGATGACGTGGCCAGGGAACGCGAGAAGCGCCTCCGTCATCATCCGCTCGCGGGGCCGGACCGCGTTCCATCCGGCCGAGCTGCCCGGCCGGGGCTGCTTGGCGCGCGCGGCCGCCTGGTCGGCCTTGGCCGTCTCGGCGTCGACCAGTTCCAGCAGACCGCCCGACCCGGACCAGAACGCGCTGAACGAGTCGACGAGCACCACATCGCAGCCAGCAGTGCCGAACTCATACAGAGCCATGCACAGGTTCTCGGGAGCGAACGACGTCAACTCGATGATGCCGAAGTCGAATCCGTCGCCGTCTTCTCCGGCGTAGCGCAGCGACGCGCCGCCGTTGGTATCGATCACGCCGATCAGGCCCGTGGTGGTGGCCAGGCCGGTGGCCAGGTCGAGCGCGGTCCAGGTCTGGCCGGACCCGGACGGGCCGTCGACCATGATGCGCGCCGGGCGTGCCTGCTTCAGTGCGCGGCGCAGCTGGTTGCCCAGCAGGGTGTGCGGAATCAGGGCCCCCGCGTTGACGGGGGCCCCGGTGGCCGTTGCAGCCATGGGGACACTCTCTCCTATGCGATTGTTCGGGGGCGGAGACGTCGGGCCCGGTTGTCGGTGGTCAGGCGCCGGATCCCCGCGGTGGTGCGGCTACCCGGCGTCCTCGTCCTCGTCGGCCAGGCCCAGGTAGTTCTCGCGTAGGTACTGCTCGGCGACCGTGGACGGGTTGATCTTGAACCCGACCTGCTCCTTGATCAGGTCGCACTTGGTGACCAGCGCCTCCCAGTACTCGTCGGACTCCCACTGGACCAGGCGCGCTTTGCTGGCGCCGGTGCCGCGCTGGGCCCGCCTGGCCGGCCGCATCACGAGCTCGCCGGCCATGAACTTGTCCCAGCCCTTGCGGATGTGGTCCGCGAGGGATAGGCCGTCGTCGTCCGCCTCGACCTTCTGCTGTGCCAGCTGCTTGATCTCGGCGTCGAGGTAGACGGAGCGGCCGGCTGTCACATTCGGTCGGATGTCGCGGTGCGGCTTGGTGGTGCGGCGGACGGACGACGGCTGGTCCGGGTCGCGGGGCAGGGGCACGGTGAGGAGTCCTCTCGGAGGTCCGCGCCTGTCCCTGCGGGACGGCGCGAGTACTGCGGTCGACATCCCCCAGTCTCCTATCCGTGAGCGGCCCCGGCCCATGCGGGTGCGGTGGTCGGCGGCCGGCCGGTTCGTCCGGCAAGCACGACTCTCACATAAAAGGCATCCACTTTGCAAGTCATTTATGGTAGGTTGTGGGAACACGCCGCCCCCGGGAACAACAAAAGGCCGCGCCCACAAAGGGGCTACGGCCTGGGCGGAGTTGCGACTATCGCACTACGCGTGCAGCGTAACCGAATCCCGTTTCATCACGCCACCCCCGTTTGGCCCAGCCCGAACACCGCACACCCCGGCCGCCACTGGTCCACGAACGGAGCACTCCAAGATGAACACCACCACCATCCCGACCGCCACCCCCGACAGCGAACGCCAGCGCATCACCCTCAACCTGCACGACTACCCCGTAGAGCAGATCCAGGGCAACGCCGTCGAGCCGATACGCCTCACCATCACCCACAACCAGATGGAGCGCTCCGCCCTCCCCCACACCGTCACCACCGTGCTCACCGCCTACTACAAGGGCACCCAGCAGAAGAACACCTTCGACCTGGAGCCCGCCGAACTGCCCGGGTGGGCCCGCGAGCTCGTCCACGAGCACACCCCCACCTGGTGGACCAAGTGACCCTCACCGATCCCGCTTCCGGCAGCCAGCACCCTGTCCACCGGATCCTGATTGCCGGCCTCGCCTGGCTCTACGACACCGAACAGCCCGACGGCGCGATCCTCCAGCACCACGGCACCACGCTCGGCACCCACGACAACCGCCACTACACCGTCACCCCCACCGGTGCCATGAACCTGCCCGTCTTCGTGGTCGACATCGTCGATATGGACTTCGACTTTGAGCGTTCGGAGCCGGGGCCGCGCAACGTCCTCGCCGCCGGCGAACTCGCCGCCCTCGCCGACACCCTGGCCGCGTTCGGCGCCGAGGTCCGCACCACCTGGAACGGCACCGGCGTCACCGGCAGCATCGGCCTGCGCCGTCCAGCCCACCCCACCCTGACCGCCGCCGTCGACCGTTACCACGCCCGATGCCCCACCCACCACAACGTCTTCTGCAGCGACCAGGGCTGTACCTGGTACACCGACGGCCACGTCCTCATCAACCACCCCACCCCGACCGCACCGGAGAACCCGTGAACCTGCGCAACATCTTCCTCGACACCGAGTTCGTCACCACCCTCCCGGGCCCCGAGGGACTTCTCTCCATCGCCCTCACCGACGAACACGGCCACGACTACTACGCCGTCAACGCCGACGCGGACTTCACCACCGCCCGCACCAACCCCTGGCTCACCGCGAACGTCCTGCCGCACCTGCCCCTCACCCCCGACGGCGATCTCGACCACACCCACCCCGACGTCAAGCCCCGCACTCAGATAGCCCGCGAGACCGCCCTCTACCTGCGCCACGACAACGGCGACGCCCACCTGCACGCCTGGTACGCCGCTCAGGATGTCGTACGGCTCCACCAGCTCTGGGACAACGACTGGGACTACATGCCCGCATACGTCCCCCGCTGGGCCACCGACATCCAGACCCTCATCCACCTCGCGGGCAACCCCCCGCTCCTGCCCGCCCAGACCACCCCCGAACACCACGCCCTCAACGACGCCCGCTACAACCGCGAACTGCACACCTTCGCCGTCCACGAGCTCCGCCACGGCATCCGCCTCTGACTACCCGCATCGCTGCCGGGCACCCCACAGCGCCCGGCGCCCGCCCCCCAAGGAGCGCCACCACCGTGCCCCAGCCCACCCACCCAGGCCGCGGCGACATCGCCGACTGTTTCGAGAACCTGCTCACCACGAAGGAGACCCCCATGCCCGACCAGACCCCCGCCCAGATCGCCTACCAGGCCTACGGCGACACCACTGGCGGCCTCAACCACCTCGGCAAGCCGATGCCCGCCTGGGACGACCTGCCCGACACCATCCGCACCGCCTGGGCCGCCGCAGCCACCGCGGCCGCCCAGCACGGCATCCTCGTCTCCGACCCTGAATACCCCGCCACCCTGGCCGGCGGACACGCTCTGATCCTCCAGTACGGCGACTGCGAGTTCATCACCTCCTGCCAGTGCGGCCACGACATCGCCACCCACCGCCCCGACCAACTCGACCTCAACGCCATCGCCACTGCCTGGGAACACCACGTCATCCCCAGCTGAGCACCACCACAACACCACGCGGCGCCGCCCGGGCCATTCCGGTCGGCGCCGCATCGAAGGGGGGAACCACCATGCACACCACCACCGTTCGCGAACGCGCGCTGAAGACCGCACTCACCGCACTCGCCGAACCTGGCAACCCGGGCCCGGCCGACGACTACGGCCACGGCCTCGAGGCGGCCAAGGCCGCCATCTTGGAGGCCCTCACCGACCACCCCGACCCCGAACGCTCCCTACGCAACTGGGCCGCCCGGTCCCCGGCCTGGCAAGGCCACGGCCACCAGGCCGGCTACGCCCACATCCAGCAGGAGACCCGCCTCATCCTCGACGGCGACCAGGACACCGTCCTCGACTACCTCACCCCCAACCCCGACGACCTGGCCGCACTCGCCCGCGCCGACCCCCACTACCGCGGCCTGTTCGAGCCCGATACCCCCGAGCAGCACGCCGCCCTGGTCGCCGCAGGCCTCGCCGACCCCGCACCCCACCGGACCGCGTCCAGCCCCTGGACCAGGCCGCTCGCCATCACCGCGATCGGCCGGGCGCTGCTCCAGCACCACAGCCTGACCTAGGATCACGGCCGTGACCAGCACGGAGCAGCCGGCCCTGCCCGGCACCGGAGTCCAGCGGCGCACCGCCCCGCTCGTCCGGTGCCGGGAGTGTCACCGCCCTCTGCGCGCCCCCGAATCCCGCTGGAAACGCCTCGGCCCCCACTGCGCCACCGCCCCCGACCGCACGATGCGCTACGACATCGACCAGGACCCGATCCCCGGAACCTGAGACAGCCCGGCATCGCGACCGATATGGTGGGCGGGTGGGCCGTGTGTGAGGGCCCGAGTCCCGCCGTACGGCCCCGCGAACGGGCGGCACAGCGGCCAAGGTGGTAGGAGCGGCACCGGCGCAGCCGGGCGTACTCCCGCACCGCACACGACGTCAGCTCAACCTGGTTCACCACCCCCTGCTCGCTGAGTCCATCGCGCGCCGGGGGGTCGGGTCGCGGGACCGTACCCCCCGTTGATCGTGCGCGCTGAAAGAGACCGCGATGCCCAAGCACAACCGTTCCCAGAAGAAGGCCGCCAAGCGGCGCATGGACAACACCGGCATGCGGCGGGCGGCGGCCGCAGGCGGCACGGGCCACCACCACAAGGGCCCCGACCTCACCATGCTGAAGACCATCCCGCACGCGGCCGGACGGCCGGTCAACACCCGCCTGGCCGCCGCCTTGGTTGCCGCGTGCCGGGCCGGCTGCCAGCCCTGCCAGGCCTCCGCGATCCCCAAGCTGGCCGCCGACCGGCCGACCGTCGCAGCACTCGCCGGCGCCGCGTTCGACAACCCGCTCACCCGCCTGGCCAGCGGCCCCGGCACGTTCACTTCCGAGCCCATCAGGGCCTGGTGGGCCGCGGCGCGCGGCGCCGGCAGTGACCCGGACTGCCAGGAACACGCCCGCGCAGGCCTCGACCTGCTGGAGAAGATGACCGAGGCCCAGGTCACCGAGCTGCTGAACGACGTCCTCGACCACTGGGCCGCAGGTGCCGAGCCCGACGACGAGCAGAGCGCGCCCGGCATCCAGCTGGTCACCCTGGAAGACCTCGGCATCGACCCGGCCGACCCCGAACCCGCTGGCGGCACCTACGGCGTGACGCTCACCCAAATCGTCCTGCCCGGCCAGCCGCCGCTGCCGATGCTCACCCTCTACCCCCAATCCGCGGCCGCCGGCCTGGAAGACCTGCGCCGCCGCACCGGCTGGAAGGCCTGGGACGAGAGCCGCCTCCCAGCCATGGACATCAGCTGGCGCGCGCGCCTGGACATCGCCACCCGCTCGTTGGAAGAGCTCGTGCGCGTCGACGCCGAGGGCTGGGACGAGGAGGTGCTGTGGCAGGCCGCCGAGCGGGTTTGCCTGCCCGACAACTGGTGGGACCTGATCGACCGCACGGAACACATCCTGGTCGCCGGACCCGGGGCCCCCGATGACGGCAGCCTCGATGCTGGCGCCATTGCCACGATCGCCCGTGCGAGGTTCATGTGAGCCGGCGTCGCCGTCTGGTGCCCATGCCCGCCGCGGACCGGATCGAGCCGCACACTGCGGCGGTTCGACTAGTGCGGGCGAACGCTCTGGACCAGGTATCCCACCACCACCGCGGTGGGACCGACCTGCCGCCGGCCAACTGGACGATGTACCGGGAGCTCACCGCCGCGCTGGAGAGCTGGCAGGCCGCGGGAACGCTGCCGGAGGACTCGCTGGCGCTGACCGAGTGGCTGGCGGTCGAGCTGACCGCCTACATCCTCCTGCAGTTGGACCAGGACCACGCCCGGCTCCACCGCTGGCTGCTCGACCACGGTGAGGGGGTCCGCCAGGCCCAGCAGCACCAGCACCCGGCCGGGCCGACGACGGTGGAGATCCTGTCTGCCGTCGCCGCCGACGCCGCTGCCCGCTCCGACCAGCCTGCCGCGGCCGAACGCCTGGTCCGTATCGCGGTGCCGTATCTGAGCTACCTGCGTCCGGGCCGCGAGGTCGAGGACGCCCGCGAGGTCGCTCTGACCCTCGGGCAGTGGGCAGGCGCGAACCTGGCCGGGCTGACCGTCTTCGGCGGCGACCGTGTTCACGCCTATCTCAACCACCGTGCCGCCGCCCGCAACGCCCACCCCCAGCTGCCGACCGACGGGAGCCGACCGTGACCACCACCCCCACCCAGCAGACCAGCACCGACGAGTCCGACACCGCACACCTGCGCGCCGGCCGCCGCATCACCCTGGAGGAGATCACCGGCCACATCTCCTCCGCCGCCGTCCTCCTCAACCAGGTCGCCTACGCCGCCGAAACCCCTGACGTGCCGGTCGAACTTGCCGACCTCATCGAGGACCTGCGCCGCACCGCCGAATCCTTGTCCAAGGAAGCCGGGACCGTGCAACGCCTCGCCGCTGCCGTCGCCGGCGACATCCCCCTTGCGGCCACGTTCGACGACGGCCGCGGCTGGGGCGCGGCTGCCCGGTCCGAGACCCGCCCGGCCGGCCCGAGGGACTACCCACCCGCCGTAATTCCCACCTACAAGCAGTTGCTCCACCTCGCCAACCGCGGACGCCCGGTCCCCGCCGACCACCCAATGGCACGCTGGCTACGCACCGAGACCACCACGTTTCCCGAAGCCATGGAGGGCGTGTACTTCGTGGAGTCGAAGGTTGCCGCTGCACGCCGAGCCGTCGAACGGACCGCAGCGATCGCCGACGAGGTGCTGACGATCCTCTGCCCACGCGTCGAGTGCGGAGCCGACAACGGCAATCCGTGTCGCACCAGCACAGGCCGGACCAGCGAGCAGCCGCACAAGCCCCGCCTGGACGAGGCAACCCGCCGAGTGGACGAACGCCTGGACACCCTCGGTCCGAACGCTGCGGGGGCCCGCCATGTCTGACGCCCGCCCCCGGCGGCGTGAACACCCCGCCCCGTTGCCCGGCATCGCCCGCGTGCGCATCACCGGCGACGACCAGGCCGTAGACACCGTCACCCGCCTGCTCGCTGAGCGCTTCACCACCACTGCGCCCTCCCACTATCCCGGCGGTCGCGCCTACCTCGAAGTCGACACCCGCACCATCACCCCGGAAACTCACGATGCCTGAGACCACCATCCAGCCCGTGCCCCGTACCGTCGCCTTCCAGCTGGTACGCCACCCCCTGACCCGGGCTGCCAAGAGCTGACGGCCCCGGCAGGAAGGCCTGCCGGGGCCGAAGCGGCGTTCTCGGCGCCACCCACAACCTACCGCCCGCCACCGACAACTACCCCACCGACGGTCAGAGAACGGCCCTTGATCTGTGGCTATGTCCCATGTGAGGTCTGAACCGGGGCCTTGGTGGAAGCAAGGCCAGCGCGGGTCAAGGGCGATGGCCCGATCCCGCGCACCTCCACAGTCCAGACCCGTTCGTTCACCGGGATGAGGCTCGTCACCCGTGCCCACCCGTCTCCCTGTCCCGGCACCGCCACCGGCAGCCTCTCCGCTTCCCACGCTCTCGAGAGGACCGGGGCCTGGTCCACGGTTGTTGTGGCCATCACCTCCCACCACCGCTGCACTCCGCCATTCCCATCGTCCTCAGCGTGCTCCTTCAGGCGAGCCCGTTCGAAGAGCGTGCCGCCGAGGTGTAGCGGACCGTCGTAGCTGAGCAGCGTCATGGTTGTCACGACCCCAGTGTGCCGTCTGCGGGTAGCGGGATGGTCAGGTCGTCCAGGGCCTGCTGCGCCTGGCCCTTGCTGCTCTTGCCGCCACGGCGCGCCCCGGATTTGGCGTAGTGCGTGGCCATCTTCTCCGACGCCCAGTCGCCGTCCGTGATGGCCAGGATCTCGGCCCCGCTGTAGCCCTGTGCACCGAGGTCGGCCGGTACGCCGGCGCGCAGGCCGTGGCTGGTCGCCTCCGGCGCGTCGAAGTCCGGGGTCCGGGCGATCATCCGCTTCAACGCGCGGTTCACGCTGTGCCCAGTCATCCCGATCCCGGTCTCCGGTACGGGCATCAGGCCGCCCTTGGGGGTGATGCCGCGTAGCAGCGGCATCTCGGGGTCGGCCTGGCCGTACTCGGCGAGCAGCTCCAGGTACCGGCGCACCACCGCGATCGCCACCGGGTCCCGCACGGTGTACTCCTTGCCCGTGCTCCAGCGGTCGTTCTTGCTAGTGCGCTTGCCAACGATCATCTCCTCGCCGCCGTCGGCGAGCGGCACGAAAGCGATCGAGTCGACCCGATAGGAGGCCTGCTCCGAACGCCGGGCCCGGGTGCGGTAGCCGAGGTGAAGGATCACCAGGTCCCGGTAGCGCGCGAGTTCGCTGCTGGCCGTCACACCCGCCTGGAGTTCGGCGACCCGGGCGCGGTCGACCGGCGGCGACGACTTCGGTGCGCGCTTCTCCACCGCGAACCGGGAGGCCTGCTTGCGCATTAGGGCGTTCGCCGCCCGCGTCGGCGGCCACTTCGCGAACCCCGCGTCCGCATTGCGGTCCCGGATCGCCGCCATCGCCAGCCGCAGCGAGGAGACCGGCGCCCCCGTCCTGTCCCGGCCGCCGTGCCGACGCAGGTGCGAGATATAGGAGACCATCGTCGTCTCCGCCGTCCGCGGACCCGGCCGTCGGCCCTCCGCCGCGCACCAGCGCTCGAAGTACAGCCACTGCTCGTCGTACGTCCGTTTGGTGCGCTCTGGCCGGGCGCCCTCCAGATCCTCGGCCGCCTCGGCAGTCAACGGCTCCTCGGCGTCGAAAGCGGGCAGTCCGAACTGAACGAGCGCCTGGTCCTCGTCCTCGACCAGCTCGCCCTCAACCACCTCCTCCGCCGGCACCGGCAGCCGGTTCCCGCTCACGGCTCCTCCGTGCCCGCGACCACCCAGCCGTCCGGCGTATCCGTCATGTTCGTGCCGCAGCCCGCACAGATGGCCGTCGGGCATGGACTGCGCAACTCCGTAGTTTCGACCGGACGGTGCTCGACGCAGGTACCGGTGCGGCGCAGCGCGACGGCCAGGGCGGCCGCGCTGCCCGGGGCCGGCTCGATGCCGAGCAGGTCGTGCTCCAGGACCGCGATCCGTACGGGGTTCGACCGCTCAGCGGGCGGCGCGGCTGGGTATCGGCGGAACCACTTCACGATGACGCCACCACGGGAGCGGCCTGCTGCGTCGTGCAGCGCGGTTCGTTGCAGCGCACCGAGATCCTGGCCGAACGAACATCGTTGAAGCTGGCGGCCGACTCGGTAGGGGAGGTGGTGATGAGCACGGTCGTGCAGCAGTCGGCCAGCCCGCACAACGGGGCGCTGGCCTCCAGACCGCGGCGCAGTGCCCACTCCAGCTCCACGGAGTTCGTGTACTCCAAGCGCAGGTCCCCGGCCTTGGAGGTCAGCTCGAAGGAGTGCTGGACCGAGGGGCGTGCCTGCTCGACGACTGCCTGCAGTTCGGCGTGGAGGATGTCGTGGAAGTTCCGGTCGGCGGCGGCCGGGTAGTCGGGGTGGGTACGCCAGGTACGGGCGGCGGCGGCCAGAAGGTCCCAGCCGATGCTGCCCGCACCGAGGTCCACGTTTTCGCCGGAGTCCGTGGTGCTGGCCCCGAGCGGCAGGACGACGGCACCGGCGCGTGCGGCGCGGGCGGTGGCCTCCAGAGCACGGGCGAGGTCGAGGGCGGGGTGATCCTCGCCCAGTACGTCGGCCAGGGCCCGCGAATGCTCCGTCAGGCGGGCGGCGACGAAGTCGTGGACGGTGTTGATCTCGTCGAGGGTGATGTACACAAGGTGTTCCCTTCGCTGCGGTTCTGTCAGGCCGGGTTGGTGGTTGGTGCTGGCAGTGCCCACTCCGGGCGGTAGTCCGGATGGTCCGCGTAGTCGTCCTCGGCGAGGCGGGCGCGGAGGAACGCCACCAGGTCATCAGTCACCGCATCGCCTCGGCGATGGCGAGGCTGCGTGCCGTGCTGATTTCTTCCTTGGCCGGGGTGCTTCCTGCGGCAAGCCCTTGTGCCTCACGGAGGAGGGCCGCAGCTCGTTCCCGGGGGACACCGAGGCTGGCGGCCTGTGAGTAGTAGGTCTCGACAGCGACGGCCATGTCGATGGTGCGGGCCAGGGTGTTGTCGAAGGTGGTGCCCGGCATCAGGCCGAGGTTGGCGGTGCGCAGTTCATCGTTGGTCACACCGGCATCCTATCTGTACCACCCTTTGTATTGCGTCCTCTAAGTGTATTTAGAGGACGCAATACGAAAGGTGGTACAAACTTGCCGGGGGCCGGCCGGCAGCGGGATAGCCTGGACTCCCACCTCGAGCAGAGAAGGCACTCCCATGTCGAAGTCCGACGCCATCGTGTGCACCACGACCGGATGCGAGAACGCCGCCGCAGTGCCCGAGGACCGGGACCACCGACCGCTCTGGATGGCCGGCTGGCGCTGGATCGGCTCCCAGAACCTCTACTCCTGCCCCACCTGCCCGCCTCTTCTCATCGAGGAGGACGGCGCGCACGTGGCCGGCCCCGTCCTGAGCCGGCGGCAGCCCGCCTGACTCCCGGCTGGGCACCTGTCACGAGGCCGTCGTAGAACGCGCGGTCGCCAACGGCTGCGGATCGCAGTCGTACTCCGCATTGTTCAGATCGGCCATCGTGACGGCGGCACTGCGAGCGGCGGTTCCCAAGTTGTGAAGTGCCAGAGCGGACCCGTCCAAGCCACCGTGGCCGTGTTCGCAGTCGGTTTCCTGGCAGGCGTGGTCGTTGGTGGCGGGGCTGTAGATCAGCTGGGTGCTGTGCACCGGGCAAACACAGACCTCATCACAACGGTGTGGTGCGGTAGTTGTCATGGCGAGAGCGTAGCGGAGGGCCAGGCCGCAGCCCCGGCGAATCACCGGATCGGATGTTCATCCCCCGTTTATTAGTGTTCGTTGTAAGAATCATGAGACCCTGCTGGCCATGCAGATCACCGTGACCGTGAACAACTCCTCTGCCCCCTTCCAGAAGAAGCTGCTCGCCCTGCTGGCCGAGCATGCCAGCAACGTCGCTGTCGCCGAGCCTGACAACCGGTGGACTCCGAAGCGAGCCCGGGCCTACTACGACCGCCTCCCGCCCCGAGCCCAGCAGATCCTGCTCGCTGCCGTCGAGAACGACGGCCACATCGAGGCGGACGAGGTGCGGCATGGCGGCCGGAGCCTGCGTGGTTGCACCAGCGCCTTTCGGCAGGTGCTGGAGGACGGCGTGCGTGCCGGGCGCTGGCCGGCTGCACTGCCGGTGCCGGTTGAGTCGATCTACGGCGGCGGCCGGGTGGTCCGCTTCGACATGCCCGGCTACGGAACCCCGGCAGACCCGCATCAGGCGTTCGTGGATGCCCTCCTGTCGAAGGGCTGAAGGCCTGGTAGAGGAGGGTGACACCGATAAAGGGTTGACAAATGTAACCCATTTATGTACCTTAATGGTTGTCGGAGCGAAACCAGAGGGGATACGATGAACAAGGACCTGCGAGACCTGGTCAAGAAGCTGACGAAGCAGGGGTTCGAGGTGGGACAGACCAAGAGCGGCCACTACGCCGTCCGAAAGAACGGCGCCCGGGTCGCAACCCTCCCCGGAAGCCCCAGCGACCACCGAGCGATGGCCAACGTCCTCGCAGTCCTGAAGCGAGCCGGGTTCAAGCCCTGACACCCACCCCGGGGGCGCCCCGCAAGGCGCCCCCGGGGCAACCCCGTACCCGCCCCGACATCACCCCGCTGAACCATCACCAGGAGACAGCCCATGAACAACCGCCAGATCCCCCAGTGGAGCACATACATCGAGTACGCCACCCACGTAGCCGACGACGTCCACGACCAGATGATGGACCTGCTCACCGACTTCGAACCGGCCCCCACCACCACGCCCAACGGGAACTTCGCCGTCATGATCACCACCACGACCCCCACCGCCGAACGTGCCTACACCGAGGCCGTGGAGACCATCGGCACCGCGCTGCGCACCGTCCACGGCTCCGCCCCCATCGCCGCGATCGAGATCATGTCCACGAAGGAACGGGACCGCCGCTACAGGGCCCCGGACATTCCGGAGCTGACCGACGTACCCGGCGTCGGCGAGATCCTTGGCATCAGCCGCGCGGGCGCCTACAAGAGGGTCAACTCGCCGGAGTTCCAGCGGCAGGTGCCGGTCGCCACCACCGTCAACGGCCGCCCGGTGTTCGTCGTCGACCATGTCCGCCGCTACGCCGACATCCGCACCACCGGCCGACCCAGCAAGACCCCGACCGACCCGCAGTAACCACCCGCCAGGACGGGCGTACTCTGCCCCCAACCCACCCCGAAGGAACACACCGTGGACCGCGAACACCTCGTCCAGGTCTTGGCCCAGGACCTGGAAGCCCTCGACAGCGAGACCGAGGAAGGGCTCGCCGAAATGCCGTACCTCGACCTCGCCGAAGCCCTGGCCGACTCAATCCTGCGGAAGGTCGTGAAGCAGTGACGACCCGCCTGTGGGGCCGCTGGTGGCCCCAGCCCGCCAACACCGACCCGATCGACTCCCACACCCACCTGGAGTGGTGGCCCTCCCAACACGCCGCCGAACAGGCCCTGCGCGAGCGCCTCGGCGCGCAGCCGCCCACCATCGACGGGATCGCACGCAGCACCATGCACCTGGCCGACGGCCGCACCCTGACCGACGCCCAGTTCTACGGCGACCGCGAGCGCTCCCGGATCTACCTCTACGCCGTCACCGGCGAGCCCGGGCACAACCCGCAGCCGGACCCGAAGCCCTACGGCATGCTGGAGTTCGATGGGGACGACATCGTGTTCCGCAACCTGGCCGGCACCGACTTCCGCACTGTCCGCATCGAGATCGCCCATCAGGACAGCGGCCAGGAACTCTACCTGCGCGACATCGTCGTCTACCCCTGGAACATCGGCAGCTTCGGCCGGACTGACGGTCCCCGGCGCTGGACCCGCTGGCTGGCGCACGCCGCCCGCGACGGCCTCGCCCTGACCCTCGACATCCCGGTCCCCGGTCCGCACCAGGCCACCGCCACCGACCTGGACACCAACGAGCAGCTCGCCCAGGCCGTCCTCAACCCGTACCCGTTGGAGGTAACCCGGTGACCGCCACCCTCGATCTCACCTTCGAAGCCACGGTGCTGCAGCTCGGTCTGGACCTCGACCCGCGGCCGGCCGAACAAGCCTTCGTCGACGGCCTGGCCGACGGCTTCGAGCCCGAGACGTTCCTGTGGATCAGCATCCGCCAGCCCGACGGCGGCGCCCGCGTCTTCTACCGTTGGACCGTTGGCGGCCGCGAGCTCGGCGATCGCATCGACCAGGCCGCCCTGGCCGCCGGCCTCGACTGCGCGGACAACTTCCACATCGCCAACCAGCATCTCACCGACACCCAGAACGGCCCGGTCCGGATCCAGGCGCACCCGCTGCGCCCGATCCAGGCCGACGTTGCCACTGGCGTACGGGCGCCCGAGGCCGAGCGGGACGGGCTGCGGCAGATCATCTACCTGGTGGCCACCGACAAGGGGCAGCACGACATCGCGGCCAACCCGGTCGTACCCCGTTGGCTCGGTGTCGGCCCGCGGCTGCTGGCCACGAACCGGTGATGTGCGGCCGGGTCCTGCGCCGACCTACGGCGAGTGCAGGGCGGGCAACAGCGGCGGCCTGGGTGCCCTGAGACGCTCTCTCGGGCACCCAGGCCGTAGGTCAGGGGATCAGGCCGCCTGTGGGCGCGGCCGCTGCTGGGGGCCCGTGTACTCGACCGTGTCGAGTGTCTCGCCGTCCCCGGCAGTCGGCGCCCGGTTGTGCCGCTTCTTCGGTACCGGTCCCTGCCGAGGGAGACGTACCCAGTGCACCCAGTCCGTGGGTGACGCGCCCACCACGTGGTTGTACTGCTTGCCCTCCGCAGGGAACACGGAGATCAACTCGGAGGGATGGGCCCAACCAGCTGCCACGGCGCGTTCGGCGTCGATGTGCTGGAGCAGCCACTGGGGAGCATCCAGCGGGATGGTCGTCTCGTCCATGGCAGCCAGCATGCCAGCTGAGCACAACCCGCGTGTACCGATCGCTAGTTGGGGCCGGTGTTCGAGCAGTCGAACCCGCAGCCGGCCGGCGGGGGCTCGGAGTGCTCACAGCTCGCGGCAACGGGGATTGCAGTGTCCGTGGGTGCACCCCACAGTTCCGCGTCAACCGTGTAGCCAGCGGCAGTGATGGCCTGCCGGGTCCGCCGCAAGGCGTCCGGGTCATGGCGGGTGACGTCGGGGGCCTCGGGAACGTGGTGAACGAACAGCCCGAGGGTGCCGCACAGCCGGGCGTAGATCCGGGTGCACAGGATCTGCGCGTGCCAGCCCTCGTCCACAACCCTGCTGGGCTTCAGCCGCAACTGCGGGAACTCGGAACAGGCGGCGACGAACGCCAGCGACTGGGTGACGACGCGCTCCGCCGTCTCGTGGGCCATCTCCGGGTTATTGCGCATGACGACGGCAAGGACGTCGGTGAACTCGGTGGGGGTAAGCAGGCTGCGGGCGTCCTTCACCCGATCGATCGACGTGCCGCCGGCGGGCCGTTCTACGGTCGTGGTCACGGTCGTGCCTTCCCTGTAGGTCTCGGCAGCCGCAGGCCGCTGCCGGGCCGCCACAGGCTCTCACTGCCCGTTCAGGCCTCGGCTACTGGTCCGCAGCTCGTATGGACCAGCATGCCGTCGCACGGGTGGGCTGAGTTGCACGAAAAGTGAAAGATCGTCAGTTCCGGACTGTCCCGGCGGCACCTTCACGCCGGGACAGTTTCTCGCACGGGCCATACACCCAGCCGGAAACGGGTACGGTCCCGTGCACACGGGTCTAAGGCGCACACGGGACGGGGTACATCATGGCACCACCCAGCAGCATCAGCATCGGGCAACGCCTCAAGGCATACGAGGACGAACGCGGTTTCAGCCACATTCAGCTCGCCCGGCTGGCCGGAGTTTCGTACAGCCTGCTCACCAAAGTTGTCTCCGGGGACAAACCCGCAACCCCGGAGTTCATCAACGCGGTGGCCCGGGCACTCGGCATCGAGCCGGCCGACCTCCAGCCAGGCCCGACGTACAGTGACGGCATGTTCGCCGCAGACCCGCTTCTACCGCTCATGAGCCCGATCCGCACCGCGCTCGACCTGTTCGACCTGCCCCCGCAGGAACACATTCGCCCGCGGTCCCTCGGCGCGCTGCGGGCCGCCGTGAGGCACGTAAACACTTTGGCCCAGGCCGCGAAGTACAAGCCGATGTCACAAGCCCTGCCTGGGCTTATCGCCGAACTCCACACGGCAGCACACGAGTTCAAAGGCGAGCAGCAGCGGCAGGCGTGGGGACTCCTGGCAGAGGCATACCGCTGTGGGCACTCCGTCGGTATCGCCATCGGGATGGCCGACCTCTCCGCAACCGCACTGGCCCGAATGGACTGGGCAGCGCAGCATGCCGGCGACCGGGCGCCAGGCCTGCGCGCCGCCCGCGAGTACCTGCGAGTCACCGCCTACCTGCGGGCCAAGGACCTGAATGCCTGCCGCCGCCTCCAGGACTCCGGACGTGCCCACCTCGACGGCACCGACCCGCGGACACCCGGAGCACTGGTGGCCACTGGGCAACTGCATCTCGGCTCAGCCGTCGTGGCCGCGCGGGCCCGCGACCTCGATTTGATGAAGCACCACCTGGCCGAAGCCCAGCGGGTGGCCATGGTCACCGGCGAGACCACCGACTTCTCCCTGCACTTCGGCCCGACCAACGTCGCCGTGCACAAGGTGATGACACTCGTCGAGTCGGGCCAGCACGAACAAGCCGTCTCCGCCGGGAAGCAGGTCCGCTTCACTCCCGGGTGGGCCCCCACCCGAATCGGGCACCACCACATCGACCTGGCCCGGGCCAACCTCTGGCTCGCCAAGCCGGACGCGGCCCTCAACCACCTCGACGAGGCGTACGAGGCCGCACCTCACCAGGCTTCCCGGCACCCACTGGTCCGCGAAACCGTGGCGAGTCTGGCCCGAGCCGAAGCACGTCGTACAGCCCGGCTGTCAGCCTGGATCGTCCGAACGGGCGTATGACGATCTTTCACTTTTCGTGAAAGTCGAGGCCTTCCGCTGACGGCAATCTAGTGACCAAGGGCCAGTAGCCACCACGGAACTGGAGCGTCTGCTGGCCGCTGTGGCCGGAACGGGCTGCGATCACCGCATAGCCCGTCCCGGCCGTAACACCGCAGCAGCCGTCGATCGTCAGGGAAGCCCACATGGCCACTGAATCAGCGCCCCTGCACCAACCCGCACCACCGAGCCGCCGCAACTCCGCCAGTGGCCTGACCCGCCGTTGGCGGCTGGCCAGCGCAGCCAGCGGGTGGGCCCCTTTTGGCGCGGACGACCAGGCACTTCATGCCGCCTTCAGCACGAGCAACCAGGACAACGGCCATGCTCTCAGCTGATTTCACGTTGGCCGCCGAGCGCCAGGCCATCGGTGCCATCCGCCACCGCCTAGCCGAGAACCTGATCGGCATCGGCGTGCACCTGGGCGAGAACGACACGTTCACCATCAAGCTGCTGTTCGCTGAACTGGCCACCAACGCCATCGTGCACGGGTGCGGCGGGGACCGCTCCGATCTGCTGCTGCCGGTCGAGTTGACGGTCACCGCCGCACACCTGCGGGTGGCAGTCACCGACCCCAGCAACACCCGGCCGCAGGCCCGGGAAGCCGGCTATGACGACACCACCGGCCGTGGCCTCCAACTCGTCAGCGAAATGGCTGATGCCCATGGCGTTGACATGCTGGACACTGGCAAACGGGTCTGGGCCGAGTTCGAGCTCACTGACTCGTTCCTGGTACCGCAGGCCGCAGTCGACGCGGCCACGGTGACTGGCGAGGGTGTCACAACGTTCATCGCCTCGGCCAGAGCCAACGCAGTGGCCCGCCGGCTCCGGCCCCGGCCGATGGTTCGGGGCCTTCCCCGCAGCTGGACGCTGGGCCACCGCATACCCGCCGCGTAGGCCTCCAACCGTCCGGCCCGTAGACCCCCGGCGACCCGCATGGGACATCCACCCGGGCCGCCGGGCACCAAACCCCCGCCGTCGCAGGGCGGGGGCGGTGAACTGCACGTCCTACACCGCCAGGACGCCGCGTTCACCGCACCGCTGGCACACTCCCTCTCATCCCCCTCCCTCGGGAGTGCGCCAGCACTCTTCTCGGCCCAACGACGGCCAAGGAGACGGGGCTCTGCCCGGGTGTGGGGCACCCGGGCAGAGCCTGTTGCCAGAGCACCGAACCCCCTTGGTCACCGCTCCCCCGGTTGCTCGCCAGGCCCGCACCAAACCGCCCCTTCCCCGACCGACCCGATGGAGTACTCCACCCGTGGCCTCGCCCCTTTCCCCCGCACCAGCCGGCTTCGTCGCCGGTGCCGGTCACACAGCGCCCTTGGCACACAGCTCCCCAACGGCCCAGACATCCCCTGCCAACATCCGTGCGGACAAATTCAACCAACGTGCTGACAGACAACCAGAGTTAGTGAGTAGTGATGGCAGCGAAGAAACGACCGCGCGGAGACGTGCTGAGACCGGCCCTCGAGCAACGACGAAGCGGCGCAGCGTTGGTGGGCTGGACGCCGTTGGATGACTACCGGAGCAGCCGGCCGCTCGGCGACTTTGAAAAGATGGCCAACGCACTGCAAACGAGCGCGGTCCTCGCGCACTGCGAGTGCATTACCTGCACGGTAGGGAGAGCGTCGTGAGCTCCGACGAACCTTCGCCTGGCGACCCCTGGGAGGCAGTCCTGGCCTCACCGCCCCACAGCCCGGAACGAACGGCCCGGACCGACCTGAACACGCTTGCGCCGGGTGGACGTGCAATCCTGCCGGTCCCGCCCGCCGAACGCCGAGGAGTCCGCAGGCTGTGGCGGTTCCTGGAGTGGACGCTTCAGGTCGACGTCGCACCGGACCGGCCTCCTGTCCGCCACCGGTTCCGGTGCGCGGGGGAGTACGAGGACGGCCAGCCGTGCGAGGAGGAGGGACCCGTCTGTGACGACTTCGCGGAAGCGCAGCGCTGGGCGTATCGGCACCTCAAGGTTCACCAGGACCACCGGAGCTACGAGCACGTGGCTGTGACACCGTGGTTGATGGTGCCGGCAGAGGAACCAATCTGATGAGTACTGCGAAGAAGGCCGGCCCCAGCCGCACACCGAAGGCAGGTCCCGGGTGCATCGAGTGTGCACGCCTCGCACAGCAGGAACGGGACGCCAACACCAGGTACGACTACTCCGCGGCCGCCGATGCCCGGGTGCGGATGCGTCGCCATCGAAACCAGACACACCGGTGATGGACGACGGCCTGGAGGACTACCGCTCCGCCGTGGAACAGGCCCGGCGGGGACTGCGTGACCCCCGCCGGCTCACCGCCGCCTACGCGGTGTCGCTGGCCGGCATCGCGGTCTTCATCGCAGTGCTGCTCATGCTGCACACAGCCCCCTGACCACCACACAGGAGAAAAGTACACAAATGACACGGAAAGTACAGCCTACCTGTACCGCCGTTAAGCCCGCCGGGTGCCCGTGCGGGTGTGGTGCCGAATCTGCGGCAACCTGCCGCCGGTGGATCCGCATCGCTCAGCGATAGCGGGACATCCACCGATACTCGGACGAACAGCCAACTCCCATTCAAGAGAGCAGAGTTCATGACCACCATCACGCTCCACAACGACGCCAAGGTCGACAGCGGCGCCTACGATCGCATAAGCCGACTCATGACCAAGGCCAGGCCGCTGGCCGAGCAGCACTCCCGACTGAGCCTGCCCGACCAGGTGACGGCCCGTATCGTCAGCACCGAGCAGCTCATCGACCTGATGGCCGACCACGGTGAATGCATCGTGCGGCTGGCCGCCAGCTCCTTCCCCGCCGACTCAGAGGAACGCAGCCAGACCATGGCATTTGTGCCGGAGGCCCGGGAGGAGTACAGGAAGACGACCATGGACGCCTGGCCGACGGTCCACGCCGCTATGGTCTGCCGTTCCGTCGGCGACCCGGAGATGATCATCATGCCCGAGGCGTACGCCGAGAGCCGGGCAACCGACCGCTACCTGACCGGCGTGCTCGTGCACGAGCTGACCCACATCGCCCAGAACAAAATCTGGCCCGGCATGCCCCACGTCCACCTTCGGTGGGGCCTCCAGGACCAGGCCTCCAACCTCCCGCCCGAGCAGCGCCGCAGCCCGTACCACGTCATCGAAGGCCACGCCCAGTGGGTTCAGCGCCAGGCGATGAAGGAGCTGTGCGGCGTGGCCACCGCCGATGTCCGAATCGACGGCGAGCCGGACCACACTGACCGCTTTCGCGAGCTCAGGGCAGGGTCTTCCAGGCCCGACATCTACGACCAGGGCGATGCGTTCATCAGCGCCCTCCACGACGCCGGCGGGTACCCGGTGACCGAGCGCCTGCTCAGGGACGAGAATCTCCTGCCCACCGTCAGCGAGATCACCGACCCCGCAGCCTGGCTGAAGCGCTACGCCCCGGCAATGAACGAAGCGTGAGAACGGCGGCCCCGAACTGCCGCCAACCCCTGGAGGGGGGGGGGGGCCGGCGGAGTGGGGGTGGGGGGGGGGGCGCCCCCCGCCCGGGCCGGTGGGGCGCGCGGGGGCGCGGCGCGGCCGGCGGGGGGGGGGGGGGGGTGCGG